>JASLNR010000001.1 GCA_030745885.1 Candidatus Thalassarchaeaceae archaeon
GGTTGAGGATGCAAACGACATCATCGCCGACCTGGAGCAGGCCCTCGATAAGGCCTGAAGGTCTCACTCCCAGTCCTTTGGGTCCCAGCCATTATCCAATAGCCAATCGTCATTGTAGAACTTGGATAGGTATGGGTTCCCAGCATCTGGCAGAATGGCTACGACCACGGCTACCTCGCCGGCGGCCTCCGCCCTCTCGGCAATCTCGATGGCCACCTTAATCGCGCCGCCGCAGGAACCGCCGCAGAACATTCCCTCTTGCCTTGCAAGTGCCCTGGACCAGCGGAAGCACGTCCCGTCGTCGACTTGGTGAATCTCGTCAATTAGCGAGAAGTCGGTGGCTGAGGGAATGAAGTCCTCTCCGAAGCCCTCGACCTTGTAGGTACTAGGCACCCCAATCGTGCCTTCCTCGAACCATTGCTTCAGAATGGACCCCATCGCATCCACGCCGACAATCTTCGGCGCGGCGCAGTCATTGGAATCAGCTAGCTCCTTGAGTGCCCTGGCCGTTCCAGAAATCGTTCCCCCGGTCCCCATGGTGGCAACGAAGTGAGTCAGCTTGCCTTGAGTCTGCTCCCAAATCTCCGGTCCGGTTGACAGCATGTGAGCGAGCGGGTTGGCTTGGTGGGAGTATTGATCTGGGTACCAAGCCCCGGGTATCTCCTTGGCTAGGCGTGCTGCCACCTCGTAATAGGAACGTGGGTCCTCCTTCTCGACCGCGGTGGGGCAGACATGCACCTCTGCGCCTATGGCCCGTAGCAGTGTGATCTTCTCCTCGCTCATCTTGTCGGGAATGGTGAAGATGCATCGATATCCCCTCTGCGCTGCAACCATAGCCAGTCCGATTCCGGTATTTCCAGAGGTCGCTTCGACAATCGCCCCCCCGGATTTCAAAAGTCCCTCTGACTCGGCTTCGAGCACCATCTGCAGTGCTATCCTATCTTTGATCGAGCCACCGGGGTTGCAACGCTCCAACTTGACCCATACAGAAGAGGTCCTCAGCCCTTCAGTAAGGCGATTAAGGCGGATTAGGGGGGTATTACCTATCGCTGAGACGATGTCGTCGTAGGTATTGGGCGGGTCCGAGAATCCTGATGCCATGCATCGACATCAGAATCTGGGGTATGATGATGTCGCCCAAGTGAGGCAATGGTCACTAGTGGAGAAAGAGTCTCTCCCCGGTGAACAGCATCGCCATTCCGTGCTCGTTAGCCGCGTCAATCGACTCCTGATCCCTGACCGAACCACCGGGCTGGACCACCGTAGCGACCCCAATCTCATTGGCCGCATCAATGCCATCGCGGAACGGGAAGAAGGCGTCTGAGACCATCGTCGAGCCTGCGGCTCGCTCCCCTGCCCTGCGTGCCGCTATCCTAACCGCCTCGACCCTGCTGGTCTGGCCCGGACCAACTCCTACTGTTGCGAATCCTGTTTGGGTCTCAGCGACTAATACAATCGCGTTAGACTTGACCTCTGCTAACACTTTCCAGCCGAAATACGCCAGATTGCCTTCTTCGGTGGTAATCGACTTTTTTGTAACGCACAGATGCTCATGGAGAGGGAATGGCCAATCTTTAGGTGGGCCTTGGGCCTGGGCCAGCCAGCCTCCATCGAGTTGTCTAATACGAACCTCATCTTCACGAGGTGAGAACTCCGCTAGGGACAGTAGTCTTCTGTTTTTCTTGGCAGACAGTATCTCAAGTGCCTCTGGCAAGTATCGGGGTGCTATCATGCACTCGAAGAAATGGCTGCCGATGGCCTCCGCTGTCTCCGCCCTAACTGGTTCGTTGAACGCTATGACGCACCCAAATGCGCTCTCAGGGTCACTCGCCAAAGCGTTCTCCCAGGCCCCGACTTGAGAGAGATCTTGGGAGACTCCACAGGGATTCGTGTGTTTGACAATAACGCAAGCATGGCGTGCCGGTATGTCATAACGGCTTCTCGTGCAAAACATGCGAGCAATTCTGAGGGCTCCGTCTAGGTCGAGGTAGTTGTTGTAGGATAGTGGCTTGCCGGCGTGCTGAACCGTCGCGGCGAGGCCCGAGGGCGCACCTGCTTCCGGATAGAACGAAGCGGGTTGGTGCGGGTTCTCCCCGTAGCGAAGCCCGGTTCCAGGTCCCGAAGCGACGTGTATTCGCGAGGGGATGTCTGCGTCTGCGAATCGGCTACCAAGTTCGTTGGACACCGCCGCGTCGTAGGCGGCCGTCCTCTGGTATGCCTCCAAGGCGAGGGTTCTCCTCGAACTGGGATCAACCCCCGATGGGTCGCCGTCGGATTTCGATAGGGAGGAGAGGGTGTCCCCATACTGGTCGGGGTGTGTAAGCACAATCACATCGGCGTGGTTCTTGGCAGCCGAGCGTATCATGGTCGGGCCGCCGATGTCAATCATTTCGATTAGTTCGGCATCGCTAGCCGGGGGGTTGCGCGCTGCGGTTGCTTCGAAGGGGTACAGATTGACGCAAACGAGGTCGATTGTCCCGTAGCCTAGTTCTGAGAGGGTGGCCATGTCATCCTCATGATTCCTACGAGCGAGGATCCCCCCGTGGACAGCCGGATGAAGCGTCTTGAGGCGCCCATCGAAGACCTCCGGGTGGCCGGTGTCTTCGCTCACTTCCACGACTTCCATACCCGATTCCCTGAGCGCGTTTGCAGTTCCGCCTGTGGACAGCAACTCCCAGCCCATTCCTTCGAGAGCCCTTCCTAAGTCCTCGATTCCTGACTTGTCCCAGACGCTCAGCAGAGCTCGCGGCGACACCATGACGATGCGTCAGTGCGGCGGCCTTGAATGGTTCGTGTCTATCGCCCTAGTCGCCTCGGGCTGAGATAACCTGATCTATTCTGAGCATGCTCATCGCTGTCTCAGAAGCGGACACGAGAGAGTTCTCAATGACAGAACGGGGGTGCCAGACTCCATCGACTTGCCAAGTCTTGCCGTCCGGGGAAATTCCCACGGGAGCATCTCCCTCCCTTGCAGAGGCTCGGAGTTCCAACACGCAATCCAGAGGATCGTTGCCTCCGTTTTCCGCCAAAGTCGCTGGAATCGTCTCGAGGGCCCTGGCAAAGGCCTCCATGGCGAGCCTCTCCCGACCGCCCTGAGCCTGCGATGCGCTTCTGACCGAGTGTGCCATCCTAGCATGGATAGAGCCCGCCCCAGGTAGCAGATCCTCATCGAGTGCCAATGAGGTTGCCCTTAGGGAGTCGTGCAGCCCTCTGATGGCCTCCTCGGTTCCAGTCTCACCGGCCCCACCCACCTCTATGGTAACGACGGCCGGATTCGGGCAGCCCTCGATGCGGATTACGTCCTCTACGCTGTCCGAAGCCTGGCGCCTCTCCCATGAGAGATGGCCGCAACGGCCGAGGTCAGTATTATCCAAATCCAATGGCGAGTCGACTATTCTCGCTCCTAGGGCCTCAGATGCGTTGCGTATCTCGCTAGAGTCCAACTCGCCGACTGCGAGTATGCCCGAGTCCGCCAGGCGGTGAAGAATATCTCTGTCGATCTCTCCGGAGCAGAGGACCGTTCCCGCACCGCTGTCGATGATGCTCTGGGCTATTACCCCCCTGTGCTCCTGCTCTGCTTCTATGAATGAGTCGAGTTCACCGGCATTGGTAATCTTGATCTCGACGTCCCTGGTGGGTTCCCTGATCTTGAGATTCCCATCGAGGCATGCAATCTTGGTATCGCTCAGGTCGTTGGGAAGGTCATCCATGATAACGCGCCTGTTGACGATAATGCCTCTTACCAAGCGCGAGTCTCGCAGAGCCCCTGTACCTGTCTTGAACATGGCGACGTGCTCCGCGGCCGCTCCCTCGCGATTCTCCGAGACAATGGAGAGCGCCTCGACGATCATCGGGGAGAAATGGTCCAACGCGGCCTCGACTCCCTTGCCGCGCAGCGCGGTCTCGGCAACAGCCACCAGCGAAGGGTCGTCCGGCTCTCGCGAATCCGCGTCCATCTGCTCACGCGCCGCCTCGAGGGCGAGGGCGTAGCCGTCAATGAGGGTAAGTGGGTGGAGCCCCTTGCGAAGCAGGGTGTTGGCCTCAATAAGCAGTGAGCCACAAATCAGCATGGTGGTGGTGACTCCGTCACCGCAGTCCTCCTCCTGGGAGTTGGCCATCGAAACCATCATCTTGGCCGCTGGATGCCTGACGAGGAGCTCGGCGACAATCTTGGCGCCGTCGTTCGTGACCGCAGTCGTACCGTCGGTCTTGTACAGCATCTTGTCGAGTCCCCTTGGCCCGAAGGTCGGCTTGAGCAGATCGGAGAACACGCGTGCGGCGACGATTAGCTTCTCCTGGACCTCGGTGCCGGAGGTGACTTTGGTATGCTCTGGGGTGATGGTGACCTTCGGTCGGTCTGCCCCCTCGCTCATGGCCCGTTCGCGGCGAGGAGCCGCCATGAATGCTTTGAGCAACGAATTCGTCGGGTTTCCGAGCCAGATGTGCGAATATCTATGGCGGAGCGGAGTGGCGAAACACACATGCGAAGATGGCTGTCGGGGGCTCTGGGAGCGTCCTTTCTACTAGCAGCTAGCCTAGTTGCACCACTGGCTTCGGCACAGGAGCAGATCTTCCCTTCCATCAATCTGGACTGCGTCGAGACGCAGATTGAGTTTGAGTTCTCCTCGACCACGGACAGCGCTGTGGTCCACTGCACCGTGGAGAATCCGACCGCGTATTCAGAAGACGTCTCGATTGGGTACGATACCGCTTCTATCGACTCCGATGGTCCGAGTTCAATTACTGTGGAAGCAGGTGGAGAGGAAACTTTCGAAGTAAGCCTGCTCGCAGACAAGAGTGTCGAGGTCGGCACTTACGAATTGGTCATCTCCGCGCAGGTAACGGGTGCGGCGGGAGGCATACCAGTCGGCTTCATCACCAATAACGAGACTTACTCTCTAGACGCCATCGTACCTGAATTCATCGATTGCGGGGTTTCATACAGCCAAGGATCAATGACGGTGGATGCCGGGGAGGAGATATCCTTCAGCGCCTCGTACTCCTGTGAGGGCAACCGGGATCAGGGTCTCAAGGTGGAGTTGCACCTAGTTAGCGACGGAGCAAGCCAAGAGGGAATGTGGGCCTCCGGGTTCAATGACATTAGCGAGGGGGGTTGCGAGGTTCAAATTTCCAACGGCGACGGCATGAGCAATTGCCAGTTCCTGATGACGACCCCCACGAACCTCGCAGTGGAGTGGAGGGGATGCCTCGTAGTACTCGATGAGCGTACGGTTTCTGCACAATCGTGCCAACAGGAGGATTCGATGGCGTTAACGGTGAATCCAAAGCAGGCGAGCGTGACAGACATCGGTTTCGGTCAGAATGGAACCCTTCTCGAGGACTTCGGCATCTCAGAGGACCAGGAGCCCTATGTGATTGGTGGATCAGTAATTCTAGTCGTCCTGATTTTAGCGCTGGTTTTCGTTCTGAGAAAAAGCGGGTAGTGTCTATCCCAAGACGATGACTAGCCAGCGAATCGTGAAACTCGAGAATACGGCCAGTGCTATCGAAGCCAAGGGGTCGAATCCGAACGTCGAAGTGAATACTTGGTACTGCACCAAGGTCAGTCCGACAATCAACAGGGCGTGCCAAATGGTGCTGCGATTGAACCCGGACTGGTTTAGAATGTGGTCGCGCTCACGTATTGCCACGACTGTAATAGTGAGGGCACCAAGTAGGATAAGGTGGCCAATCAGCCAACCGACGGTTTCGCCAAATACCAAGACTACGTCGTCTTGGAAGCCCATCAGAACCATCGACGCGAGGTCTATCACGACGCTTGGGTGCCATAGCCGATTCTTGAACTGTACGCGAGACTAATTACGATGCTCGCCCTCGAGACGCTGTGGATTCCGAAGTCGACGTTGTCATTCCCACCTTTAGGAGGCCCGCTGCCCTAGCTGCGTGCTTGGAGTCTCTGGAGAGGCAGACCCTTCCCGCTCGTTCGATAGAGGTGGTTGACGATTCGGAAACCGATCAAGGCCCGGGAAAAACCCGAAACATAGGTTGGAGGCTTGGCTCAGGGAAGTTTGTAGCCTTCATCGACGACGACTGCATCGCTCCCGAGAATTGGATTGAGGTCATTCAGTCAATCATGGGAAACGAGGCTGTGGGTGGAATCGAAGGGGGGATGACAACCACTAGCTTGGCTGGAGAGAGGGTGGACTTCAACCCCCCAAATCGATTCAAGTGGGATCGTTTCAAGACAGCGAACATGGTTGTGAGGAGGGACGTACTCGAGCAGGTCGGAGGCTTCGATGAGAGATACTATCTCCACAGGGAGGACACGGATCTGGCTTGGAGGATTATCGATGCTGGACACATAATGGCGTGGGCACCAAATTGCAAAGTGCATCATCCGGAGCCCATAGGAATACACGGGGGGGTCTATGGCGCCTACCCCAGGTCCGAACAGTTGCTATACCACTGCAACCCGAAGAAATTCGTGGAGAGTGCTGCAGGCATGATCTCTCGGACGAGCGTGATGAATGGCGATCTGCGAAAACTCAGGCGTGAGATGAGGAAGGTGCACGAACCGGGTGATGTGAAGGCACTGACTAGATTCCAGTCCTTGTCCTTGTGGGCCAAGGCCTGGACCCTGGCTGCGTTCTGGGCGTTGAGGAAAGTTACTCTGGGAGAGCCAAAAAAGGCCTTCCATTTATTCGAATAGGCAGGCAAAGACTGCCAATTTGCTGGGTTTTCTCAACCCTCTTTCCTAATGATGAATTGAGCGCCGAACAACTTGAGGAACTTCACGGAATTTTCTCTCACGAATTCCGATACAGCCTCTTTCACTGGAATGAACTGCGAATCATCAGCAGAGGGTAGAGTGTAGTCGTCTCCTGTTAGGAAGCCGCCTTCCTTGACCTTGGGTAAGAATGCCTCGAGGTCCTTCTTGACGAACTCGTAGTCGTGATTGCCATCGATATAGACCCAGTCGAAGTAGTGATCTGGGAATTCCAATGCGGCCTTGTCAGAGTATTCCCTGTGAAACTTCACCTCAGTGCGGCCGCTGAATCTCTCCCGAGCCCCTTCGAACACCGCATCCATTTCCTTCTGGCTTCCAGCTCTGATGCCCCCATACCATCGGTACGGGAAATCTGGTTGGAAGGCCCAGGGATCGATGAGGTGCAGTTTACTCGGATTCGTGGAATCTAGTATCCTTTGAGAAAAGTCGCCTTTCCAAACCCCTATCTCCGCGCATATTGCGTTCTTTGGCATCAACCTCAAGAGATTCTTGCGGTGATCTCTGGAGAAAAAGGAAAAGATGGCGTTTTCCCCCCCGATTGCTGTTATATTCATTGGGAATGGAGAGGATGAATGCGACCAAGAATTTGCAGGTCATTCACCCTTCTGTACAGTTCCAGTTCTAGGCTCGACTTCTCTTCGAAGGCTATCCTGTCGCCTTCTGTGACTTGGCGTTTCATACTCAACAGGTAACTCACAGCCGATAGCAGTCTGAGTTGGCGTATCAACTTTGAGAATGTCCAGGGGTTACCGAAAGTGGAGTGGTTGTCCACTTCTTTGGCCTCCCAACCCAGCGCCTCGAAGAGATAGGTCCCCAAATCGCCTTCTCTTTCAGTAATTAGGACCAAATCGAATAGTTGCAGATTATTTATCGAAGAATTTACCGATTCTAGCCCGAGGGCATCGCTCTCATGGTCAGAATCACCAGAGAAGACCCGCACTAGGTAATTGTCCAACTTAATCCTGTGCTCTCCAATCATGAATTCAGAAAGAGAGGGGGATCTTGAGAATCCCAAGTAGTAGTCATAATTGTAGTTGGAAACCAATCTGCTCCATGGTTCCCTGATACAGGTTACCAATACTACTCTGGGGTCAGCATTCAGGATTCGGAATGATGGCGAGCCCCATTCTGTTGCAACGAAGGTAACGCCCTGAGACTGGCAGTCATCGATGAATTCCAATAACTCGTTATCCTCGTAATCCCAGATTGGGAGCACTTGCTGGTTAGAGGAGCATGGGTTACCGTTCTCATGGACAGGGTAGAGAGTCTCGCCGTTGGCTATAGCTTGGTTGATTACAGCGCTGCCCGCCGCCTTGTGGACGTGCTGAAACCAAATCAACCTATACATCTACCTCAGTGGGGGTGCAAAGCCGATTGTATTTCACTATCTTGATGAAAGGGGCGTCCGATTGAGTCATAAGGCCATGTGGGCGTTTGTAACTGTGGAAGAAAGACCCGTGGTGGATGGTTTTCTGCTAGGTATGCCCAAGTGTGGGACAACTTGGTTGGCAGGGGTCCTTTCGCAGAACCCCAGCATTGACTTCTCCGACCCCAAGGAGCCCAATATCTTGGCCAGTCATCGTGGAACCTTCGGAAGAGACACAACCAACCCGGATCTAGATGAATATGGGCGGGTTTTCTCAGGGAGTGGTTTCAGGGTCGATGGTTCCGTGCATGCATTCTCCTGCCCCTTGACCCCAAACAGGGTGCTCCAGATCAACCCCCAAGCCCGCTTTGTGGTTTGCCTAAGGGATCCGGTTGAGAGGGCTTTCAGTCATTGGAAGATGGTCAGAGACAACATGGCAGACCGTAGGCATGGAGCAGATTGGTCCGACTTCGAGACCGCATGGGGAGACCAGAGGCTGAAGGATGACTCACTCTGGTCAGCTTCAATGGCTCGATGGTTAGAGAGATTCGGAATAGAGAGATTTCTGATTGTCGATAGCAGTAGGATGAGGGTTTCGCCCGATGTTATTCTCGGGGAAATCAATTCTCATTTCGGTCTGGGAGAATTCGAATACGATTACCTATCTGAAAAGAATGCGAACGCCTCACTAGGCAGGAGGGGAGCCACGCCTCTGGGAAGGGGCTTCAAAGCCGCAGTGCGTATAATTCCAAAGACGGTAAGGGATGTGCTTGCTAGGCCCCTACAGAAGCGATTACTGAACATCTATGACCTCCCTCTCATAAGTAGGAAGGGCGAGAAATCCCCACTAACTAAGAGTCACTACCAAATCTGTGAAGGAGAGGTTGTGCCGGACTTATTTGAATTTGAGAGGATTACCGGCTTCTCAACTAAAAAATGGCTATCCAATTTTCATCATGATTGATGAGTTTTGATCGGGCGAACGCTGTATATCGCTAATACCCTATGAGTGACTCGGCCGGCAATGAATTATCCAGACTCTCAAAGAATTCTATTTCCTCTTTGAGCCGTTCTCTAATCATTTCCTCAATTGCCGAGTCTATCACGGGCTCGTCGGCTGGAACGAATTTCCAGCCCCTTCTCCTTATTGGGTCAAGCAGCGTCCTACGCATCGCTCTGCTGGGCATTAATGTCCTAGCTACGGCAAAGACCCAGTTTGGAGGGTTACGAAGGAATTTCCTGAGGGGTGACTCAGATAGACGTCCTCGGGGGTTCTTCGCGCCTAGGTTTACTGGCATTTTCTTAGAGTCGATTCCTAGCCAGTCGGAAAGGTCGTTGATGACCCCTCTGGGATTCTGGGCGATGGCGGACAGAGGTATTATCCGGACCCTTTCCTGCCCAATCTCATTAACCCAATCCAAAACGAATCTCGAGTACCTCGGATAGGTTAGGAAAGGCCATGTCTCTGCAATATCGGGATCGGGCTTCCAGTCTTGGGAGTCCAACATTGACAAAAGTGCATCTAGAGTTTTATCGTAGTTGACGCCCTTCTTCATTTGCATATAGTAGCTAATCAGCAAATCGTACGGATCCCGCACAGTAATGGCCACACGAGCTTCGGGCATCAGATCCCTGACAGATTCAAGCGCTCTGCGAGAGTACAGATGTTGGGGGGATTTGTCGATTACCCAAGGCTCCCCCCTGTAGTGATCCATATCTGTGTAAGGAGGCAGGTGCAACGTTCCTCTGGGTGTGGAAACTGAATAGGGGAAGTCAAGAGGCGTGGGAAGGAGGAAACTGCTCTCCCAGCTTCCACGAGGTTGATTTCTCCAAGGATGGTAAATCGATGGGTGCTTCCTAAGCCATAGCAACAGGGATGTTGTGCCGCATTTCGGTGCTCCGATCAATAGTAGATTCGGGGCAGGAGATATTGAACGCATAAGTTCCGACCCGACGCAGGTAGAGTTAGGTGATAAGTCCTAACTTGAGAGAAAATCAATATGAGGCAGTGTAAGCGTTATACCGTGGCCATTGAGATTGACGAACGGGATGCAGCGTGGCTGCTCTCTCAATCAGGCTTGCCAGAAGTAGCGTCAATGGCACCAATGCAGGGGGGTTGGGACAACACCAACCTCCTTCTTTCTCTCGTAGATGGTACGAGCGTCGTACTGAAGGCTTGGGATGCGAACACGGTGGAAGAGGTGGTCCGAATAATCCGACGACACTCGCACCTGGACGCGCACGGCATCCCTACGCCAGTTCCCCTGGAGCTTTCAAACGGAAAAAGGCACATCGAACGAGATGGGGTGGCTTGGACCCTCTTGCCTCATTACGAAGGAGGGCTGCTCGGCTCGGACAGGGATTCTCTCAGAAGACTCGGTGAGATACAGGCTAGAATGCATCTCATTCCAGTAGACGGTTGCTTTCCCGAAGTCTACACCATGGGGTTCGAGTTTTTCGGGAGGGTTTTTGCTTTGGCCGAGGAGCGTGACGCTTGGTCGTCTTTCTTGGATTTGCTTTGCATAGAGGCGGAGTCGTTGGAACCTCGGATACCCCATGGCCTGCCCAGCGGCATTCTCCACGGCGACCTCTTCCCTGACAACGTGATTGGGAGTGGTGGTTCGGTCGCTGCAATACTGGACCTAGAGGAGGCTTGGCTGGGGCCTTGCATCTTCGATCTCGTGATGTCTTTCGTCGGCTTCGGATGGGAGAACGGGGCGCCGAGAAAAGAGCGTTGGCAATCTTTGGTGGAAGGATATGAGTCGGTGAGGAGGCTTTCCGAAGAGGAGCGCCTTGCATTGCCAGCCATGCACCGGTACGCCACTCTAGCAATTGCGGGCTGGCGTTATTGGAAGCACAATATGATCCATCCCGACCCTTCCCTGTCTGAGCGCTATTCCGAGATGGTTGATAGGCTCGACGTCGGGTTCGACTTCATGGGGGCCTTCGACTGATTGGTGTCGTTCACTCGGTTAACGTGCGTGCCGAGGGCGGGGTTCCCAAGACTCCCGTGGATACGGCAAGGCTGGGAGTGGGGGGGGTCGAAGGCGACAAGCAGAACGACCTACGTCACCACGGGGGGCCGCTGCGCGCTGTATGCATATATTCGCTTGAACTCATCGAGGCACTGCAAACCGAGGGGCACCCCATAGGCCCGGGAACAACGGGCGATAACCTCACGATCAGCGGGCTTGACTGGGATAGTTTGCGAGTAGGCGATGGGATGCAGGTAGGCGGGGCCCTGATTCGTCTCAATGCCACAGCCCCGCCGTGCAACACCATAGTGGAGTCGTTCGCCAGAGGTGAGATTGGGAGGATCCTGGAGGAGAATCATCCTGGGTGGTCGAGGTGGTACGCCTCGGTAATTGAGGAGGCTAGCGTTTCCGCTGGAGATTCCGTGAATATCGTTATTATATCAGATTATTAGGACGTCTCATGATGATGAGCAGGGCTGGACATAGGGTCGGCTTCTTCGAAAGGATTGGGAGGGGCTGGAAGATGACTAAGCTTGGAATGGCAGTGGTGAGGGCGGACCCGGAACTGATGGTCTACACCCTTCTGTCGGCCGTATTCTCTCTAGTGGCCATTGGTGCTGCTATTTCAGGATCGATTGGCCTGGAGGCGATCACTGAATCAGATTCCGCAGCAACTGGCGAAGAGGACGGTCTGGTCACCGCTGGCCACATGGCAATTTGGTTTGTGTTCTACCTAGTCGTCTCGGTAATCACGGTCTTCTGGAACGCCGCCATAATCGCTAGCGCTTACGAGCGTCTCACTGCGGGGACAAACCCTAGCTTCTCATACGGCATAGGGCAGGCGATGAAGTGCCTACCCCAGATTCTTGTATGGGGAATCATAGCCGGAACGGTCGGATTGTTTCTGCAAATCCTAGAGGGGATTTCCAAGGACTCGGGCGCTCCAGCGCCCCTTAGGTTAGTTGCTGGTATCGCCTCGTTCATCCTCGGTATAGCCTGGTGGATAGTTACCTTCTTCATAATCCCGATGATTGTACTTGAGAGGGCTGGGGTGATTGAAGGAATGAACGAAAGCCCGAGGCTCTTCAAGAAAACATGGGGAGAGGACATCGCCTCCCACATCGGGACTGGGGTGCTGATGTCTCTCGTGATTTTACTTCTGTTCGTGATTTTCTTGCCTCTGATGATGCTTGGTGAGGTCGGGGCCGTAATAGGTGGCGTGAGTCTGGTCTTGGGACTCTTTCTGACTGTCCTCTTCTTCTCCACCGTCGAGGCAGTGAACAGGGCCTCTCTGTTCTACTACGCCAAGACTGGACAGTCGCCCCCCATGGCCCAGAAGCACGGATTGAGCTTCTAAGCCATAAGTTCGCCATCGTGAAATACGAAGGGCGGCACAGAACGGCCCCGAGCAGAGGTACCCGAGCGGTCAAAGGGGCTGGGATGAGGTCCCAGTGCGTAGTGCTTCGCAGGTTCGAATCCTGTCCTCTGCACCAATCTCCGACCCTAGTGGATGACGATCCAGACTGCGACGGCGAATAGGGAGATTCCCATCGCCCTGTTGAGCTTGGCTGCTGACTCCGGGGTGCTGAAGGCCCTCCTCAGCAGGGTCCCGAATACCGCCCAGGTGATGACTGCGGGCAGACCGAAGACCAGGTTCAGCAGCACTAGCATCGCCTTGGCGGCGAACCCAGCCCCGAATAGGGCTCCGAACGATGTCATCAGAACGAGGAAGTGAATCCAGGCCTTGCCGTTGACTAACTGAAGGGTGAAGCCCGTAATTGTCCCCAGTCGTTCGCTGTCCTGCTCCTCCTCGGCAAGCGGGATTGCGGTCGCCAGCTTGTACGACAAGTAAGCGATGTAGACGGCACCGATATAGGTCAGCAAGTCGAAGTAGGACTCATTATCCTCGATGAAGACGGTCGCGCCGCCGACGAAGAGGCCGAGGCACGACCAGCCTGTCGCCATTCCAGCAATCAGGGGAAGGGTCCCGCGCAAGCCGTGCTGGGAGCCGTGTGCGGCGCACAGCACGTTGTTGGGCCCCGGAGTGAAGCACATGGGAATGACGAAGGCGAGGGTTGCGATGAGGAGGACTGTGTCCATGGCTAGACCTCAGGGCCCGTTCCCCAGGGAGGCTTCGGCAGCTCCGAGGGCTTGGTCAATATCGGCCCACAGGTCCTCGACATCTTCTATTCCAACGCTCATCCTGACGAAACCGGGCACCACGCCCGCCTCCATGCGGACCTCCTCTGGAACGAACATGTGGCTCGTATTGAACGGGCACTCGACCAGACTCTCCACCCCACCCAGGCTCGTGGCTTCGAAGACCACCTCCAAGGATCTGACATATGCCATTGCAGCCTCGTCGCCCCCCTTGACCACGTAGGAGAGCATGCCGGTCCCCCTCGGAACTATCCTCTGAGCCACCTCGTGGTCGGCGAAGCTGGGCAGCGAGGGGTGGTTCACGCTCTCGATCATCGGGTGGCCCTCGAGCCTCCTCGCCAGTTCCGAGGCGTTGGCGGTGTGGATAGGCATCCTAGCGTGGAGGGTTCGCATGCCGCGCTCGAGCAGATAACACATGTGGGGGTCGGCCGCGCCTCCGAAGCGGGTCTTGAAATGGAAGGCCTGCTTGATCAGATCCGCCCTTCCCACCACGAATCCAGCAGTCAGATCCGAGTGGCCGTTCAGGAACTTGGTCCCGGAGTTGATGACCAGATCGAAGCCCATGGAAATCGGCTTGCATGCCCAAGGGGTTGCGAAGGTGTTGTCCACTATGGAAATCAGATCGTGCTTCTTGGCCAATGCTGCAATTGCCTCTAGGTCGCACACCTTAAGGACCGGATTGGTAATCGTCTCGACGTAGAGGATCTGGGTATTCTCCTTGATAGCGGCCTCGTAGGAAGAGGGGTCCCCGATATCGGCCATCGTCACCTCGATCCCGTAGCGCGGAAGCTCGGAGGTCATCAGGCCGTAGGTTCCGCCATACACGTCGGCGGAGCTGACCATGTGGTCGCCTTGGGACAGTATGGAGAACAGGGTGGAGGATATCGCGGCCATTCCGCTGGCGAAGGTCTCACCGTCCTCCGCACCCTCGAGGGAGGCCACCTTGGCCGAGACGGCCTCGGAGTTCACACTCGAGTAGCGGCTGTACAGGAGGGTGTGATGGCCGCCTTTGGAGGCCCACTCGCTATATCTGTCATCAGTCAGCTTGTATGTGGAGGCGAGAAAAGCCGGCGTGGTGACCGAGCCCTCGATATTCTGGGTTCCGGACCAAACCGCCCTCGTGTCGAAGCGCCTGTCACCGTATTTGTCCTCCATGGGCCCGGATTGGCGGGACAGTCATAACCATGCTCATTGCAGTCCTATTGCGGCCAATACCGACTCCATGTTGGCATCGATCACAATGGGGTTGGCCCTCGCGTTGTCAATGGCGATCTCGGGGTCCTTCAGGCCATGTCCGGTGACCGTGACCACAACCGTCGAGCCCTCGGCGATGTCACCACCGGCGTAGCTCTTGACGATTCCAGCAATCCCCGCAGCCGAAGCGGGTTCGACGAAAATGCCCTCCGTACGAGCGAGCATCCGTTGCGCGTCGAGAATCTCGTCGTCGCTCACCGTGTCAATCGCCCCTGAGGACTGCTCAGCAACCTCGACTGCCTGCTTCCAACTGGCTGGGTTGCCTATCCGGATGGCTGTGGCGATGGTCTCGGGCACTCGCACCACCTCCCCCCTCACGATCGGGTCCGCTCCCTTGGCCTGCCATCCCATCATTCGCGGCAGCTTGGTGGTCTCGCCTGCGGCATGATACTCGTTGTAGCCCATCCAGTATGAAGTGATGTTGCCGGCGTTGCCGACGGGCAGGAAATGCATGTCCGGCGCTTCGCCGAGAGCATCGCAGACCTCGAATGCGGCCGTCTTCTGGCCTTGGATCCTGAAGGGGTTGATGCTGTTGACCACCTCGATGTCATCCCTCACGCCCAATTCCCTGACCAGTTCGAGGGCATCATCGAAGTTGCCCCTGACCTCGAGGGTCCTCGCGCCGTGGATCAGCGCCTGTGCCATTTTGCCGTAGGCGATCTTGCCCTCGGGAATGAGCACCACGCAAGTCATCCCCGCGTGGGCTGCGTAGGCCGCAGCCGAAGCGCTTGTGTTCCCGGTGCTGGCGCAGACGATGGCGCGAACGCCCTGCTCGGCCGCCTTGGAGACGGCCAAGGTCATGCCCCTGTCCTTGAACGACGCAGTCGGGTTCAGGCCCTCGAACTTCACGAGGAGGCGGAAGCCTCCGCCGAGGGCTTGGACGATGCCGGGTGCCTCGATCAGAGGGGTGTCGCCTTCGTCCAGCGAGATGATGGGCGTGGCATCCGTGACGGGGAGGAAGTCGCGATAGCGCTGAATTACACCACTACCCGCCATGAGGCGCCCTGACAGCATTCCGCCAAGAACCTGCCCGATTGAACGTGTGCAGTTATTGCCAAACGTCGGCGCGAAGGCCGTTGTGGACCCTCAGTTGTACTACGCCGCTGGCATGGGGGCCTACGTCATGGTCGTACTCTTCGCGACCAAGTTTCCCTACGACAAGATGGTCGCCCGGGGCATGGAGGACATTCGCGCAGTCTACTACAATAGGAAGGTCGTTCACATGCTCGCCGGTGGGGTCGGCTCCTTCTGCGTGCCGATCCTGTTCACGGACTACTGGTACCCCCTTGTGTGCGGGATTCTGCTGACCATCCTCACCTTCGCGGCCCACCAGAGTGGCAGGAGGATGTTCTGGTTCCAGACCGACCAGAACCAGAATGACGTCAAGTTCACCCTCATGTGGTGGGCTTCAATCACGCTGATTTGGATGCTGGTGGGCGACCCATGGCTAGCAATCATCCCCTCGCTGTTCATGGCCTTCGGCGACGGCATCACCGGGGTGGTTCGCAACCTAGTGATTCGGGAGCGCTCGAAGAGCCCGATAGGGAACGTGTTCATGTTCATCGTCAGCGCTCCGATGGGATGGTTCGTCGCCGAGATGGGCGACCCTTCCATTCCTGTCTGGGGCCTGATAGCCGCCGCTGTGGCCACATTCGTCGAGCGCTACGAATTCGGGCCAATAGACGATAACATACTCATCACGGTATTCGCGACGATCGTGCTACTGATCGGCATTGACGTAGGACCCATCCTGTGAGCCCAACCGACCCGCGATTGACAGGCAGACGGCGACTACCGGACCTATGGTGAGGGCGAAGAGCACCGTGCCTAGGCCAAATGTGCCACCCAGCAGGTATCCGACTACCAGCACCGAGATCTCGATGGCGATTCGTACTCTGCCAATCGGGATTCCCGTCACCCTCTGTATGCCCGTCATCCAACCATCCCTGGGCCCGGGGCCGAGGTTGGCGGTGAGGTACATGCCGCTTCCAATGCCAATCAGCAGGACGCCCAAGGATGCCTGAAGCAAGGCGATAGTTTGGCTCTCGGGCGTAGAGAGCAAGGGCACCATTACTTCGATGGCCACGGCGATAATGATGGCGTTCAGGATGGTTCCCACGCCCGGCCTCTCCTTGAGTGGAATCCACAAGAAGAGGACTGCGCCGCTGACGAGGAAGGTGGCCTGGCCGATAGTCCAGCCAATGTTGACGGCGATTCCCTGAGCGAGCACTGTCCATGGGGTGTTGCCGATCCCGGCTGCGATCAGGACGGCATCACCGGTGCCGAAGATCCACTCGCCCAGAATCAGTATGGTGAGAGTCGACATCCGTGGTTTGGTGGACATCGGGTCATCGGCGCTCCACCACACGGTGGGGACCTTCTTCGCCGGGCGCAGGAAGGACAGCGCGCCCATCGGGCAGCGCTGGAGCACTCAGCCTTCAACCCAACCGGCATAGTCGTCGGTAGATTCCGCCTTCCAGATGGCAATCTGAGGCGTCTGGTAGGGGTGCTCGCTGAGGATCGCCGACACCAGATCGTCCTTCTTGGCCTCTGAGGTCTTGATCTGCACACGCCACTCCTCCGCGCTATGTGTGGCCTCTTCCCACGAGTACACCGAGGTAACTCGGTTCCTCTGCACGCAAGCAGCCAGTCCCCCCTCGACCAGGTCGGCGGACCACGCTCCGACACGCGGCTCGAGCCAATCTCCGGGAAGCGTGGTCTGGACGATCCAGACGGCCCGGGGCATGTGGGCTCGTGGGGCTTGCCACGAATCAACTAGATGCATAGTTTGAATGCTATGGCTGACATGGCCCGTCCGGTTAGGGCATGGAATCGTGGGAAGGACCTATCGACACCGGCGAGGTGCCCTCGGACGGGTCGAATTTCGATGTGATCGTGGTAGGCGGTGGACCGTGTGGCGCCGCCGCAGCGGCATACAACGCCATGAACGGCTGCAAGGTCCTGCTCGTGGAGAAGGAGGTCTGGCCCCGGGACAAGCCCTGCGGAGACGCAGTGGGGGGGAAGTCGCTAATCCACGTGGAGGAGCTCGGGGTGAAGACGATGATCGAGTCCACGCCCCACTTCCGCGTTGACTCGATAGTCTTCAGCAGCGCCAACGGCAGTGCGGTTCGGGTACTGCTGCCCAAGGAGGAGTTCGAGAAGAAGATGGCCGGATACGCCTTGCCCCGAGTGCAGTTCGACTACATGATGTTCAAGCGCTCTACTGAACTGGTCCGAGGGGCCGGGGGCGCGGTGATCCAGGGCTTCGGTGTGACCGAGGTCGGCGTCGAAGACGGGCGCGTCACGGGGGTGACCGGACGATTCGGAGGAAGGAACTCAACCGAGTCCGAGATCTCGTTCCAGGCCCCCCTGACCATCGGGGCTGGAGGATACAACTGCCCGGTGGCAAAAACGGTCACCGAGGTAATCCACGGTGAGCCGATGCGTGACGATGACCACTACTGCGGCGCTTATCGGGAGTACTGGGAGGGCGTCGGGGGCTTCGAGGGCAGCGAGGGGCCCATAGAGATTCACTTCATCGATGAGGTGATTCCCGGCTACTTCTGGATCTTCCCGGTAAAGGAGGGTGTGGTCAACGTCGGCATAGGCATGGTGATCTCCGAGCAGCGGAAGCAGAAGGGAATCAAGAAGTCGCTCAAGCAATTGCAGAGATGGGTCATAGAGGAGCACCCGCAGTTCAGGGGCCGCTTCGATGGCGCCCGGCTCGTTCCGGGTTCTCAAAGGGGATGGCAACTGCCTTTTGGCTCACCGAGGAAGAGCCCGCCGTCCTACCAGCCCAGACGTTCAGCGACCGCGGGGGCAATGTGCGTGGGCGACGCGGCGAGCCTAGTCGACCCGTTCACCGGCGAGGGAATAGGCAACGGCCTCGTTTCCTCGAAACTGACCTCCAAGCACTTCGACAAGGACGCTCACTCGGAGGGCTTTCCCGAAGATTCCGCAATCGCCTACATGGAGGAACTCTGGGGAGTTCTCGGCAAGGAGCTCAGCAATTCATACAGGCTGCAGAAGTGGGTCAAGAAGAAGTGGCTCATGAACTGGTTCTTCGGAAAGGCCTCGCGCAAGGAGGAGTTAGCAGACATGTTAACGGGCATGATAGCAGACAAGGAGGCGTCCAAGGCGCTATGGAGCCCGTGGTTCCTCGCCAAAACGCTGCTCCTTCCGTGAGGTGAATCGATGACCGGCCCGCTAGACGAGTCTCTGGAAGGGATAGAAATCGTCTTCCTTGACCTCGATGGGACCCTGTATCTGGGCGGGGACCTCGTCGATGGGGCGCTGGGGTTCCTCTCTAGACTGGAATCTCGGGGGATTCGCAGGTTCTTCCTCTCCAACAACTCAAGCAGATCGGTATCACAGTACCACGAGAAGTTGAATGGGCTCGGCATCATGGCCTCCGAAGATGAGATCTTGCTCTCCACCCACGACCTGCTTGCCTGGCTAGCCGCAGAGGATGTCACTCAAGCCTACTTAGTAGGGACCGAGGGCATGCGGGAAATGCTGGAGGATGCGGGCGTCAGTACTCGTTCCGAAACGCCTCAATACGTCATTCTCGGCTATGACACCGAAGTCAACTACGAGAAGCTCGCGACCGCCTCCAAGCACCTGCACAAAGGCACCCCCCTAGTGGCCAGCCACCCAGACATGGTCTGCCCCTCACCCGATGGGGGGCTGCCGGACTCGGGGGCTTTCATGGCTCTGTTCGAGGCTTCAACGGGGGTCGGGCCTACCCGCGTCTGCGGCAAGCCCAACGCTGGCATGATCCTGCACAAGGTCGAGGAGATGGGGGTCGCTGCCAATCAGTGCGCGATGGTCGGAGACCGGTTGTACACCGACATGGAGATGGCTGAGCGAGCGGGGGTCCACGGTATTCTGGTCCTGAGCGGGGAGGCGACAGAGGCGGAGGTCGCTTCGGCCGACCAAAGCCCGTCTCTGATTGTGAACTCCGTGGCAGACCTGTGTGGTGAGGGCTGAAAGCTATACCTTGGTTGACTCGCAATTGGTTCAATTGGGTTTTTAGAGGACTCTGACTACCCAACCTCAGGTTGGTAAGTCAATGGTCGGGTTCGACGAGTCTCTGAGCATACTCGAGAATACGACTAGGAGGGAGATACTGCGATGCCTCGTCAAGGAGCCCCACTACCCCCTGCAACTCTCCGATCTGCTTGATGTAAGTCAGCAAGCCGTCGTGAAGCACCTAAAGGTGCTCGAAGGGGCCGGCTTCGTTGATTCTGAGATGGTGAAATCCAACAAGGGCGGCCCTCCGAAGAAGGTCTACAGGGTAAACCAGTCATTCTCGATTCGTCTTGACCTAGGGCCAGATTTATTTCGAGCCGAACACAGGAAGATGCCAAAGGGAGGGGCGATAAGGCTCTCGGGTAGGCTCCCTAGAGATTTAGACGATGTAGTCGAGAGGATTGGTACACGCAGGAGGCTTCCGATGGTCGATGCGATGAGCATTCTATCAGAATTGGATGCCGCTCTGGAGCGAGTCGATGAGCAGCGAGATGCCATTATTGCGCTCCATCAGCAAGTTATGCACAAGGTCTCGCCCAGCGTTGAGGAGCATTCCGAGTCCTATGAAGAAAGGCAGCTCGCGCATGCGATGATGAGTCACCCAAGGAGGCCTCTCGACCTAGATGCGTTCTCACATGGACTGCGAATCCAGTCCATGCACGCTGAGAAGATGATGGACAGCCTGCGAGATCGGCTCATGAGGGATTTTGCATCCACCAGAGGAGCCTTCGTTGCCGTCAAGGAGAGCACGCCCCTGCCTTGGTGGATGGCTCGTTAGTCAGAAGCGCAGGTTCTCGTCTTCCACTCCTGGGAGCAGGCTGCTCAACTCGGCAAACCTGGTGATAGCGGCGATTCTCCTACCGTAGATTACGTATCCGGCGACTCCAACTAGGGAGAAAGTCGCTCCGAGGATAATCACTGGGACGGAGTACGTTGCAATCGCATCGACGCCGACGTCGACCACCCCGAGCGTCGAGCTCATCTTTCCGCCGGGAATTTTTCGCATGTTGCTTTCAATTGATTCGTCGGTCTCTACAATGACGTTATCAGGGTCAACGACAACTACGATGTCGTGGTTGCCGGCTAGAACCATGTACAGGAGGGTTATCGAATTCGGTTCCTCGGTATCGGCTTCGGATATCGGCATTATCGCCTTGACAATCTGTCTGTAGACGATGTTGGTCTCATCGCAACCTTTCCGCTTGATGTCGGTCATAGACTGGTCTTTGCAGAGAATGATGTTGACGTCTGTCGCGTGAGCATTGCCACGGTTGACGACCTTCACATTAACAGATAGCATCTCTCCAATCTCTCCTATTGTACGGTCTGAAGTAACTTCCAAGATCTGCAGATCCGGAGCCCTTAGACGCAGTTCGAGGATTTGCTCATTGGTGTCACAATTCGGGGGATAGTTGTCCGGCAGGCTGTCCTTGTTCGCATCTAGAGTGCAAGAGTCGTCCCATATAGGCGTCTCATCGTGGTCACCTCCTACCTCCGAGGAACCGAACATCGATAGCGTCTTGATGCCGATGAAACGGTCCTGGAGGGCGGCATCGGGGGCAATGGTGACTATAACAACCACCTGAAATGTTGTATAGGGCTCCATGAGGGGTAGCGTCACTGTCAAATCCGGAGTGACGAAGCATTCTCCCTCAGGGGGAGCCTCACCAACAATCACCTCGAGGCATGGCTTCTCTAGGGGATATTCGGTCCTGAAGCCTTCGAGCAGTGCGAAGTCTATGTGCCATGTGCTCAGTGCGTACAGCCCCGGAGAAACTCCCCAAACTCCGGCAACATCAACGGTGTGATTGTGGAGCGTAGGTTGGTCGGGTACGTTGCCGTGGTTAGTAACGTTTAGAGTGAATCGGACAATCCTGCTCGGAGCGGTGGTCTTGATCTTGCTCTCTACGGCTGGATCTAGGGAGATTCTCATATCGTGGAATTCCACGATAGTTATTCGCAGAACGATCAAGTCCTGAATTCTCGTTCCCTCGAACGCTTCCTCGCTGAGTACGTTGAAGGTGACCGTATAATCTCCAGCAAGAGTCTGATCGGGTACATTCACGAGGATTGGCACTGTCTGGGACTCGTCCCTGTCCAACTCCTGGAAGAGGATTCGGGGGATATTCAAGTCCCAAACGTGCGAGCCCCCGCTCGCATCGACGATGGAGGCTATCGAGATGTCATATCGATCGGGTCCATTTCCAAGATTCTCGATAGTAGCGTCCACCTGGTAAGACTGGCCGGGGTGGAGATCCAGAATGGTATTGGGAACCTCGGCCTCTAACTCGTACCTCTGCACAACGTTCGTGAGGATGACCACGGAGTCGCGGACTTTGGGGGATCCGTCAAGGTGCGCCCGAACAGTGATGGAATCCCCTATGCCAGCCGTGGCGTTGTATGGGGCACACATCTCAGCTGTGACGGTATGCGGGGTGTCGATTTGCGACCAGTACCTTGGTGCATTATCGGGTGGAGAATTGCCTCCGGGTGCATCTGAGAAATCGAGGTCCACGGTCCAGTGGTCGAATTGCCATGTCAGGAGGTCGAAGGACTCCGGCTTTTCTTCGGGGGCGCCGGGAGTAGTGAAGACAATGTGCCCGGGTGTGAAGTGCTTAGTTACCTCGATGGGGAAGTAAGCGCATTCGCCTGGCAGGACATACTGCTTGGTGTCACCAATCTGGAAGACGATGTTTCCCGTAGTGCGAATCGAAACATTGATCCATAATTCCAAGACATCTAATGTGCCTCTGTCAATGGACATGACTGGCTCTCCAGTCGACCATCCTTTGAGGTAGATGGCGAAGGTCCCGGGATCCTGCGACTCTGGAACGCTGACCTTGAGATTCTTGGTTAACGATTGGCCTGGATCGAGGGAGAGAGAGGTTGGGAAGTCTATGCCCCACCCAAACGGCAACGCCCACTCGTTCTGCCCCTCAAGGGTAGAGGGGTCGAAGAAGGCGAAGGTGTCGTAGACGTTTCCAGTGTTCTTGATGGTGATGGAGAAGACGGCTGACTTACCCTGCTCCACGTCCACTTGGAAGTGGCTGGTATCCAATTCTATGCCGTGGACCACATCCATCAGAGTCAGTAGCAATTGCTGGTTGCGTATCGCTGGATCCTTGTGGGATGTAGCCAATATCGAAATCTGGGCCAATTCGTCATGTTTGGCCTGATATATTGTGGGGGCTCTGATTCTGATGTAAAGTGGGACTATCTCTCCGCCCTCTAGGAAGACTGGGGTTGAGTCAAAGACCGGGGTGTTGTTGGTGGCGAAAAACAGGGTGGCGGTCCAATTGTTTGGGACGCCATCAACGGTGACGGTGAAGGTGTCTTGGACGAGGTCGGCAGGACCTGGTGTCGGATTAGCAATTGTCATGTTGAAGGTAGTTAGATCACCGGGGTGGATAGTGTGGTAGAACGTCTCCGCATCCGTAGGGCAGTCGTAAGGGTAGCTCTCTAGGTTGGGATTGCTCTGAACCTTGTCGTCGCAGGCGAGGGATACATCGACCAATCCGGTGAGAACGTGAACATAGCAAAGCGTGTATCTGTTTGAGTTGTGGTCTTCACTGCATTTGTTGGTATCGGACCAAGCCAGATGGGCTCCGCTTCCTAGGTCGTTGGCGAAGGCGGGGGGCATGCCAAAGTCGGGGGAGAGGGGGGTGTTCGGTCCTAACTTGTCTGATTGCCAATCCGTAACTTCAACCTTCTGCCATGGATCAAAGATTGACGATGCGATGGAATTCAGTGGGAAGCCGCTGGGGTAGGCATCGTTGGTATGATTTAGCCTCGTGTACATCACGGTCTCGCCTTGGGACTCGTTGAAGTTATCGAGCCACGCTATGTGCACGTTATCGAAGGAGTCGGTGATAATCGCTGGGAAGTGGGAGTTAGCAGAGAACGGCCTCTCGGCCGGAATGCCCGAAGGGCCCTCTACATCAGATATCGCGGCATCCGCAATCTGCTTGATTCCGAAGGTTGGCAAGCCCCCGGGAGCGCCGTTCCAGGCTGCTGAACCTTGCAACCTCAATTTTGTGTAGTAGATTTCGTAGTTGACATCAATCTCGAAACCGTAGACTCGTCCGTCCTGCCAAACGACATGAGTGTTCCCCGAGGTGTCAATGGAAATTGCGGGATGGAGGCTATAGGCGTCGTCGATTGTAATCCTAGTATCGTTCACGACCACGAGATGGCCGTATCCCTGTTCGTCCGCGGAGGGGCCAAGGTCCTCCTCATAGTAACCGTATTGGGTATTCACCTCTGTTCCCGGATCGCCCGGAACCCATCCAGGCCATGGATTTTCTAGTAGAGAGAGTGGGTCGAGCACGGTCAGATAGATTTCGCGGGAGTTGTTTGTCGCGAGGTATACCATTGCCTCGACCATGATTTCCAGCTCGGTGGAGGAGGAGGAAGAGGTTGGGAAACTGTACATCTGGCCCCCCGCGTTGGTGAGTCGAGTTGTCGAACCTGGGCAGGTTCTGGTGTTCAGGCCAGCGCCGTTCGGGCACTGGGCGAGATCCTGCATATAGGAGCCGACGCCTGTGTCTGAACCGGCCCACAGGGGTACGGGGACAATGTCTGCGATTACACAAGCATCGTGGGCTTGGTTGATGCTCTGAGTGTCGTCGTTATCCATCGGAGTTCCGCCATAGGGTCCCTCGTCCGAAATTGGGATTACCACCTTGGTAGCGTTGGGATTCCAGGGATGATCTGCCGAGGTGGGCGGGTTACCGGGAACGTTGCCTGAGATGTCTCTCCATGACAGGCAGGCCCAAGTTGCGGCCGGGCCCCAGAACTCGCTGTAGTAGCCGCCATCGGCGGGCAGGTCAACTGCTTGGTTGTTGTAGACCACCTGTGTCAGTTCCCTGATGCCACCCGAGTCATCGCCGGGATTAACTCCCAGAGGAAGGTTCCTCGGTCCCTGGCTCCCGGAGCCGCCGGTCTGGTAGGCATCGGCGCAAGACCCGCTGGTTGCGGCTGCTGGCCAATTGCCACTGAGCGCATACAGGGTCTCGTATACTGTCATGTTAGCGCTCACTAGCAAGGGCTTGAGGCCGGGGAAGTATCCACCGCTAGCAAAATTACCGCCATAGAAAACGACGCACATGTCGGCCCACTCGGTATTCATCGATCCAGAGGTATCTATGGGGACGGCCATCTCCACCTTTCCACCCCTAGTGTCGTCCCACACAATCTGGACGTAGTCGTTGACATCGATGGCGATGTCGGGGTGTCCTTTGTGACCTAGAATTGGTGTTAACAGTGAGTCATCAATCTCGACAATGGCTGTCCTAGCGACGTGGTCTATAGAGAGCATCTTGTAGTATATCTGTGGCTGCTGGTAGAACTTCTCCAGAGGCTCGAAGTGGTCCTCCCAAACGATGTGGGGGTTGTTATTGGAGTCGACATCAATTGCAGGCCAATCGCGGTTTTGAGGGTTGTTGGTGACCTCGTAGTCGTCGGGTAATATCGAGAGGACCGAATCGAGTGATGCGTCCCCATTCCGATCGTCGAGAGATGGGTCTAGTAGCGTGTACATGATTTTGTACTGACCAGCCTTGTCGGTCCAGACGATGTGGACCATGTCGTCGTCATCGACTTTGATGTCAGGGTGCCAGGCGCGCTGCTGACCCGGGTCAGAAATCTGGGTCTGCTCGATTAGGGTCTCTCCTCTGGGATCAAGCATCTTGTAGTACAGGTGGTTGGTGTTACGACTCCAAACGACGTGAATGTTGCCTGCTGAGTCGGCGTCGAGCGCAATCATCCTGTCGTTGTTGGTACCGCTGTCAACAACTTGGATTGCATCTGTCAGCACAATATCGGTAGCAGCGGCCGTCGGAACGAAGGCAGAGAGGAGGCTGACCAGAATGAGTAAGGAGAGAGCGATGCTGCTGCTCTTCACTCCTTGGGATTCGGCTCGAACAGAGCAAGGCTGTTGCATTGGCCGAAGTCGGTTTCACCGAATACTTAACCTAACCCCTTTGCGGTCACTAGTGGAGTAATCCTGTTTCTCTGCTCGGTTAGTCTAGGCCCACTCGAGGGGATCGAAGTCCTTGCCAAAGCCGCCGGTCTCATCAGTATCTATCTCAGAAGACCTAGGTTGGGATTGGGGTCTCCTTTTCGAGGAGCTTTTTGCTGCCCAGTCGTCGACGGGCCCGGGCTTGCCGGACCCCTTGCCAAAACCGTATTTGATCTGATGTATGAGGGAGAGTTTGGTCAGCCATACCTTCCTCATCGTGTGCATGAATTCGTTCTGGGTCAGGCCGTCGAACCATATGGGCCTTGAGAGGTTGAAGGCCTGAAGGGGGCCTGCAACACCGTTGCTGCTGTGGCCGACATGGAGTACCCAATCGAGGTCAGATGAAGTTAGATGGATTCGGGTGTCATGCAGCCACTCCTCCCATCCGTCGGAGTTCTCAGAAGCAAGGCTCCTCATTGACTTCTGTTGCCCTTCGTCGACTCGGGTGATGGAGTAGACGAGCGCCAGATTCCTCCTTTTTGGGATAACCACGTTGAACAGGTGACCCTGCTTGGTTGGAGGATACCTGACGTGGAGGTGAAGGATTGCCTGTGGGTCCTTGACCTCGCGAGCATCCAATCGCTCGCTGTCCAACCACGCCCTGATGGCCTTATCGGCTTCCTGCGGTCCCACGGCCTGTGCAGGAGACCGTCCTATTTGAGCACGTTGAGTTTGGAACGTGTCCTCGCCAGCAACTCGACGATGCGCGTACCGTCGGCGGAGGAGGATAGTTTAGCACTCCTCCAAGAGGCGGAATAATCGCTCCACATATCATAACCACAGAGGAATAATAGGTTGGAAATATGGAACGTTAGCATGATTGCGAAAGTAGTGGGTAGTATCATCCAAGTCGGTCCTAATGTCAGAAATGCGAAGGCTAGAGCGATGGGTGGCCACAGAAGTACGGGGGAGAACATGGCTGCAATCATGTGGTAGGTCGTCCTCGCGTCAACCCCCTCATCGGTGCGATTGCCCAGATACCAAGCGAAGAAGGCCTGGACTCCCGAGGAAGGGAGGACTACCGGGGAGGTGATTATCATCACGAGAAGCCCGGCAATGCATCTGTTCCAGGAGATTCGGGTTCGCAGCCCGCCGTTGTCAAGCGAGCGGCCATCCAAATCATTTGCATGAAGTATACCAGCTGCAATCCTTGCTGGTTCGACGAGTTCCTCGGACTGCTCGTTTGAGTTGAGTGCTTCACGCACCTCGCGTGCGGCGAGAACCTCGTCGCGAAATGTCTCGAGTCTAGAGTCGTCATCAATGGCGCGAATGTGAGCGATTAGATGCCAAGCTCGGTGGGTCTCCCAGTCAGGGGCGTCTGGAGTTATCGCGGAGAGTGCATCGAATAGTTCGTCTCGCAATCGGTTCACCTCATCGGAGGGAGGCTCGACCCATTCCCCCCCAATCAGTCGTTTCCCCAGTCCTAGGGAAGCGGGTGGTTCTATGGAAATCGGCTCGGGGAACTCGATGAATAAGTCGGTTCTGAACCAATAATGACATCTATAGTGCAGACCAACGGGCTGAAAGGCAGGGAGTGGGAGGTTCTTCTGCGCGGCAATTGCAGCGGCATTGAGGGCGAACCGCATCGTTCCCGTCCTGAGCCTGTGTAGCCTGGAGTCCTGATGTGACTTGCCCTCGGGCATCACCACTGCGTTGTGTCCAGCAGCGATGCAGTTGGTCATAGTTAGCAGGGTTCGGTGATTGATTGATCGGGCGTATGCCTCATCTGAGACGCCACTCTCGATCTCAGGTCTACGAATCACGGGCTGGGATCCCATCCTTCGGGTAATCCACCCGATTAGGGGCATTGTCATGAGGTCGTGGCGTCCCATGGTGATAATTCGACGATCCTGATTGTGGACAATAACAAGAGGGTCGACCAGACCGTTGATATGGATTGGAGTGAACACCCTGCCACCCACTAAGGGGGGCAGGCGATCTGCCTGCTTCCCGCGGAAGATGTAGTCCCAGACAGTTCTGACCATAATCAGGATGGCTTGCCAGAACAAAGGGCTTCCAGGGTGTCTTCCAGAATGGTCCCAAGGCAGGTTGTCGAGTTTCCTCTTCCTGAGTTTCATCGCTCCGCTGGAGAGCACGGGGTCGACATCTGGCGCCCGCTGAATGTTCGACACGAGGGGGCCAAGCGGTCGGGGGTCTTGAGAATTCAGAGTGTTGTCAGACTAGGAGGTCCCTCATTGCCGCTGCCATCCTAGCCCCATCATCGTGGTCTAGGGGGCTGGAATTGAATGGCCAGGTCAGACCGCGGCCGTCTTCAAACTTGGGAATAATGTGGAAGTGTACGTGGAATACGCTCTGGAAAGCATTGGGGCCGTTATTCTGCAGGACATTGAACTCGGAGGTCCCGCTGACTTCTAGTACCGCCCGGGAAATGCGAGGGAGGGCTTTGCCAACGGCCTGCGCCGACTCTTCTGAGAGCGCGTCCAAAGTCTTCGCTGCCTCCTTGGGAACAACAAGTGTGTGTCCGGGGCTGAATGGGTTCACATCGAGGAAGGAGAACACATGATCGTCCTCGTATACCCTGTGACAGGGTATCTCGCCGTCGATGATTAGGGTGAAGATGCTTGGTTCATCTCCACCCATCCAATCACCCCGTATCTACTATTGACTCTGCTATTGAAATCAACCCTTCCAACTGAAGGGCCGAAGTCAGCTCTGTATTCATTGCAGGTGAATTATCCGTTACCCTGATGCCCTCCTCTTGGATTTCTCTAATGCTATTCTGCGCCGTGGCGAGAACGGCGGCGTCGTTCGCGCCGTTCACCGAACACATCGCTGAGACTAGCCTGGAGGCGGCCCGTCCGAGGGGCAGACCATTGGGTGATTGGAGCGATTCGATTCGCTTAGAGGCCGAATCCTCTGATTCACTGATGCAAGAGGCGCCTCCGAACTGAGTTTCCCGGGCCCACATCGCAGAGTGGGTGCCGGTTGTTTTTCCAGAGACCAAGTCATCGAGCAGCAGGTTACCGGATAGCATCCCTCCACCGTGCATGCCATTGTGTGCACTCCTGCCTGCAGCGTACAGGCCCGTGAGCCACATCTTGCCGGGCAGTCCCTCTGGGGTGAAACCATCGAAAGTAACTCGTCCGAATTCATCCGAGGGGGCTCCTCCGGTCGTAGCGGCAACCCCCGCGGAGATTGGGATGACGTCTCGAGAGGTGTCTATTCCTAGTCGGTCCTTGACCCTAGAAGCAGTCTGGGAGAACCATGGTTCGGAATCGGAATCAATACCCCGCAGGTCGAGGACGCAGGATTCCCCCGCCAAGACCGCTTCCGGCCCCACGTCCTCTCCATTCTCCCTGCGAATTCGGCCACCAGAGCCCAGAACATCGAGGGGGATATGCATGTCACAGTCCCTAACGGTGAGTGGGTGTCTAGGAGTGCTGACCAAACCCCTGAGTTGTATGCCGGCAGCGAGTGCTAGTGCTGAGCCCGTGCCGTGGCCATTTGAGGGGGTCGACCACAATCCTTGGTGCCCTTCTGTAGCGAGGATGACCGCTTTGGCCTGGATTGGTTCGATCTGCCCAGTCAAGATGTTTAGCGTGATGACCCCTCGAACCTGATGGTTATCGCACACCAGTTGTATGGGGAGTGTGTCAGAACGCCTGCGCACGCCTCGTTTGATGGCCTGCTCCTCTAGGACCCTAGTAATCTCACGAACGGTGGAATCGCCGCAGCCCGTGAGCCTCGCGACGCTGTGGCCGGGAGCTGAGGATGCATGGGGAATACCTCCCTCCCTCCTTCGCAAGACAAGCCCCCAACGCTCCAGTTCAGCGAGTGTGGAGACACCCTCTTCACAAGTCCTGGCGGCCGCCGCGCTATCTGTCGTTTCACCACCCGCTGTGATTGTGTCGTCCAGATGCGCAGAGGAGTCCAACTCGTCGATTGATGCTGCCAAACCAGCTAGTGGTGATTCTCCAGAAGCCGAGCCGATTCCAGATTTGTCTATCATTAGAGGGACCGTTTCCGAGTCGGCGCATGCTATGGCTGCGCGCAAGGCGGCCGGGCCAGCACCAAGAACAACGACATCCCAAGACTCCAAGTCAATCGAACCGGTCCAAAGGACGGAATCTCATGAACGTGACGCTCGGACCCGGTCTCTGTGGGATTCAGTCGGCTACCGATATTGCAAGCCTCCTAACGGCCACCGCAGCCTCAAGCATCTTCTCAGCTGCTCCTTCCGGGTTGAAGCCAGAGGAGAGGGATGTCGTGACCACGATTGAGGATAGGGTCTCGCCTTGGGGTTCTCGCAACGTGACTTGGACGGGGCGCGATCCGGCTGTCGTCACGGGCCAAGCGAGGCCTATCCACAGCACGATGCAATTGTCGATTAGCCTGCCCAGCACGTCAACCAAGTCGTTCCCCTCCTCCCCGAGTTTTGCCGGTCTCTTGGGCTGCCTCGACAGAGGCGGATTGACTCGAAGCGTCTGCAGGTGAGGCTCGCCGTCGGCCGCGATAATCTCGATCTCCACCTGTGAGGATTCGCGAGAGTGATTGTGAACTATTACGAAAAGGTCACCCTGACCTTGTGTGCAACGTGGAGGCAGGTCCAGATCCATGCGCCAACGATTCTCGATTAGCGATGCGTGCCCTCTCATTGCTGAGTCCTGAAGCCTGTCAATCAGGCGAAATAGTCCGGGTTGCCAATGCCTGGTGTGTTCCATCAGGATACGTAGCGACTCGATGCTGAACTTCGAGGTGTCACTGGTCAGTCCATCTATTGCGGCAACCCGGAAAACTCGCTTGGCCTCAGAAAGCAGACGTTCGTCATTGAGTAGCCCCAGATGATTGAGGTGCAGAACCCTCAGCAAGTGCTCAACCGCCGAGCCCGGTGTCTGGCTCGATCTGACCTTGTTTCCCAATCCGCGCACCCAGTCGTCCCAAGCGCCTGCCGTCTCAGGGTCTAGGTGGGCGACCAGTAAATCAGAGAGTACCCGGTCAAGCGTACTCTGATGGAGTGTTGGCGCATGCAGCGACAGCAAAGGAAAGGCATCATTCCGCATTGGAATGCCCTGTTCTAGCTTCAAAGTGTTTAGCAAGGCAATTACACCTAGGAAGATCGAGAGGCCGTAGAGGAGAGAGGCGAGGGTTGTCCCAGTATCGAAATTTCCGACAGAATTGATTGCGAAGGCGGCGACCAGAGCGCACAGCAATCGCGTCCGCTCGCGCAGGACGCGCTCATGCAGTGTATTCAGAATCCTCTCAACCCCCGGATATGCCTCCATCGAGAGCTTGCCGCCTGCCTTGAGTTGGAGTCGGTCTCTGGCGGACATCTGAGCGAATGTCGATGCCAGCAAGGTTGGAACGCAGAGCACCGATAGCACGACGAGGATGGCGACGCCTGCTTCGTCGAATGCGTATTCCCAACCAGCCAATAAGAGGATTGCATACGGAGCAGCAGCGGCGGCCAGCAGAAGTCTTAGATTAGGCATTCCACTTTGGGTTGCTGCTCGGGTCCATAACCTCCTTTGCGAGTCTCGGGTCCTTACCCTGCGAGAAAGAGCTGATTCACTGACCCGACCGAAGGTGCTCTCCTCACCATAGGGGTTGGGAAGGTCGGAATCCCCCTTATTCACGGACAATGGGGGTGGCTTCTTCTGCTTCATGGCATCGGACGAGCGAGATGCGAGACGTCGATTGTACAGCGTCACATTTCTTGAGGGATGAGTGCTCGCGAACACGGGCGTGTAGCATAGCTTGGATAATGCACCGGCCTCCTAAGCCGGGGACCGCGGGTTCGAATCCTGCCGCGCCCGCCATCATCTAACAGCGAGGCCGTGGAAGCGGCCTGCTGAAGCGGTACGGTGGAGGAACTGCTCGAAGTGGATGCGGGGGTACGTCGAGCGTAGAAGGCTAGTATCGCAGTCTGAGAGGGCGTCGAGTAACTCAGCTCGCAGGGGAGGGGGGAGGGGTAGGCGCCTTCCCACTATGACACCATGAATCTGGGAGACGATGTCACTGGCATCCATGCCGTGGTTCGTCATCAGGTCATCGATCTCTGCCATAGCCCCGGAGAGCAATTTCTTCTTTCTGCCCCCTTGGTTCTCCCAACGCCACGCGACCACCCTGCCCCTCAATGCAAGTTCGAGAAGATGCCTGCCTGCCTGCAGGGACGAGGCCTGAACAAGACTGTGGACAGAAGAGCGATTGGAGGTCAAACCACGCAACTCGAGTAGCTCGAGAGTGAAGACGGCCTTCTTGAGGTTGCCCTCAGAAACGTAGGCGATGTCCTCCAGCACTCCCTCGGCAGGATAGCAGCCATGCTTTGAGGCGATCGAAGAGAGGATTGTTATGACCTCTCCCCTATCAGAGGAGGGGATTCTTATCATCTGGCTTCTCGATCTGAGTGCCTCTATGATTCTGGAAGGTGCCCTAGCGACCAGTATGAATCGAGAGGCGGGGCCTATGGTCTCCATCATCCGTCGCAGATAAGCCTGACGGATTTGGCCTAGATAGTCGGCGTCCTCGATGACAATGAGGCGACTGATTGGGATCTGCCCCTGCCGCAGGCTGAGTTCCGACCCCGATGGTGCGGTGTCACCCCCAGAGGGTTTTGCCATGCCCCTGTCGAATGCATCTAGGCTGAGGCGGCCTGCGAGGGTGTCCGCGTCAGAGCCGCCGGGTCTCAGAAATTCCTCGAAGGTGGACATCGCTCCCCTCTGCCTGAGAAGGTTCCTAGCCTGCAGCACGTGGGTGGTTGACCTCCAACTAGGGCCTAGTATCTGTCTGGCTACCAAACGCCACGATGCGGTCTTGCCGACCCCCGCTGGACCGGTGATGAGCAAATGAGGGGGGTCGGGAGACAGGCTGGCCGCCCTCAGTGCCTGTTGAGGTCCCTCGGGAATCGCGAGATCATCAAAGGTCCGAGGTCTTTCCGTTTCGAGCCAGCTCGCCACGAAGGCAGGGCGAAGTGGCGGACCTTGAACTCCTCGATGGTCACTCTGCCTTCAGGACCTTTGCCATTCCGTCCTTGCGGGGCTTGACGAAGATGCGGTAGCCGCACTTGTGGCATGACCTGCCCGTGGAGCCGGCCTCGGCCCAGGTGAAATGCCCGCAGTTCACGCACTTGTATCGAATCTCGAGTGGGTCCATGGGGGAATCGCAATGGCTGCACCGCTCCTCGCCAGAGGGACTGCGGGCCCTCCTGTCGGTGCGATTGCAGTTCCTGCACTTGTGTAGAATGGTCTGGTCGCTCTTCATGACTATCGAGCCGGCGAATTGCCGGGCCTTCTTCAACCTGTCCTATTCATCAAGCAGTCTTGCGGGCACGTTTGCAAATCTCCACGAAGTTCTCGAATATCCGGGCACCGTACTCCGTGTCATTGACCTCTGGGTGGAATTGGAGGCCGAAACGGTCCAGTTCTTCGTTCTCCATGCCCTGAACCCCGCAGGAATCGCTGTAGGCAACGACCTTGAACCTTGGTGGTATCTCCGTAACCTCGTCGTTATGGCTCTCCCACACAATCTGCTCGGAGGGGGTGCCTTCGAACAGGAGCCCGCCTCCGTCGACCAGACTGATGGAGGCGGCCCCGAACTCGGGTCTGGGGGCCTCACCAGCATCGCCACCGTAGAAGCGAGCCATGAACTGGTGACCTGCGCAGATGCCAAGAATTGGGACTTTCAGGGCTAGGTACTCCCCACAGTTGCCGAGCTCCCCGGTGAGTCCGACCCTAGCGGCACCACCCGAGAGAACCAGCCCGTCGAGATCCCTGAGATTATCGAGTGGTGTTGAGTTGGGCAGAATCTGAGTTTCGACCCCGAGATACCTGAGCATCCTCCACTCGCGATGGGTCCACTGACCACCATTGTCGATGACGTCGATGACGATGCTGCCATCGGCCATGACAAAGCGGAGTGTGGCAGGGCGATGAATGATACCCCCTCAAAGATTGAAAAAGAGAGTCAATCTCGGTGAAGAACCAGCCCCGATGGTGTAGTGGCCTATCATGCAGCCCTGTCGAGGCTGCGACCCGGGTTCAAATCCCGGTCGGGGCGCCATTACTGGTCCTTGCTCAGGTGCTTGTGCTTGGGGCAGGCGTGGCTTCTGAACATCGACGTGGTCCAACATTATGCATTATTTGGGGGCTATCCATGCTTCGAACGAGCAGAGCCTCAGCCTGCTGCTGTAGTCCCTCTTGATTCTGAGTGACGGTTTCGAGGTTCCCCCGAGGGTCGGTGGAAGCGCGCGCCTGATGGCCCGGTTAGCATTCTCAATCTCACTCTCGGCGACTATCGCCCTGCCCCTTACCATAGACGGGCTGTCTCTGTCAAGGAGTGGGGTGAGCAAAGGCAGCATCTCAATTGTGCGATGAGGGAGATTCACAATAATCAGGTCCCACTTGCCTGCGATTGCGGCGTTCTCGCTCAGGGTAGTGGCATCGGCATAGCCGACCATCCTGTCCTCGTGAAGGCGGGTCAGTGGGAGCGGCTCAGAGGGATAGTGGCGATTATCCCACCGACGAAGATTGTCGAGTAGCATCTCGACGGCTTGGGGGTTGAGGTCGGCTGCTAGGATGTCGCTGGAAAGGCCCGGTTCGCCAAGTAGGGTGGCTAGGGCAGGTCCAACCCCGCAGAATGGGTCACAGATGCGTAATGGGCGCCCGAGTATCTGGCGCAGTTGCTTGGATAGTTCTAACGTCTCGAGTCTCTCTGTCTGGAGTTTGGTAGAGAAATATGCACGGGTGGGATCGCACAATATGCTGCGTCCAGACTCCCTTAACAACACCCGGGTTTCGCATAGTTCAGAGGGTATCTCTCCTACTACTATCTCATCACCAATACGAGCTCCTATCGGACTGAGATCCCTGATTCGAAGTTCGCCCTGCACACCATTGTCGCGGAGAGCCAAGCGGATGTGAGGGTGTGAACGAAGCTTAGCCTCAGCTATGGCAGAGGAGTGCTCCGCAACCTCGTCATCGATACGTAGCACCATCATGTCGCCGATGAACTCGTGGGAAGAGGGCCATGTCTCTCGATGTCTCTCGACTTCGTCCTGTCCGACCATCCGAGCTAGGTGCGACCACCAGTCAGAGTCGACTCTCTCGTCGGCCGCCCCCTCGTGCTCGATGGCTTCGAAGTCGTCTAGGGGAATCGGGAATTCGATGGGCGCGCCGGCATCGAGGGGGATTAGCCTGTACTCGCTGTCCTCCGAAAGGAGGATTCGCATCCCCGGAGCGACCCAGTCGTTGCCGCGCAGATGGCCCAGGACCTCCTCGACCAGCCGATTAGGAACTCTGAGATGTCGCATCACGTTCATGGCTAGGGGCAGGCCAGAGCGCTTCACCATGACGGCAGAGGTTCCGGCACCAGGTCTGTGGCTGATTGGGTTGGGACCGGGTGATCTGGGGCACATGACTGAGCGGGCTAAGAGTGTGGCAAGAGGCTGCAAGAAGCGTTATTTAGAGGGCTACACGGCCCTTCTGCCCGAAGATCAAGAAGAGAAGCTGGAGAGTCTGGTCGGCCCGTGGAAGAGGCTAATGCGCCCCTCGGTCGAGAACCCCGAAGACCTGATGGTGGAGGCTAGAGAGGGGGCAATAGCCCTGCTCGTAGTCGGTGACCCCATGCAGGCTACCACGCACATAGATCTCGAGTCGAGGTGCGCCGAGCGGGGAGTCGGCTTCGAGGTCGTGCCGGGGATGTCCGCAACCTCGCTGGCAGTCTCACTCTCGGGGCTGCAGTCCTACCGCTTCGGACGTCAGGTCACGCTGCCCTTCGCCTACGGCGATTACCTAGCTACTTCTCCTCTCGAAATGATAGACGCAAACTACGTCAGCGGACTCCACTCCATCGTGCTGCTTGATCTCGACCCCACTGGAATGGGTATCGAGCCCCCTAAGCCAATGCAGCCTGCCGAAGCGGTTGCTACGCTAGAACTAATGGTGTCGCGTTTGATTGAAGAGCAGGGTGAGAGGGAGAGCCTCACACACCCTGTACGAGAGTGGGACGGAATTCTGCTCAGCGACATCGGAACTGATGGGCAACGCGTGATTGCTGGTCACTTGAGTGATTTGTCGGAGGTCCAAGGGGGTTGCATCCACACCCTGATACTGCCTGCGGAGATGCACGGCAATGAGCGTGAGGCTTTCGAACGCCGAATCGTCGGCTAGGGTCTATGCGAGGGTCTCAAGATAGGGTGTCCCGTCGCCGTGCCGTTCTCCATGGCCAAACCACCAGCTGAAGTCAGCTTCCCTGGTGACAAGAATCGAAGAAAGAGGATTCGTGTCCGTGGCATAAAACAGGCCTCGAAAGAAATCCAAAGGCGCTTAGAGGCAAATCTCGATGCCCTCATCGAAGACCCGGAGATTTTCGTGCCAGAGATTACTGGAGACTTGGGGAAGATTTCGCTTTTCGGCCCGAAGGACCGCATGGCACTGACTCTGAGGGAAATTGGGGTCGTCGCTTCCAAACGGCATGATTCCAAGTGGTTACGCAAGAGGATGGTGAAGAAGGGAGGAGACCCTGTCTGCAGAGCTCTAGCGGGCTGTCTTCTAGCAGCCTCGGAAGATGACCTGTCGACGGTCTCAGTGTTCAAGCACGCGCTCTACGGCAACGCCAGTTTCCTGAGACGGGGGAATGGGAGGCAGAGCCACCAGGTCGGAATCCAAAACTTCACCCACACGAGGCTGCGTCTGCTGGTATGGGACGATCACGCGAAATCAGGCCAGTACTTCTTCTCCTGGGACGGCGGCTTCGTCTGCACAGGCACCGAATCCAACGCCCCCGTCGAGTGGATTGGTTGGGCGCTCGACAATGCCTCGACCGCCCTCTCGGGGGAGGACGCGCGTTGGTCGGTCGGGCTCGACGAGGACATCGTTCGGGAAGGCAAAATGACCGAGCAGGGCTGGCTCAGGCTGAGGTTTGGCGACGACGCGACAGTGGGATTCTCCCAAGCGGCGCTGACCAAGACCTCGGAGCCGCTGGCACAGAGCATCGCGATAACGATGATGCCACCCAACAAACTCGGGGAGATATGTGATGCCACTTGGATGTGGAGGCCCGAGGGGTGGCCCGAGGACCGCCCGCTTCCCGAAAAGGGCAGAGAGTTGCTCGAGGAGACGCTGCAGGCATGGCTCAAAATGTCGCTGGAGGACGAGTCGCTGGCGCGAAAATGCAGGAGTAGCATCCTCAACTCAATCACCGACGGGTACGTGGCTGGCAGCAGTTGGTTCGCAGACGAGGATCTGGGGGGGTTCCTCGAGTACATGAGCGGGAGCGCCGAGGAGCGCCGTGCGATTGCCTGCGTTCTAGACACAATCGAAGGTGGCATTCACGTTAGATCAGATGGGGTCGTGCTGAGTCTCGATGAGCAGGTGACGCGCCTCGAGGACTCGTCTTGCCATCCCGTGCTCGTTGCTCTATGGCCTCAGCACGGGATGACCATTCTGGATGGTCTGTTTGGACTCTCGGGGAAGGAGGGCGAGAAGGTGCACGAACGGCAGGCAAAGCGCAAGCAGGGCTTCGGAGCGTTCCTGCGTGAACTCAATGAAACGCTAAACACCGCAAAGCGCTTGGATCGGCTTCCATGGCAGACTTCTTCGTTGCCATCCACTCTGGCTTTCGCCGACCGATTGGTACGCAGGGCCGTCGATGACGGCATCGCGGCAACGGTGTCGTTGGCTAGAAAGGGAAAGGGGCTCGAGGCGGCAATGGGCTGGGCATGGCTGGTGGTCCACGAGCGTACGGAGTCCGACGCTTGGAGGTTCGACGAGGACAGTCGCGACAAAGGGGGTGACTGGGTTCCAGCGCTGCAGGCGCTGTGGGACGCGGCAGACGCGCTTCTGCTCAAAGACGATCTCGAGGCAGTGGAGGACTACAGTGCGGCCATGGGCTGGTTGGCCGAGGTCAGCGGCTCTGGCCTCCTTCCGTAGCACGGCCCCAGTAGGTGGTGGGCCCGCCCAGATTTGAACTGGGGTCTAACGCCCCCGAAGCGCCAAGTATAGGCCAAGCTAACCCACGGGCCCTGAGGCCAGCGGGCGCGGGAATCGGCCATAAGGTGAATGCCTATATCGGGAGGGGGGCCGGCTCGGGCGCAGGGGCGTGTAGATCAGCCTGGAAGATCGCCTCGTTCGCAACGAGGAGGCCACGGGTTCAAATCCCGTCACGTCCACCA
>JASLNR010000002.1 GCA_030745885.1 Candidatus Thalassarchaeaceae archaeon
CTGACCGCCCAATCCTCGATTGGGATGTACTTGGTGTTCAGCTCGAACGAGTCCACAGATCCCGGCAACGGTAGCTCGGATCCATCCTCCCCCACCAAGGCACTACCTCCTCCGTACTCGCCATTGCCAGAGTCCCATTCGGCGAGCCCATTGACAACAGTGACGAGTGGGTAGGAGATGACAATGCTCGTATCGTATTGCAGTGTCGCTTCTATGGCATAGTCTGCATAAGGCAATGCTCCGGGAGGATTATCCCCAAGGGCATCCAACCCGGACCACGACCTGAGGGCGACTCCAATCACGCAAGATTCCTTTGAATCGTCACAGTCGTTACCCGTTCCCATGGCACCAGAGGCGTCGCCCTTCACATCCTCGACTGTTCTCTGCAGATGGCGAGACTGGAGTTGCATGGAGTCCGAAGAGCTGCCAACATCGACAGTCACTACGTACTCGGAGTCATCGGCTGCATTACCTTGGTACCAATCTCCGACTGAGATATCAATCTCCCCATACTTGCCGAACCCATCCTCCCTATCGATGGAGAATTGCATGGATTGGGAGTATACTTCGGATCCATCGTACGTGATTGACACATCTGCGGAATCCACCGAGGACCCCAGTATGGCACCGGATTCCCTGATAGTCAGGGTGATGGTTGAGGAGTCGTCAGACAGTTCCGAATCGGTGACGGTGATCTCTCCGGATGAGAGGCTCATCACAAGATAAGGAGATGCTGCGAGCAAGAGGTAGGCTACGGCTATCGCAGCGGTCTGCTTCCTGCCCAAGGCATTCCATACCAAATAGAATGAGCCTGCGAAGAGTAGTAAGGGGATTGCCCCGAGAAAAGCGAAATCACTCTGGAGACTGGGACTTGAGAAGAGCCATGATAGGACCAGAGCGATTACTGCCAATCCCGCGCCTTGCTTGGCCGAACCGGACCTCCCCCCGGTTACCTCGGATCCAGTGACATCGGCTGTGATGACCGTGTCGCTTCCGTCCGAGGACTGCTGCTCCATGGCCTTCTGCAGTAGACCGCCGTCACTCATCCTAGACCCTCGCAGTCGATACGTACGTCACGCGTGTGGGTTATCAACCCGTTGACGGCAAGTCGCCCCTAGGGTGACGGCGGTTCAGAAAAGCCTCGCGTCGAGGGCTCTGGGCTCGTCCGAGTCATCGTCCTCGTCGTCACGGTACCTTCCAGCTAGGGCCGCAGCGGCCAGCGTCGTGATCATCATGGTTCCCATGAGCTCGAAGCCGGGCAGGTACACTCCTCTGATGTATATCGTCATGGTCTGCACCTGGTAGTTCGGAATCCCTTCAGTCCTCACAGAGTATTCAGAGGTCGCCTTGAACTGCAATGAGAAGTACTTGTCAGTCCAGCCTTGGTTCTTCGGAGTCCTCATCTGGACCCTAATCTTCTCAGCAGGGGCCATCGATTCTATCTCCACCGAGACCAGCGGGATGCTGAGTTGGAAGCCCTCGTCATTCAGCTCGTCGTAGTTCTCAACCCCGACGTTGAACCTGTCCATGGCATTGCCGTCATTGTAGACATCGAAGGTCAGCATGTAGTCCACCTTGGGTCGGAGCTGCAGGAAGGCGACCTCAGAGGCCACTCGGAGTCGGCTGAACTGCCTGATTACTGCCAGCACCTTGTACGTGGTCGGAGTCCCCACCCAAGTGATTCCGTCTGCCTGGACGACCTCGGCTGTGATTGAGATTATCTGCGATCCCTCAGGCATCCTGAGTTCGGCACGGGCGACCACCTGGAACGAGACGTCGGACTGGGCTCCGACGGTCATCGAAGCGGGGCCGGCAGCTGCCAGCGAACCCGACTGAATCTGCACGTTCACCTTCTCTTGGTGTATGGTCGGGTTTTCGAGAGTGCAGTCAATAATAGTCACTCTAGTGGCCCCGGGATAGACGTCTATGGGCTGCGGCTGCTGGCAGCTCAGAGTGATGTCCGGAACAGGCCCTTGGGCCTGAACCGCAGCGGCTCCTGCCCAAGTGCTGAGGAAATACACGGCTAGAATCATCAGGGCGGGTCGTATCGAACGAGCCTTCGTCATTGTCATCTAGGCCCCCTCGAACCGTATTTGAGGCTTCGCACCAACTGGACCGTGAAATGGTCATTGCGACGTTGTGCCATCAGAGTGGTGGACCCGACCGGATTTGAACCGATGGCCACTCGGTTATGAGCCGAGCGCTCTAACCAACTGAGCTACGGGTCCCTGCACCTCTCGCAGCGCTTTGCGAAATGAACCTTGTCTTCGCGTCACCACAGGCGAATCGGCAGCGATGGCTCTCAACCTTGAAGCGCGAGGCCCGCCCGTGGGGACCCATGGCGAAGCTATGGGTGATGTTCTTCACATCGCTTCTGCTTGTCTCGGCGATGAACTTCTACGCCGTGATAAGGGAACCGGATATGATAGAGATAGACGAGATACGGAACTACCCTCGTGAGACCGTGAAGATTGAGGGCGTGTTGACAAGTTACGTGCGCGACCCGTACGGCGAGGGGGCTGACAGGATAGACCTGCAAGTTCAGGAGATTGATGGACACTCTGTGGCGAAGATCCGCTGGAACGTGGACTGGACCAATGAGGTGCCCCCAATCGGGACCGTGGTCACAGTCGAGGGAGAGGTCTCGGAGTGGAACGGTAGGATATGGTTGCAGTCGAACGGCTACGGCGCCATCGTCGCGAAGGAACAGACAATAGAATTCACCGAGACCAAACTGGTCGAGGTCGGTCGGAACCCCCCGTCCTTCGCCAATCAATCCCTCACCATCGACGGCTGGCTCAGCGAGTCGCTCGCCCCGGATGTGACCTACCACTCGCTGTATCTGATGGACAATCAGGTCTACGGAGGCGCCGATCACCTGCTGTACATGCAGGTCGAAGGCAGGGTGATGGAATGGGTGGAGGCAGGCAGCCACGTGGTTGTCAACGGCTGGCTGCAGTTCGACGAGCGCTCCTACCGATGGAGACTGCTGGTGCAAGCCACCGAGGTCGAGGTCTTGTCACAGGGGGAGACGCTGTACTTGGATTGGGAGGCCGAGCCCTACACCTTGACCTATGAGGTGGGCAAGCTGGTCGTCATAGATGGCACCATAGGGAGCGATGGCGAGGAGTGGTGGATCGAGGGAGATGCCCCGACCGACCGGCTCTGCATGCTCCCTTCCTCCGAAGACTTGGCTGACGACATAGTGGGTCATTCGGGGGACTGGGGAGGCAGGCTGGCATGGTCCACTGACGAGGCTGAGGTATGTCTCGACCGTGGCTACGTCGAGGCCTTACAACACCCCGCGGGCCAGTTCGGCGACGATCTCATGACGATGAAGG
>JASLNR010000003.1 GCA_030745885.1 Candidatus Thalassarchaeaceae archaeon
CATGCTCAGTGCCTTGCCCTTGGTGAACAGTGCCGCACTCAGCTCCTCGTTCTCCCTCTCCAGCCTCGCTATCTGCGCGTCGCGGGTCGCTATGCCGACGTGTTCGCCATCGTCGCGGCCGCTGACTACCTCGTCCATGCAGGCCCTGAGGAACTCGGACTTGTTCTGCCCAATCTCCTCCAGCTTGGCCTCGAACTGCTTCTTGTGCTCCGCGCTCCTGGCGTGGAACTCTATGCGTCTGTCTTGCCTTCCTGTCATCGAACCGGTTTGCCACATCCGAGAGAAAGCCCTTCAACGTTGAGGTAAATCAAGTGAATCTGTGAAAGTGTGCTCGTACCGATGTTTGACGGATTCAGTGTCACGACGTCTTCCGGAACAATGGTGCTCGTGCCGGGATTTGAACCCGGGTCGACGGATCGAGAGTCCGTCATGATGGACCGAACTACACTACACGAGCGTTGTGGCGGGTCGAACGGATGTCCGTATTTGAAAACGATGCAGAGCATGGCCTTTCCGCAAATTCACTTTCACTTTCACCCCCATCTCCTCTACCGTCATTGATATGTTGACCGCATGACACCACATCATGAATCTGAGACAGAACCGAGACACTGAGCTGCATTACAGAAAACGACCCGACCCTTGCCGAATTATCGCCCTGTCCTCCCTCAGGAGGACTGGAGCACCACTGAAGGGATCTAACGAGGGCCCTCTCGTCAACCATGATGGTCTGATGGGGTCGTCTGACGATTGGCCCCCTATCGAATCGGCCCCAGTACGGGTGGAAGTGAGTCCCAGCAGCTGGGCCGGTCTTCGCAGCAGGATGCTCGCATCGGGCCCAGTCCGCGCAGGGGTGGCGTGATGTCGAGAACCGGACGCCTGCGCGAGGCAGTACGTACCCTTCTCGAGGAGAGGGGTTCTGCCAATACGGTGGAGATATTCGACCATCTAAACAAGCGCTTCCGTTGGGGTGCTACGATGAACCAGGTCGGCAACATAATGGCCAAGGACAAGAGGTTCTCCAAGATTGGGCACGTCCGGGGTCAGTTCAGAGGTAGTGTGTACACTGTATGCGTTTGGGGACTCGCCCAGCGAGAAGCTACACCGATTCCCGCCTAGTTGGGGAATGGATGAAGGCCTATTGCCCATAGTCAGGTCGTGGGAGACGTCGGCGGGGTGGGGCCGTGGTGGGCCCTGTTCAGAGCAGGAAACTCGACCACGGGGGTGTTCGGGGTATTCCTGGGGGCTGTTTTGGCCCTAGGGAGGATACCAGAGGGGGAATTGGCCCTCATCACGGTTCTACACGCACTATCCGTAATGTCCTTCATGTGCTCTTGGAACGCGTTGAACGACTATCTCGATTTGGAGATTGACCGCATCAACAGACCCGATCGACCTATTCCTTCCGGTGCCATATCCCAATCCTCGGCCAAGGGGGCAATAGTTCTGATGTCAATGCTCTCCTTGCTATCCATCGCGGGTGCTGGTGTGATTGCCAGTGGGTTGGTGGAGGGACTTGAGGGATGGTACCCTGCTCTGGTAATCTGGGTGGGCGCGCTGCTTCTATTACAAAACTACGAATCCACATCGCGTCTCAGTCTCCGCCTCAAGGAAAGGGGACTGCCCGGAAATATCGCAATCAGCCTCTCCGTGGGCATGGTGGTTCTATTCGGTGCCGCTGGGGTTTTCCAACCGCTCCATCCCCGAGCATTGGTTGTATTTCTTGTGGGATTCTTGTTTAACCTAGCTCGTGAGATTGTCAAGGACGTGGAGGACATTGAGGGCGATGTTGGCAGAGAAACCCTCGCCATGAAAGTTGGCCCAGAGACGGCTCGCATCATCGCTTGGGGCATCCTCCTGATTGCATTGGTCTCGATGCTGACTCCATTCGCCTTGGGAATATTCTCTGAGTTGCACCTAGTCGGGGTGATACCTTCCGTAGTTCTGCTGTTGATGGTCAAGCCGAAGCTTTTCAGCTCGGAGGATCACGCCGCTCAAATGCTGATCAAGAGGTCGATGCAACTGTGTCTTCTAGCATTCCTAGGCAGTTCTCTACTGTGATCAGCGCAGCTCTCGATATGTGTGCCACGCCACTTCGTTACACAGGTAGGTGAGAATGGACATCTGGGCCCACATTCGATTCTCCGCCTGATCTAAGACCACGCTATTTGCGGAGTCAATAACAGCGTCTGTAACCTCTTCTCCACGATGCGCGGGGAGGCAGTGCATGAACAGGTAGTCGGCATCAGCATTGGACGCCAGTTCCTCGTTAACCTGAAACCCCTCGAAGGCACCTAGCTTACCTTCCATGTGCCCCTCCCCCATCGATACGAAGACATCTGTGTAAATCACGCCTGCCCCGGAAACCGCCTCGACAGGGTCGTTGGTACTGGTGATGGTCGACCCGGTTTCTCTGGCAATTGACCTAGCGCGAGAGATAACGCCCTCATCAGGCTCGAAGCCCTTTGGCGTGGCGTACCTGATATCGCGGCCCATTGCGACGGCCCCGATTACGAGGTCGTGCAGAACATTGTTTCCGTCGCCAACCCAGGCGACGTGACCATCGACTCGCTCTGCATGCTCGACTATGGTCATCAGATCGGCGGCGGCCTGACAGGGATGGTGGAGGTCCGATAGGGCGTTAATTACCGGAACGGTAGCATACTTGGCCAACTCTTCGACATCGGCATGGCCGAAGCATCGGTAGGTCAAGCCATCGAGATAGCGGGAGAGCACGGCCGCCGTATCTGCTATCGACTCGCTCTTTCCGAGCTGGATGTCTCCTGCGAGCAGGGTTAGAGCCTGACCCCCCAACCTATTCACACCGACTTCGAAAGACACTCTAGTCCTAGTCGACGGCTTCTCATAAATCGAGCCGATGGCTAGTCCCTCCAGCGGCTTGAAGTCATGCACTGCCTCATCGTCATGCTTGATACGAATCGCCCAGTCGATTAACTCGGGTAGCTCATTGGTCAAGTCGTCAATTGCCAGCAAGTCCCTCTTGCCCTCAATTCCTCTCATGCTCTATGTCTCCCGCGAATCCGTCCCTCGCATCCGACATTCCTCCAAAGACATTCTGTGCGAAGCTGAGAACATCAGCTTGCCCCTCCTCCATCTCGCTAGACAATGGAACCAGCCCCGGTTGTATTGCAGCGTGTTGCATCATTCTGAGTTGCCCTATGGCGAACTCCGCCCGCTGCCCTCCAGAACCCTCGTAGAATGTATGCTGCGACGACTCCTCGTAAAGTGCGGCTTCGAGCACATCTAGGTTCTCGCCCCACTCTAGGACTCTGTCAAGAGACTCTGGGTCCAGAAGGTCGGATTTTGAGAGGAAGTTGGCCGTAGGCAGGCCGAGGCGAAAGTGAACAATCGAGGAGAGAAGCATCTGTGAGACGAAGCCGCTCGGGGTGCTAGATAGCAATGGGTCGAAGAGGAAGATTAGACAGGCCCTGCCTTGACCGAGAACCTCTACGAGGTGACTCGAGGCCTCTCTGAAGGCAAACAGCTCAACCTGTCCGGGAGTATCGACAATCATGATGTCGCCCGAAAGTCCCTCGATTTGATCGAACACATCCTCTGCCTGAGATGCCACGAGATCTGCAGCAAGGATTTGTGCACCGTTGGGCCCTAGATCATACTCGTCCATGACCTCGGATAGGGAAACTAGGTCCCTGACGTCAAACTCAGGGTCGTAGTGCACCCTCTCCGCGCCGGGATCAAGGTTTACGGCGAGGACGTCAATATCGAGGAAACGAGCCCACCTTTGGAATGATGTGACAAGAGAACTCTTGCCGGCACCTGCAGTTCCCACGACGAAGAGCACCGGTGGCGTTGTCCCATCTTGGGCAGTCATCGGGATTCCGAAGGCATCCCCGCCTTCAACATTCTCAGCCTCATTAGTGCCCGATTTATTGGCAGGCAACCGTTAAACGAACCTGACACTCGTGTGGTTGTACCCTGAGGGTCCCCTATCATGGCCGATGAGACCGTGCCTCCTGCAGACGAAGAAGAAGAAGACGGGTCAGAGGCAGAGCAGCCAACCGTGCCACCACCGCCTCCCGGTCTCCCGCCACCACCACCGGGGCTCCCGTCCTCTCCCCCACCACCACCGGGCTTCCCGCCCCCATCGCTGGATTCCCTTCCTTCCATGGAAATTGACGACTCAGAGGATCAGACCGCGACCGATGACGATTCACTAGGGGATGAGTTCAGTATCCCTCCTCCGCCCCCCCCGGGTCTC
>JASLNR010000004.1 GCA_030745885.1 Candidatus Thalassarchaeaceae archaeon
TCATGGTCATCTCTGTTTCTCTAGTTGCGATTTTTGCTGAGGATATAGCCGTCGAGCATCCTTACAGAAACCTGCAGGACACGGAGGATAAGTGGTCGATAGACTACGAGCCGAGGAGGGCCGACCCGTTCTCGGAGGAGTGCGACTGGCACGAGCAGAAGATTACCACTAATCCCAACTCCCCTCTTTTCTCCGAGATTGTGGTTGCCGAGTCCGACGACAAGGTGGGTGATGATAACAGATACTACAGGGACACGCTGTCTGTAATCCAATTCATCAAACTGGAGGACTCCCTAGGATACGACCTAAACTTATCACTCCTCAGCATAGACCCCTCCAACTCGTCTCTTCTGGTGCTGTCACCCGAGCTATACGGTAACACATCCCTCTACGCTGGAGTCTGGGTGACATACGAGTTCGACAACGAGGAGATGCACCACTGGTGGATGCCGGACGGTTACGACGTCTGCATCTTCGGGACCAATGATCAGGGCCATGACCTGTTCAGCAAGGTTGTGTACGGGTCTAGAGTGTCCTTGAAGATTGGAATTACAGTAGCTACTCTGACAGTCATCATAGGGACCATCGTTGGAAGCATCAGCGGGTACTTCGGCGGCAGGGTCGACGAGGTAATAATGAGGATATGTGACATCTTCTTCGCTATCCCCGGGCTAATTCTCGCCATGGCCTTCGTAGCCGCCATGAACCAGATTACCAGTCTGACAATTCCGCTCTGGCTGGGGATTCTGTTCCCGATATTCGTTCTGGCCGCATTCTCCAACACGTACCTCAACTCGACTGTTCCCGATGATGATCAGATTAGCGAACAGGCGATGAGCCTGATAATGCGATATCGAGGCGTCCTCTTGGCATTAGTCGGCTTCATCTTCTTCGTAGGATGGATGCCGGGAGCATCTTGGCCGGACTTCTTCGGAATCTCCGAGAGCAGGAGTTGGAGGGCCTTCGCAGCATTGGGGATACTCACATTTCTGGGAGCAATCATACTGGCAGACAGGAGATTCTTCCTCAACACGAGCTTCGAAGGAGGACTGGGCCGCATCAAGGACTCCTTCGATTGGACGAATCCATGGAGGTACCTGACATTCAGGACATTGGCGGTATTCGTGTCCCTAGCGCTACTGTTCAGCTTCTCTGGCAGCGAGGGCGAGGAGATAGTTCTGATCAAGGACTTCGATCGACTCTGGAAGGTGCAGGCAGCACTCATTTTCACCGGCTGGCCGGGCTATGCCAGACTGATTAGGGGGCAGGTCCTATATGTCAAGGAGATGACCTTCGTCGAAGCCGCTAGGAGCGTCGGGGCCCGTCCTGGGAGGATAATGTTCAGGCACATCCTTCCCAATGCTTGGGCCCCGTTACTCGTCGCCTTCACCTTGGACATAGGTGGGACGATACTCTCTGCATCCGGCCTCTCTTTCCTCGGGCTGGGTGCCGACGCATACACTGCAGAATGGGGGTTGATGATTTCCGAAAGCAGACGTTACTTCCTGCTGTCGCCACATCTGATGCTATATCCGGGGCTGGCAATCGCTGTGACGGTCCTCGGCTTCAACCTGCTTGGTGACGGAATTAGGGATGTCGTCGATCCCAAGAACAGGAGATGAGAAGTTGACTGAGAATGTGCTAGAGATCGAAGGACTCAGAGTTCACTTCGACACGCTCGATGGACCTATCGAGGCTCTCCATTCGGTCGACTTGGAAGTCAAGGATAAGCAGATTATGGGCCTCGTGGGCGAGTCGGGATGCGGGAAATCGGTCACCTCCTTGGTCACAATCGGACTGGCTACCTGCGATGTCGACGAGGGGAGCGTGAGGTACCAGGGCGAGGAACTCCTGCACAGCGATTCGGAGGAAGACAGTAGGGTTCAGTACATCTCCGGTTGGATAGTGGTGCTCTCGGTCATGACAGCCATCCTAGGCCTGTTATGGTGGGTGCTGATCAACCCGATCCAAGGCTTCACTGTACTTGTTGCCTCCGGGGTAATCGGAATATTGTCATGGGTCGTCGGATTTGCCGCGAGGAGCGAGTCTCGCAAGCATCAGAAGTTCATGAGGTGGGTCCGTGGCAATGAGATTAGCATGATCTTCCAAGAGCCCATGTCGGCTCTGAACCCACTGTACACGGTCGAGAAGCAAATCTCCGAGGTGATGCGCACGCACGACAGGCTGGTTGATGCCGAAACGCCACGTCACATCAGAATCCTACAGGCACTTGCGAGTCCTTTCTCGTTTTTCGCTAGTGCAATTAGATTGAGCCCATACGTCTCATCCGCAGTCATCGGAATTTTCGCTTTCGTGACGGCTGCGCATGTCCGGGGCTTCTCGGACCAAGCCGAGTCTTGGGCATTCATTTTCGTGATTGCACTGCCCTTCATCGGATATGGTACCTATGAAGTCTCAAGCGGAACAGTGGGTACGGTTTCCTCATCGAGGATATCGTCTGCCATAACCAGCCTCCCGTTAGGTGTCGCCACTTCCATTGTGGTGTATCTGATGCTATGGATGCCTTTCTCGGCCCTTATGGGCATAGTGGTAATCTGCACCCTGCTGGCACTGCCCGTGGTCATCATACTCGACTACCTGAGGCTTGACCCAGCCCACACTAGGCAGGTCATCGACATACTCGAGGATGTCAAGATTCCAAACCCAGAAGCGGTCGTGAGGATGTATCCGCACGAGCTCTCCGGGGGGATGCGCCAGAGGGTGATGATTGCCATGATGATGGCATGCGAGCCGAAGCTCCTGATTGCAGACGAGCCTACTACAGCACTCGATGTCACCATCCAGGCCCAGATACTCAAGTTGATGAGGGACCTGAGGGATGAGAAGGGCACGGCGATACTACTGATTACTCACGATCTGGGGGTAATCGCCGAGATGTGCGACGATGTCACAGTGATGTATGCTGGCTCCGTGGTCGAGACTGGAAGTATCACAGACGTCCTCTCCAGGCCTAGGATGCCATACTCGATTGGCCTTCTTCACAGCATACCCACAATAGAAGCAGGTTCCGAAAGGGCAGTGCTCCCAATCATCCCGGGACAAGTCCCGGATCCGAACCTGCACTTCGATGGATGCAGGTTCCACCCGAGATGCCCCTTCGCTGAAGAGAAGTGCATCTCTACGCCCCCGCCGATGGTGGAGGTGGAGCCCGGGCACTTCGCTGCCTGCCACTACACAGATCGAACAAATGATGTCTCACAGGTACAAACTGAGTTCGACAGATTCGCTGCAGTTTATGGGTCAGAAGGAGTTGCCTGAGATGACCGAGGAAAGTAGGGACGGAGAAGTCCTCATAGAGGTCAAGGGCATGAAGAAGTGGTTCCCGATAAAGGGAGGCATGCTGTCCGAAGTCAAAATCCATGTCAGGGCAGTGGACGGGGTCGACCTGCATATCAAGCGAGGCGAAACGCTGGGAATCGTCGGTGAGTCGGGCTGCGGTAAGACCACTCTGGGCAGGGTCTTGCTAGGCCTGATACCGATTACCGATGGCTCGGTCCTCTATGACGGCGAGGACATCAGGACAATTCCAGACCGGGAACTCAGGCGGAGGATGCAAATCGTCTTCCAAGACCCGGGGGGCTCGATGAACCCTAGGATGTCCGTCAGGTCCATCGTCGGAGAGCCGCTACAGGTGAACAGACTGGCCGAGGGCGCCGAACTGACTCAGAAGGTGGCCGACGTTCTTGATTCGGTGGGACTCAAGCGCGAGCACATGAATCGCTTCCCGCACGAGTTCTCGGGCGGGCAGAAGCAGAGACTCGCACTGGCCAGAGCACTCTCACTTGACCCTGAATTCATCCTCCTCGACGAGCCAACCAGCGCCCTCGATGTCTCGGTGCAGGCCCAGGTGCTGAACCTGTTGGAGGAGATTCAGGAGAAGCACGGCCTCACCTTCGTCTTCATCACCCATGCCTTGAATGTGGTGAACCACATCAGTGACCGGGTGGCTGTGATGTATCTGGGCAAGATTGTCGAGATTGCCAATACCGCCGACCTGTTCGACAAGCCAGCCCACCCTTACACCCATGCCCTGATGTCAGCTATTCCGGAACCGTCCCTCGAGAAAGCCTCCAAGGAGAGGATTGTGCTGAGTGGAGATGTCCCGAGTCCAGCCGACCCACCTCCTGGGTGCAGGTTCCACACTCGCTGCCCGATAGCCGAGGAGGGTCTGTGCGACGTCGAGGACCCGCCCTTGGAGACGATTGATTTCGACGACCATGCCGTGGCCTGTCATTTCCCATTGGGCCCTGGGATGCGACTCCCAGTCGTAGACGACGCCCAGACGCGATCAGGGGATGACGACGGTCCAGCAACGGTCGTGCTCTGAGGGGATAGGATGGTCCGGGAAACGGAGTCCGAGGAGGCCGACCCTCCTCCGATACTCAGCAAGGAAGAGGAGTCCGAAGCCGCGTTCTGGCGTTTGAAGCGGGCCTCCGACGAGTGGAGGGAGGACCGAGTCAAACGAGTCCTCGCCCAAGAGGGAGAGAGCCCCTTGAGGACTCTTGGCAGGGTGCTGTATGTGTCTGCCTGTGTTCTCTTCGATGGCCTGATTCTGACCGAGGTCCCGGTCAGAATGGGCAAGACCACGTTTTCCTGGCTACTGCTGGCAGTCCTACTGGTCCTAGCAATCAAGTTCCAGAGGGAGTACTACGGGAGATGGTTCGATGTCGACACCGACAAGATTGATTTCAGTCAGCCTTGACTGGGAAGCGCTCAGTGTGTATTCGCTCGAATCTCCTGAACGAGGGGACAATCAAACCAGCCGTCGTCGTCAGCACCATGAACGCCACGGCAATCGAGTAGGTCGTGAGCACATTCGTCGCCTCAATCATCCAACCTCCCAGAAGGGGTGCGAACGGGATGAAAATCAACGAGCCTATCGCATCCAGTGAGTTTACCCTGCCCCTCAGATGTTGGTCGACGCTGTCCGACATCGTGGTCCTCCAAATCACACCCAAGGTCCCGCCGAGGGTGCCCTCGAGGAAGACGAAGAGTAGAATCGCCCAGAACGGGATCGGCATCGCCCACATCAGCATGCACCATGCGATTCCTCCGATGAAGATGTAGAACACTAACCCTCTGTGCTCCTTGGGAATCGGGCGGATTCCACCGAGCACTGAGCCGACCATGGCACCCAGTGCCCCGACGGCTCCGAACAGACCGAAGGCATTGGCCCCCAGTCCCTTGCTCTCAATGATG
>JASLNR010000005.1 GCA_030745885.1 Candidatus Thalassarchaeaceae archaeon
TTGTGCAACACAATTGCATCGGCACCACCTGAGATGACCTTCTCGACTAGGGAATCCATGTCCTCCAAGCCTTGTTCGGGATAGTGGGAAGCACCATGGTCCATGGGTATCCAGACTCCCTTTCCGTCGGGAAGGATTCTATCCAGTCTGTCTTCCAGCGTATCCGCCATGCAACCTCGCTACTGCTTCATCACTTGAAAAGTGGTGTATCCTAGGATTTCCGTCAAAACCGCTCCCATAGGGAGCGGGTTACAATTCTAAGTCCACAATCAGAGGTGCATGATCGGAAACCACCAGCCCACCTTCTCTGAGTACCTCTGCTGATTTGAACAGAGGCATCGCTGCATCATTGGCAAGCACGTAGTCGATTCTCCAGCCACGGTCCAACTCTCTGGCCCTGCCTCGATTTGACCACCAAGTGTAGGGCCCCTTGCTGGGGCCGACGTGGATCCTTAGCAGGTCATACCAGCCGCATTCGAGAAGTCGAGTGAACCACTCGCGCTCATGGCCGAGGAACCCGGATGTCTTGCGATTACCGGATGGGTTCCAGATATCGTCTTCCTGATGTGCGATGTTGAGGTCGCCACACAGCAGCGTCGGCTCTTCCGACTCGATGAACTGCTTCGACCACACGAGCATGTCCTCAATCCATCGATCCTTGTACGCCTGGCGCTCGGGCCCGGATGATCCATTCGGCAGGTACATGTTGACGCAGTGCAGATTCCCATGCTTGGTATGCAGGACTCTGCCGTCGGGGTCGAGAGTATCGTCCAGTTCAGTGTCTATTCCTCGTCCAATCTCGCTAATGCCGGCTCGTGAGCATGTCATCACGCCCGAGTAGCCCTTCTTCTGTGCCGGGTGCCAGATCGCATCGTGACCCTCCGGGGGATGCCATCCCTCGGGCATCTGCTCGGGCAGTGCCCTGACCTCCTGAAACAGCCAGACATCAGCGTTGATACGGCTGGTGAAGTCGCTCAGACCCTTGCGATGAGCTGCTCTGATGCCATTGAGGTTCCAAGTGGCGACCCTCACGGCCTATCGCTACTGTGAGAGGTCTTTGACCTTCTCCACTAGATCCATCTTCCTCACTCTCCAGGTTCCTATCGGAGTGCAGATGACAGATATTACGACGACTACCAGAATCAACTGGAGCGTGCTCGCCATGTCTGGCTGCAG
>JASLNR010000006.1 GCA_030745885.1 Candidatus Thalassarchaeaceae archaeon
CAAAGACCGACATCGCAGCCTCGGCGTGCAGCTCGATATTCTGGAACACCCCCGACGTTAACACCTCCGGCCCCACTACCAAACTCTCCGCAGTGGCCGACCCCTCCGCTTCGCCGAAGCATCCGCTCAATGAGGCGAGCACCATCAAAGATACTAGCAAGAATGCTCGAGGGGTACCGTTTGGTTGCTTGTGGAATGTCCCTTTCGTCCTCCAATTCTCCGCAACCATCACACCCTACCCCATGGCCAGCCTTCTCTTGATGACGATACCGTTGTCGGCGACCTTTACAACTTCGACAGTCGGAGTCTGTGGGACGAATATCCGACCAGCGTTCTCTGCAGCCGTCGTCATTAACTCAATCTCCTTCTGCCTCCGCCTTCTCTTCCTCTTGACGTGCCTCGACCTAATCCTCCAAGCAAAGATCAGTAGGATGAAGCCGATATAGTAGATTAGTTGGCCGATTACCCAATTCCAACCGACCATCAGATTGAAACTAATCTCACCTCCTTCAGCCTCAGACCCGGGCAAAATCTTGAATGTGATAATCTGGCGACCAGTGCCACCATCCTCTCTGTATTGGCTAACCTGATCGCCCTCCGAAGTCAGGTCCTCAAGCACAATCCCCAAAGGCAATCTCAGATTGAGCTCCCCCGTCAAAGAGAGACCCGCCTCTTCGTACAGGGTAATGTTGCTTAGCCCATCGGTCGAGGTGCTGATTGGCGGGGCCTCAATTCCCTCTGCACTCACCAGACTAGATGAAAGAGCACCCGTCAACCCATCCATAGCGCCAATCATGGGGTTCAGGAAGGGGGCGACAAGAAAGTTGCTTGTGGCAACACCGAGTTTGGGACTTACGCTTTCGTCCCCTCGCAACATGGAGATGACTTCCATCCACGTGTTGTCAAGCCCGGCAGTTACCTTAACCCTCGGAATGTGGACGGACAGGGTGATAGCTTCTTCGTCTCCGATTACTTCGTCAGTGTCGCTCAGCCCAGTAAGCTCGGCCTCTATGCTGAAGGCGGACAGGTCCAACTGACCTACAGTGAGGGCAGACAGATCAGCCGGCCCTATGCTCGGACCCTGTTCCCCCTGCATCGAGTATGCCGAATCCTGAATGAGGGTCGTGACGTCATTGCCGAAACTATTGGCGAAGGCTTCGAGCCCGCTGGAGCTGAATTGAATACTTTGGTCGCAGTAGCGTTTGCCGGTGTCGCACATCGAGAACTCCTTTTCCAGGGGGGTCTCCCCCCTTCCAGCGACGTCTACTATCAATTTTAGGAGGTCTGATGGAAGCACCTCCAGCGAGACGCTGGTGGTGTCCGTATTCTGGGAATCCAATGCCGAGGATGGTAGGCCAACCCTGTGGATGGACATGTTGATTGATAGCGCGAACTCTACAGTGATGCCCTTGCTAATCAACACGTTCGTGGCGCTAAACTCAGAGATGTCCAAGTCGACGACGGTCCTAGCACAGGTTTTCATCGTCGAGATGCAGAAGGCGTCCTTGCTGGCATCGCTGCAGGTATCGAGATTCTCCGAGCATAGTGCATGCCCCCAGTCGAATGAGTCAGATCCTGTCAGGCTGACATTGCCGATGTGGTTGCCAGACATCCGATAACCTAGCACGATACTGGTACCGCCGTCCTTGGTGCTGGCCCATGTCGGGAGAATGACCTCGAAGGATAGGTCGGCGGCAACTCCCGAAGGAAGCATGCTGCCAACGAAACTATCCATGACCTCGTCGCTGAGTACGGTTGAGAATTCGACCCCAGAGTTCAGGAGCTTGCTCATATCGTCCCCTGTGACATCGTTGATGAAGCCCGCATCCTCTCCGAGGTTGCCGCCGAAAAGCTCTGCAAGGCTCAGTGGGAAGGTGTGGCTGGTGGAACGCAGGTATACTGGATAACTGTCGTCCATCGCCACCGCGCCTTCGGTGCAGTAGTTGGCGCCCTTCAGACATGGAGAGAGGTGGGTGTAGTTCAGACCCCCGGCGAAAAGGGGGCTCTCAGCGACTGAGATCCATTGGAAGGAACCCATGGTGATTGAAAGCCCGGGGCTGGAACTCGCCAGTGCATCGCCTATTCCCCCTATCGGCATCGCTTCGGCTAGATCAGCAACATCGAGAAGACCGGTGTGGTAGGCCATTCGAATGCCATCGGAGGTGATGACGGGGATGCTAGCGACCTGTGGGTCCATCAGGCTGATTCCCCATTCACTCATAGCGCTTGCCTGAACTTGGTAGATTCCAGCAGTGACTTGGATGGTGGCTAATTGCTCGTCGCTCATGTCTAGAACCACACTGAGATCGAGGCTCCTGTCTTCCGAATCGATGTCGACGACGCTGGTGAAGCCGGTCTCTCGGTAAGCCATTTCCATCACCAGATTCCCAGCTAGGGAACCGGACCCTCCCCCGATCGGGTTCAGGTTGTCAATTACCCAGAGACCGGAGTGGTACGGGTCGCTGTCTTCGTGTAGGATCCTTTGGGCGAACGTCCCCCGAGCCTCGGCAATGGTGGCATAGGAGGGAGGTTGGATCGCATAAGTTCCCTTGAAACCTGGCTCTGCTGAGACGGTGAAACTGGTGGTGACCCTCGCACCCATCACTAGCATGGCCTCGTAAGCGCTCTCGAGGTTCGCAGAGCTGACCCCTGAGAGGGTGTTGCCGTAGGTGGATATAGGCAGAGTGATGGTGACGCTAGTTCGGATGCAGATGGGAGGATCGAAGGAGTTTCCGTTCTGCGATTCGTTGTGGTCGATGGTGCAGTCGACGGCCGTGCTGCCCCCGAACCCATCGGGTAGTATGATTTGACTCGTCCAGTTGGTCTCAGGGGCGGTTGCTGAGCCCCAAGATGTCAACATGGACGACACGCTGCCGTCTATCTCCCCCAGGAGAGCTTCCTCTACCGTCGTCGAGTTCGGGTCGTTGGGGTCGGTGTTGTTGTCTAAGGAGGCCCTCAGCACGTCTGCGGGCAACCCGTCGTCAGCTCCGATATTGTCGAGCAGGAGGGCTGTGGTCATGGCAGAGGACGAGAACATGCCGAGCGCGCTCTTGTCCCACTCCCTGATTGCCCACGACGCCTCGAACTGCAGCGTGGTCGTGCTTGACATGTTGAAGTAGTACATCCCCTCTACCCACGAGTCTCCCTCTGTGCCGTCATCGGCGTCAGTCCTGTCATCACACATTCCGCCCAGGCCAAGGGGGCTGCTGCATAGGGTCATGTCGTCGAACTCGCTGTCGTTAGCAGAGGCTAGTGGTGCAGCCATCTGAAGCAGGAAGAATAGGGCCAAGAGGACAGGGAGGGAGACTCTCGTGGAAGCACGGCAATCCTTAGCGTACCGCTCAGCCATCGCCCAATGACTCACAGAGTCATTGTTATAGAATTCGGTTTCGAGCCTCAGGAAACTCGTCGAGGCGACTAGGATTCGTTGCTGCCTTCTGAGCGTTCCTATTCAGCCAAATCCACCACCGAAGGAAGAATGCAGGCCATCCTCCTCCTCGTCCAAAACGACAGTTGTTGGGGCCTCTTCCTCAGCGGATTCTCCCGTCGCGCTCTGGGAGATGCCGGTCTGAGGGGGCTGCTGTTCCGCTCCGGGCTGCTGCACAATCACCTTGCCATCCTCGCCGTACGTGATGGTGGTCGCGGGCTGGTCGTCGTCCTTCACGACGAGGGCCAGAATCAGGCCAAAGGCCATGATGACTATTCCGCAGCACAGGCAACTACCTCCCCCTACCCCAGCACCTAAACTTGCAAAGAAATCCCCGAGGGCTTCATCGACGTAGACAACCCACACAGGCTGATTGGACTCGAACTCGAAGTCCCCCTCGTAGCAGGCCAAGCAGGCTATGCCGAGCTTGACGAAACCAGGTCTGTTCTCGTCCTTCCCTTCTTCCACATCGCAGGACTTCCCATTGTCATCCGACGCCTGGAAGTAGAACTCCCCTCCTTCCCCCTCATCCCAATCTAGGTTGACACCAGGATTCTGCGTGACTGTGATCTCTACTCCACGGCAGTGGTCCCACACCCCGTCACCATCGTCATCGGTGTACTCCCCCTTGACGTAGAAGGCGAAGCCGAAGTCCCCCTTACGGTCCTCGTCAAGTACGTAGAGCGTGGCTCCCGTGCTCTCCTCTGCATCCCAACTTGAGGCCGCGTCATCAAACGAGGAGCCTGCTAGAACCAGCATCGCTATTCCAGCGAGTAGAACCAGCACCCCTGCCCCAATCGTGATCTTGGCTACTACGTGCATACCCAAACCACACCCAAACCGCACTTGAACTCTAGCCTTACCGGATTTTTATCCGATGAAGACTGACAGGCAGGTCAGACTCGCATCGACCTCCCTGAACTCGGTCATGTCCACGGTGGTTATCGAGAAGCCCGCGTCGAGCATCAGGCGTCTGGCCTTGGGGTAGCCGTCGGCGATGATGACACGGTCGCCGTACGCGATGGTGTTGGCCGCGTAACCCTCCTCTTCGGGGACCCAGATGACCTCCTCGGCGAAGGCCAGATCCTCGGGCTTGAGATGCCCCTCCGCTGCGACCATCGTGCCGGGCCTCGGGCTCGAGCAGACCGTGGTCAGGTGTAGAGTCGTATCGGGCACGTCGAAGAGCAGGGTACCGATGCCCCCCTGCTCGGCGTGGCCAGCGAGGAACTCAGCCCCCTCCCGGTTGGTGCGAGTGGATACACCGACTAGGAAGCGGTCGTCGTAGAACACCACGTCACCACCATCCAGGGTGGCACCCGACGGCATCCTAACAATCTCGAAGTCATCAGCTAGGAACTCGGCTATCGAGTCCTGCTCACCGTCCCTGCTGGGGTGGCCTAGATTCGGTATCACAGCCTTGTCATCGATGATGATCGCGGTGTCCTCGGTGAAGCTGCAGTCGGGGTGGCCGGTCAGAGCCGGGAGGGTGACGACATCGGTGCCATGGGCTCTCAATGCAGCGAAGTACGCTTCCTGCGCTCCTCTGGCGGCATCGTAGTCGGGTGCTCTTGTGTTGAAGAAGTCGGAGACCGCCTCCACGAACTCGGGGGAGACCTCTCGCGTCAGTGCTCTCTCCCTTGTTCGGTCGAAGGTCCCGGGCACGAGCATCGCCTTTACTACCCGTTCTTAACGATTCGGAGCACGGAACGAGATTGCCGGAATCCGGAAGCCCGCAACCCATCCATTATGAGCGGTCCGGGCGCACCCGCCAGCGTGGAGGACATGGAGGACGCCTTCGACGAGCAGGGCAGCAGGGTCAGCCCGGTTCTCCCCTCCACCACCAAGAACTACCTCATCGATATCGACGGGACCGTGGGAGAGGACATACCAAACGAGGAGCCGGAGAGGATGGAGAACGCTACCGTCTACCCCGATGCTCTGGAGACGATCAACAAATGGCACTCGCAGGGGCACGTCATCACCTTCTTCACCGCTAGGACCGAGCGCCATCGTGAAGTCACGGAGACGTGGCTCGAAACCCATGGGTTTCGCTTCCACGGACTGCTGATGGGCAAGCCCCGCGGGGGGAACTACCACTGGATAGACAATCACATAGTCAGGGCGACTAGATTCAACACCCGGTTCACAGACCTGATCCGGCGGACCGTCGAGATCGAGGTCTTCGACGATGTCTGATTTGGACGACCTCCTCGTGGCTCGCAACAAGCACGTCAGCAAATCCCTCTCGCTCGCCCACGGCACCTCCCTCCACATCGTCCGGGGGGAGATGCAGTACCTGCACTCTGCCGACGGAACCCGTTACTTGGATCTCGTGAACAACGTCTGCCACGTTGGCCACTGCCACCCGCACGTAGTGGCCGCCGGCCAGTCCCAGATGGCGCTGCTCAACACAAATAGCCGCTATGTCTACCACGGCCTGACCGAATACCTCTCACGCCTGACCTCGACCCTACCCGATACCCTCAGCGTAGGCTTCCTCGTCAACTCCGGTAGCGAGGCGAACGAGATTGCGGTGCGTCTGGCTCGCGCTCATACCCGTGCTCGCGACATGATAGTCGTCGAGGGCGCATACCACGGTCATACAGAGATGCTTACCGAGTTGAGCCCGTACAAGTTCATGGGGCCCGGTGGCAAGGGCGAGCGGGAGCCTTGGGTCCACGTCCTTCCCATCCCAGACGCCTATCGGGGGGGCCGTCGTGACTTTGCAGCCGAGGCCGAGATGGCGATTGAAGAGGCCGGACCCGTCGCGGGCCTGCTTATCGAGACGATGCTGTCTTGCGCCGGGCAGATTCCTCTGCCAGCAGGATACCTCTCGGGCGTGGTCGAGAGGATTCGAGCCACCGGCGGCCTTTACATCGCAGATGAGGTCCAAGTCGGGTTTGGCAGGATGGGATCTGAAATGTGGGCCTTCGAGGAGCATGGCGTAGTGCCAGACATGGTCGTGCTGGGCAAGCCGATGGGCAATGGGCACCCGATGGGTGCGGTCGTCACAACTCCCGAGATTGCCGCCTCTCTCGGGGAGATGGAGTTCTTCAGCACCTTCGGGGGAAACCCCGTGTCTTGCGCGATTGGCATGGCGGTGCTCGACGTGATAGAGCAAGAGGGGCTGATGCAGAGGGCTCGCGCGCTGGGCGCCCGCTTCCTCTCAGGACTGCGTGAGCTACAGGGCAGGCACGAATCCATAGGCGACGTCCGAGGCCGCGGCCTCTTCCTAGGATTCGAGATGGTTCGAGACCGAGCCACTCTAGAGCCGGCCGCCGTTGAGGCGTCGGCACTGGTCGATGCGATGCTCGAGAACGGGGTGCTTCTGAGCACCGACGGCCCTCTGCACAACGTAATCAAGATCAAGCCTCCCATGGTGCTGAGCGAGGACAACATCGATGAGACACTGGCCAAACTGGACCACTTTCTTTCCAGCTAGGGAAAGGAACCCCTCCTGCCTTCTATCTTGCGTACTTCGCTGGCCCTCCACGCTTCGACCTTTTGCGGGTTATTGCTGCGAATATCGAGCATTTGGGCCGCATGGTGATATGGTTTTGCAGGCAGAGGGATGGTTAAGGTGACGAGGAATGGAGCCAAAGACGAATGAAACAGCCGACCCGAAGAGAAAACCCTTCACAGCTGGAGTCGCCGCTCTCGCGGTGATTTCGCTCCTGGCAGGAGCGTCAGTGAGCGCGACCCTGGAGGAGTTCGCAGCCCCGGTGTACGCGGAGAACGACCCCTACGCGGGAGCCGTCGACGACACTACCGGTGAGGACACGTGGGGCGAGATAGACGCCGACAAGCGCGACAAGGGAGTAAGGGGACTCATCGGCAAGGCAATGAAGAACCGGATCGACGACCGTATGGAGGACAGGGAGGAGCACCTCGAGAAGAGGATTCAAATCGACTCCGACCTGATTGTGGCCTTCCAGCACTGCATCGACAGCGCAACCTGCACTGCGGACTCCGAGGTCCTGTCCGAGATGGCCGAGAGACTCTCCTCTACGGTCGAGGACATGCAGGCAAAGCTCGACGGCATCGAGACAGATGACTACGCCAATGAGGGCTGCGAGGAGAAGGGCGGCATCTGGACTGAGGCTCCGGACAGAGGCGGGGGGCACTACTTCTGCGACTGGGGAGAGAAGCACTGGGAAGAGAGGAAGGGCTGGTCGGACGAGGAAAAGATAGGCTTCGCGGAGGACAAGATGGAGAAGATTGAGGCAGCCAGAATCGCAATCGCCTTCTGCATGGCGAGCGATGATTGCGAGGCAGACCTCGGAACGCTCAGGCTGGCAGTCACTCACATGACCGACCGCGCGAACCACCACATGGAATGCCGCGATGACCGCAAGTGCGACCGGGACCACGATGACAGGCGAGGCATAGCCGAGAGGATTCGCCGGGCTTATTGCGAGAGGACCGACAGATGCGACAGGGACGCCACCAATCACGATTGGGTGATGACTCAGGAGAACTGCGAGGAGCGAGGCGGCACCTGGACCGAGGCCCCGGATCGGGCCGAAGCCTACTACTGCGACTGGGGCGAGGATGCTTCCGGAAGCGACGAGGACCGCGAATCAGACGAGAGCGACCGGAGAGACTCGAACGAAGAGCCCGGCCAGTGATACCCACACAAGACGACTCAGTGCGCACCCGTGCACCTAGTCGCCCAACATTCACAACGGTGGAGCATCACGGCATTCCATGGATCCGACTCCAGACGATTCTCCGTCGGCCCCTATGGATAGAGTCGCTCGGATGACCCTCGCACTTGCCGGATTCATGCTATTGCTGCTGATCGCAGTCCCATTCACTGTTGACTCCGGTCCCACTGGTTACATTGCCCCATATCTCATCTACTCCCTCTTCCTGACCAGCGTTGGCATAATCATCGGTATCTCGCTCACTTGGCTCAACGACCCGAGGAGGCAGGCAGGACCCGAAGCCATCGCCCCCGAACCGAAGCTCCCTGTGGAATCTCAGATGTTATCCGATGACCAGCTAAGGTTTGTGGAAATGCTGGCTGCCAGTTCCGGTTCGATGTGGCAGGCCGAGCTGGTCCGCATGAGCGGCTTCACGGATTCCAAGGCGAGCCGGCTTTTGTCGCGCATGGAGCGCGAGGGGCTAATCAGGAGGGTACGTGACGGAATGGGCAAGCGAGTCGAACTAATGGAGAGTGGTGGTTAGAATGAGCGATGACGTCCAAGACAAGCGCAGGACGGTTGCCGTTGCAGTCATTGGGCTGCTGCTTATCTTGCTCACCGCCCATCTGTTACTCATGGTGGAGATCTCGTTGAGCGAGGGCAGGGGGCCGGGACTGGAGGGCGAGAGCACCCTAGCAATCCTCCCACTGCTGATTCTGATCGCCGCCCTCTTAGGGGTGTTTTTCCTGCAATTGAGGGAAAGGCCGCTGAGACTGTCTTACCAAGACGCCAGATTCGCAGTGCTGCTGGTTGCTATGTTCCTGATTGGGCTGATGATAGAACCGATGCTAGCATTCCCCGCCGGTCTCGCAGAGACGGACGAAGCAGGCATCCTTCTCGTTCTGGTACCAATAGCGCTTATTGCAGCGCTTCTCCGTTCTCACACTCAATCCTCGTTCGCCCCCGCTGCGACCCGCGAAGAAGAGTGAGGCGCCTATGGCCGCCCCCCGGCCACTCACAAAGACCGACTCAACCGGTCGTGTAACCCATTACGACACTGTCCTCGCTGGTGCTGAGCACGTACACCGATCTCAGGTTCACACCATCATCGGCGAGAGAGCGCGTGAAAGCGGCCAGAGAACCGGGCTCGTTTACCATCTCAATCGTGTGCAACTCGCCAGCTGTAAAGTTAGCACCAATACCATCCAGAGCAGCCCTAGTCGCATCGCTATCATCCGTCACGAGCGCAGCTACCGCATGCTCGCTGCCCAAGCCGGCCCCCGTCACTATGTTGACCCCGGCATCGGCGATCGCCTCGCAGCAAGCAGCCATTGAGCCCGGGACGTCCTCCAGTTGAATCAAGTACTCGTCCATGAGAGCCCGTGAGCCCGCGTGGTATTGAAACTGCCGAGAGCGCCAATAATGAGATTTCCACTCCATTCCCCCGCTTCCCGTACAGCGAACCGATTTTCAAGCAGAACCCCCTGTGTCATCGAGGGGTAGTGCAGTTGTGGGATGTATTGAGGCAAATCTCGGGGCTTGACTTCGATGAGAAGATTGGCTTCGCCACCGCCGTCCTCATCTTCACTCTTGTATTCGAGGTATACGTGGTCATGAGGGTTCTCGAGAGATTCTCCGGTAGTCGAAAGGCCACATGGTCAGAGCCCCTGTTCAAGCCCTTGCGTAACAGGCTATACCTGCTCACTGTGCTCGTCGCCTTGAACCTCACACGCTGGTGGATCAGTCCAGATGACATGTTCGACAGCATCAGCGGTAATACCGGCCCCACGGTCCAGGACTACTTCTACGCAAGTTACATCCTACTCGCTACGAGCATCGTCAGCGTATCCATCAAGCACGTCCTTCCCTCGACCTTGAAATCCATCGACACCGAGGAATCCGTGGTTCTCTCGGGGGGCCATCACCTAGCCGTGTTGATCTCTCGCTTGGTTGTCTGGGTCGCTGGAATCAACCTTGCTCTACAGGAGATTGGTATCGAGATGATTGGAATGATAGCCTCACTTGCCGTGTTCTCGATTTTCCTCGGGCTCGCGGTCCAGCAGACGATGGGAAACATCCTCAACTCCTTCTTGCTGGATATCGACCATCCCTTCGAGGTGGGCGACAGAATTCAGGTCGGCGAGCACAGGGGCGTAGTCGTCTCCATGGGCGTGCTCTCGACCAAGCTACTGACCATTGAGGAGGAACTAGTGGTGATTCCTAACAACACCCTGGTCGGTTCAACCCTGATTAACTCCGCACGAGGAGGTGGCGACGGGCAGGCCGACCGAGTCACGTTGCGTCTGGAGGTTGCTGTCGCCTTCGACGAGGACCCCAATCACATCAAAGCGATTCTGCTCATCGTTGCCCAAGGATGCGAGTACGTTCTCGACAAACCAAGGCCGCGGGTCCTGATGACGGACTTCGGTGACTACTCGAAGAATTTCATGCTCTATGCATGGATCAAAGACTACAACGACGAGCGCTTCGCTCGTGACCTGCTGCTGATGGACATCGATGCGGCTTTCGGCCGCGAGGGCATACAGATACCATACCCGACCACCCACGAGATGCGGGATCTCCCACAAATACCCGAGAAAATCTTGGCGGTTAAGGAAAGGGCTAGGAGGTCATCGGTCGCCTTCATGAAGAATGAGGGTATGATGCTTGAAATCGAGGAAGAGGATAGGAGGCGTGCGGAGGAGGTCCAGACCAAGCTCCTCCATTCCCTGGAGAGGTGGGAGGATGACGAGGCTTTGGTGGACGAGTACTTGACTGAGGAAGAATGAGAGAACCCCTGAGAATAGCATCTGACCCTAGGTTGTGAGCGCGATGGTTGCCGAGGCTTTCTACACCGATATCGCCGAGCTCAGCAAGGCCGGCTTCTACGTCGCTCTGTTCGCGGTAGTAGGGTTCGCTCGGGCCCGTGCCCGCTCCCGGGGCGACGACTCTTGGATTCCATGGCTGCACGGCACCATCATGCTCCACTGGATCGTCGGTGGGCTCTACTCGGGAATTCGCATGCTGACCACCGACCCGGTGACCGAGATGGAGATTCGCCGCATGTTCGCCATGGAGGCATTCATTTGCTTTGGAATCGTGACATTCCACATACTGTGGCTGCTCGACCGAAGGGAGGACTAGCATGGGTGGTCACAGGGACGCCGGGCTGGAGGCAAGGCTGCAGGGGGCCCTGAATGACGGGAAATCGGTCTGGGCTGTCGGCGATGTCCATGGGTGCAGACGGACCTTCGAGGCCCTGCTCGACAAGCTCGATTTGAGCCGGGGCGACTTGGTGCTTTGCATCGGCGACCTCGTCGACAGGGGGCCCGACAGCCACGGCGTCCTCACCATCGTCCACGAACGCGACGAGATCAACTCGCTATTGGGCAATCACGAGCTAATTATGGCCGATGCTCTTCGGGGAACCTCCGCCCGCTTGGCGACCTTCTGGAAGTCCAGAATCGGAGGCGGGCAGACACTAGCCTCCATGCCCGGCAATGACGAGCAGCAACGCCAACGCGCAATCGAGTGGTTGGAGTTCACAGACACCCTGCCCACGGAGGTGGTACTCGACCGCTTTCGCCTCGTCCACGCAGGCTATAGGCCCCACATCCCCCTAGAGGAGCAGACCGACGAGGACCGGCTCAAGTCCCGAACGGTCTTCCTCGCCGAACGGCCGCCGGATGTACAGCGCCAGGTCATCGCCGGCCACACCCCGGTCCAAAAGCTGGACACGTTTGGTGCAGAGCCTCCCACCGACGGCATCTGGGCCAGCACGGTGGAGACTGCTGATGGCCGCCCCGCAATCCTTCTAATCGACACTGGTGTGGTGTTGGAGAGATCGCTGCGACCGAGGCTGTCCGCCGTCGACTTGCAGACCGGCAGGATCGAGGATGTCGAGCGCATCGAGACCTTCAACGAAGGCCCCGCTTGATTCACAGGGGCAATCCAGCATTTTCATAAGACGCCATCGAAAGCACGGGAAATGCGATTTGCTGTAATGACAATATGGAAGCATCCTGAGAAGCATGATTGGGAGAAGTCCCAGGAGATGCTCGACGAGATAGACGGAGTGGAGGGCTCCACCGTGACTTGGTTCGAGATCGACGAGTTCACCCAAGGGTCCCTCTTCGTCCTCCCCAGCCGGGAAGACTACGAGGCAATCATCGAGGGCCTTAATGAGAACAGGCAGGGAGCCATCGACGAGGGCTCGAAGATGGTGATAGAGGCCATCGGCCCAGTGATGGCATACAGAGAGTTCTGATTGTTTGGCAAACTCTTCTCCCCCTGTGATTGGAGGGCAGAATTTGGAGAAGGATCCCTCCAATATCTCAATCCACTCAAGGCCAATAACCCATGACCCCGAGGACACGCCTGGCCGCGGCCACGCACAGCACCACGACAAGCAGCCTCCTGATACTGTACTGCGAGGACACCTCAGAGCCGTACCTCGAGCCCACGAGGCCACCTAGAAGGGCCGCTGCCGCAAACGGCCCGAGCATACCCAAGTCCATATCTATCTGACCGGAAAGACCCGCCCCAGCGAGGCCAGCCAGCGAGTTCAGCCAGATGAACAGCGCTGCCGTCGCAGCGGTCTGCTTGGCCGTAGCCCACCTGTTGAGAATGATTACCGGGGAGAGGAAGATGCCCCCGCCAATGCCGATTACCCCGCTTGCAAGCCCGATCCCCCCACCCACAGCGGCAGCCTTCGGCAGCTCGGGGGGCTTGGTCCCCCCGTCCTCCCATCCCCCGCCCAGCAGGCGCCAGGCGGCAGCCAGCAGCGCGAGAGCCAGCAGGAGGTTGTACGCATCGCCCCCCACTCGCATGTATCCCCCTAGGGCTGCTAGTGGAACGCTGGCCGCGACGAAGGGCAGGGTCAGCCTCGCATCGTGATGGCCCGCCCGATGGTAGTGCCAGAACGCCAAGCCCGCAACGATGAGGTTCAGCGACCATGCGTACTGCTTCAGCCAGAACGCCTGGGCCACTCCGTATGAGGTCAGGGAAAGCACCGCTAGGTATCCAGAGCCACCCCCATGACCCACCGAGGAGTACAGCATCGCGACTAGGAACAAGCCGATGAGAACCAGTGCCAATTCCGTGGAAACCACGTCTTGCCCAGAACGAATAACACTTCAACTCAACCGGTACTCAGGTGCCATGGAGACAAACGTCACCCTCGAGCGAGCCATCGAACTGGTGTGCAGCTCCCCCCTCCCCAGGAGTACTGAGAGGGTGAGCCTAGACCATGCCGCTGGCAGGGTTTTGGCCACGGACCTGGCCTCCAAGGTCGACGACCCCCGCTTCGACAACTCCGCCATGGACGGCTGGGCGGTCAGGGCAGATGACTGTGCGACACCCGGGGCCCGCCTGCGCATAATCGGCACCAGCCAAGCAGGGGCATCCCCTCCCCCCAGGGTCGGTCAGGGCGAGGCCTGCAGGATTACGACCGGAGCACCGGTTCCCGAGGGAGCAGACGCAATCGTGATGATCGAGGACTCGGACGACGACGATGCAATCGTGACCATCAACGGCCCGGCCCGGCCCGGCTTCGTCCGGAAGAGGGGCGAGAACCTCCGCAAGGGCGAAGCCGCCCTCGCCTCAGGCGCCCAACTCACCCCGGCTGCGCTCTCCCTGGCCGCAACCATGGGGCACGACGAGCTCGAGCTCGTCGTCAGGCCGACCATCGCGGTCATCAGCGTCGGCGACGAGCTGGTTCCGCCCGGCCAGCCGCTGGGGGACGGGGCGATATACGAGTCCAACACCTACGGAATCGCTTCCCTAATCGAGCAGATGGGCGGTCGCGCCCAGCGCTACGAGACCGTTCAGGACGACATGGACGGATTGCGCGAGACACTGGACGAGGCGGCGGAGGCCTGCGATGCTATCCTCACCAGCGGGGGGGTGAGCATGGGGCAATGGGATTTCGTCCGGCGAATCATGGAGGAGGAGGGGGACGTCCACTTCTGGCGGGTTCTGATCAGGCCCGGGGGCCCGCCCCTCTTCGGCCTCTGGAAGGGGACACCCATCTTCGGGTTGCCGGGCAACCCCGTTAGCAGCCACGTGGTCTTCACTCTCCTCGTCGCCCCTTGGATGTCCAGATGCATGGGTGCGCACGAGGACCTAGGCCCTCGCCTCGCATCCCCCGTGAGAGTGGTCTTGGAGAGCCCCCTCAAGGGGGCGCCGGGCAAGCTCTGCCTGCGCAGGATCTCGATCCGCTCCGAGGGCGATGTCCTCCTAGCCTCCACACACACCCATCAGGGCAGCGGCAACATCCACAGCATGGTTGCTCACAACGGCCTGTCCCTCCTGCCTCCGGATGCCGATGCCAGCGAGGGCGATGTGATCGACGCCCTGTGGCTGAGATGAGCCAGTATCCCTAAGGGCGCCCGATTTCGATTCATCGCCGATGTTCCCCGAATGCATAGAGTGCAGGGGAACCAAGGGAATGTGCAATATCCAGCCCTGCCCCCTTCTGGCGGAGGTCCGCGGCATGCTGCCGAGGCTGGAGACCACCTCGGTGGGGGAGATATCCGGCCCCAGCCCCCCCGCCCTCTTCGTCGGGCGCTACGGATACCCGAAGGTCAGGGCCGGGCCCAGTGCTTATTGGCTGCCCGAAGAGGCCCTTGCCGAGAGCGGCCCGGCCGTCGGCGACCCCGCCGCCCTCTTCGGCAGGCCTCTGGAGGAGGTCGCCGCGAGGTACGCGAACCTGATCACCGGGGGCCGCAGGATGCCGGTGAGGAGCCCCGACTCCCCCAACGAGGTCCTCGAGGCCACCCAGGTCATCGCCATGTCGTCTGGGAGCGTGGACGTGGAGATGGACTTCGAACGACCCATCCCGATAGGGGGAAGCCCGACCTTCGATAGCATGAGCACGCCGCTGGGCCCCTCCGGAGAGGTCCTCAGGGCAGAGGTCGTCGGCCATGCCAGCATTCCGCGCAAGGTCGATTCCGTGGCCGGGGAGCCTGACCTGCTGGCCACCGAGGCCGCAGGCGAGCTTTCTGCCTCAGGCATAGGCGAGGCCCAGATCTCGCGCCTGCTCTCCTCGGGGCTTATGGGCAGGGAGGGAAGCAGGAAGCTGGTGCCGACCCGATGGGGGATCACGGCCACCGACGACATGCTCTCGAAGCGGCTCTGGAGGTCTGTCAGGGACCACCCGCCGCTCGACAAGGTGCTGGTGTTCGAGGCCACCTACCTCGACAATAGGTTCCACGTCGTCCTGACCCCCGGCCTCTGGGCCTTCCACATGCTCGAGGCTTGGACGCGGGGCTCGGTGTGGACCGAGTCGGGCAAGGTGCTGGGGGACTGGGAGGACCTCGAGCCCCGCTCGGAGTACGCCCACAGGGTCACCGGGGCATACTACTCGGCCCGTCTGGCCGTGCTGGAGCACATGGACTCCATCCGCCGCTCTGGGGCCTGCCTGGTCTGGAGGGACATCGGGCCGGGGTACTGGGCCCCAGTCGGGGTCTGGCTGATTCGCGAGACCATGAGGGAGGCGATGAGGGCCAGGCCGAGGCAGTTCGACTCCCTCAAGGAGGCCATAAGCTACGTCGCGCCTAGGATTTCGGCACCCAACGACCTCCGCCGCTCCTGGTTCGCCACCAGGGGCAAGCAGACTCGGTTGGACTCCTTTTTCGATGCGAAGCCAGCAATGGAGTGAATGAATTCAAGGATGTCGACACTCGCGTTAGACCGCAGCAAGGGGTGATGCCATGCCAGATTGGAAGAAGAATGGCTTCGCGAGGGACGGCTGGATCGAGATTAGGGGGGCTCGCACACACAACCTCCAGGACATCGACGTCAGCATCCCCCGGGGCAAGTTCGTCATCATCTCGGGGGTGTCCGGCTCGGGCAAGTCCAGCCTCGCATTCGACACCCTGTACGCCGAGGGCCAGCGCAGGTACGTCGAGAGCCTCAGCTCCTACGCAAGGCAGTTCCTCGGCCAGATGAAGAAGCCCGACTGCGACTCGATAGACGGCCTCTCCCCCGCCATCAGCATCGACCAGAAGCAGGGCAGCCACAATCCCCGCTCAACGGTGGCCACGGTCACCGAGATGATGGACTACCTCAGGTTGCTTTGGGCCCGCGTCGGCCTGCCCCACTGCCCGGTCTGCGAGCGCGAGGTGACCAGGAGAACGGTCCAGGAGATAGTGGACGACGTGCTCTGGCGCTTCGAGGGGCACGGCATCGCGATATGGAGCCCCGCGGTCAGGAACCGCAAGGGCACACACGCCGACCTCTTCTCCGCTCTGGTGGAGCAGGGCTTCCTCGAGGGCAAGGTCAACGGCAGGGAGGCAGCCTTCGAGCAGCCCCCCGAGCTCGAGAAGAACCTGCGCCACGACATCGACGTCAGGGTCGATCGGCTGCTGCTCCACGTCTCCAACCGCCAGCGCCTGACGGAGGCCGTCGAGTCCGGGTTGAGGCTCGGTGCGGGCTCGGTGGCCGTCGAGAGCCTGAGCGCCCCCAAGCCAGGCGACGACAACTCGGACGAGCAGCGTTTCAGGACCCAGCAGGAAGAGGTGATAGCCTACTCCGAGGAGTTCGCCTGCCCCGAGCACGGCTCCTTCATGCCGGAGATGAGCCCGAGGGTGTTCTCGTTCAACAACCCGCTTGGTGCCTGCCCCTCCTGCCAGGGCCTCGGCGTCCAGCGCACCTTCTCGCCCGACCTCGTCATCGACAGGACGGCTACGGTCGCTGAGGGCTGCATCAAGCCGTTCCGCCGCTCGATGATGTCCGGGTGGTACCGAAGCCAGATGACCCAGACCTGCGACCACTACGGCATAGCCGCCGACGTCCCCTTCGGCGAGCTGGGCGAGGACGACATGGACATCCTGCTGCACGGCTCCGGCAGCACGGCCATCAACTTCGAGTTCAACTCCGAGAAGGGCTCGTCCTACCGGATGACCAGGCCGTGGGAGGGGGTCTTCGCCCGCCTGCGCCGCACCTACACCGACACGAGTTCCGACCGGACCCGCTCCAGGCTGTCCTCCTACATGACCGACGAACCATGCACCCAGTGCAACGGCGACAAGCTCAACGAGGCGGTCAGCAAGGTCACGGTCGGCGGCATCTCCCTGCCCGGCATATCCCGCTGCAGCGTGCTCGAGGCCCTCGCCGCGGTCCAGCACTGGAGGATAGGGGGCTTGGACGACACGTGGGACAAGCTCGACCGGGACGTGCCCGACAGCGATACCGTCCGAGCCACCGCGCAGCTCGACGAGCGCTCGCTGTACATCGCCAGGGAGATCATCAAGGAGATCGAGTCCAGGCTGCGCTTCCTCGCGCTGGTCGGCCTCGACTACCTCACCCTCGACCGCCGGGCCAACACGCTCTCGGGCGGCGAGTCCCAGAGGATACGGCTCGCCACCCAGATCGGGACGAGGCTGACGGGCGTCATGTACGTCCTCGACGAGCCCAGCATAGGCCTCCACCCGCGCGACAACGGCCGACTGCTCGAGACCCTGCGCGAGCTGACCGAGCTGGGCAACACCCTGCTCGTCGTCGAGCACGACGAGGCCACGCTCAGGCAGGCCGACTGGCTGGTCGACCTGGGGCCCGGGGCGGGCAAGGACGGCGGGCGGGTCGTCGTCAACGGAACCTTCGAGGATCTGATGGGCAGCGAGGACAGCCTGACCGCCGCCTACCTCACCGGCAGGGAGCGCATACCGATTCCCGAGGACCGCGCATCGCCCGAGGGGGAGCGATGGATCACCATCAGCGGGGCCCGACAGAACAATCTCCAGGACCTCGAGGTCAGGATCCCGCTGGGCTGCATGATTGCCGTGACCGGCGTCTCCGGCTCGGGCAAGTCCTCGCTGGTGACCGAGACCCTCGCGCCTTCCCTGCTCCGTGAGCTCCACGGCTCCGATGCGACCCCCGGCAGGATGGACTCGATATCCGGCATCGATATGGTCGACAAGGCCATCGTCATCGACCAGTCCCCGATTGGCCGGACCCCGCGCTCGAACCCAGCCACCTACACGGGCGCCTTCACACCCATCCGCGAGCTGTTCACGCAGACCAAGCTGGCCAAGGAGCGCGGGTACCTGCCCGGGCAGTTCTCCTTCAACGTCAGGGGCGGGCGATGCGAGGCCTGTAGCGGGGCCGGCTCGAAGAAGCTCGAGATGAACTTCCTGCCCGACGTCTGGGTGACCTGCGAGGTCTGCAAGGGCAAGAGGTACACCAGGGAGACGCTGGAGGTCAAGTGGCGCGGCAAGACCATCCACGACGTCCTGGAGATGAGCGTCGAGGAGGCATGCGCCTTCTTCGCCAACCAGCGCTCGATACACCGCATCCTCTCCACCGTCGAGGACGTCGGCCTGGGCTACATCCGCCTGGGCCAGCCGGCCACGACGCTGTCCGGCGGCGAGGCGCAGCGGGTCAAGCTGGCCGCCGAGCTGCACCGCCCGCCGCGCAACCACACCGTATACATCCTCGACGAGCCGACCACCGGCCTCGCCCTCGCCGACGTCCACCAGCTGATCGACGTGCTGCTGCGCCTGCGGCGAAACGGCCACACCGTCATCGTGATCGAGCATCACATGGACGTCATCAAGTGTGCCGACTGGATCATCGACCTCGGCCCGGAGGGAGGCGAGCGCGGCGGGCTCGTGGTCGCCGAGGGCCCCCCCGACCTGGTCGCCCGGGCACCCGGGAGCTACACCGGCCAGCACCTCGCCGGCTTCGTTTGAGCCAGGCGGCGGGCCAAGCCTTGAGAAGGGGCACCCGGTGAGGGCGGCCGATGTATCGCTCCGGCAATCCGGCCCTCAGCGACTCTACCTTCGAGAAGGGCTCCTACCAGGGTGCCAACTGGTGGGACGACTACGAATCCAACCTGATGACCATCGAGGGGACCGCCGAGAAGACCGGGATCCTGCTCCTGATCACCGCGACCACGGCGCTCGCGACCGCCTTCTCGATGCCGGGGTCCATGCCCCTGATGCTGCTGGGCGCCATAGGCGGCCTAGTCGTCGCGTTGATGGTGATATTCTCCGGCTCGATGAACCCGATGCTCATCTGCGCCTACGCCGCCCTCGAGGGGCTCTTCCTGGGTGGCGTCACCTGGCTCTTCGAAGTGGGTCTGGAGGTCCCGGGGATCGGCATGCTCGCCGCCCTCCTGACCTTCCTCCTCCTCGGGGCGATGATCGCGATATACAGGGCCGGACTGATCCACTGGGACAGGAACATGGCCATCGCGGTCTACTCCGCCCTTGGCGCTATCGTGCTGATCTACCTCGTCTCCTTCATCGGGGTGTTCGTCGGCTTCGAGGTCCCGTACATCCACGGCTCCGGCCCGATTGGCATAGCCTTCTCCCTCTTCGTCATCGGGATAGGCGCGCTGTGCCTCGTGGCCGACTTCGACTTCATCGAGAAGGGGGTTGAGAGGGGCGCGCCAAAGCAACTCGAGTGGAGAGCCGCCTTCGGGCTCATGGTCACGCTGGTCTGGCTCTATTTCGAGATCCTCAAGCTACTGGCGAAGCTGGCCGCGAGGCGTTAGGCGATGAGCGAGGACCGGGCTCTGGAGATGGACGGCCAGGACCCCCTGGCTGACTTCCGCCAGCGCTTCCACATCCCCCTGACCGAATCGGGCGAGGAGGAAATCTATCTCAGCGGCAACTCCCTGGGCCTCCAGCCCCGCAGCATCCAGGAGGCACTGGACCAGGAGGTGGGGGACTGGGCCCGGCTGGGAGTGGCAGGCCACTTCGGGGCCAAGCAGCCCTGGTACAGCTACCACGAGGACCTCTGTGCCCCCCTGGCGCGCCTCGTCGGCGCCCAAGCCCACGAGGTGGTGCCCATGGGCGCGCTCACCAGCAACCTGCACCTTGCCATGGTCTCCTTCTACCGCCCGACCCGGGAGCGCTCTCGAATCCTCATCGAGGCCGGCGCGTTCCCCTCGGACCGCTACGCCGTCGAGAGCCAGGCCCGCTTCCACGGCCTCGACCCCTCCGAGGCCGTGGTCTCCCTCGGAGATGAGGGGGACCTGCTCGACGAGGCCGAGATCGAGGCCTACTTGGAGGCGGAGGGCACTAGCATCGCCCTGGTGATGGTCGGCGGCGTCCACTACTACACCGGGCAGCTGTTCGACATGGGGCGCATCGCCAGGGCCGCGCATCGGGCGGGCGCGACCGTGGGCTTCGACCTGGCCCACGCCATCGGCAACGTGCCCCTGAGCCTGCACGACTGGGGCGTCGACTTCGCCGCCTGGTGCTCCTACAAGTACCTCAACTCGGGACCGGGAGGCGTCGCCGGCCTATTCGTCCACGACCGGCACGCCGGCAGCGACCTGCCCCGCTTCAACGGCTGGTGGGGCACGGACCCCGAGACCCGCTTCGAGATGGGGGAGTTCGAGGCACAGCGGGGCGCTGCTGCCTGGCAGGTCTCCAACGCCCCGGTGATGTCCATGGCCTGCCACCGAGCGGCCCTGGCCATCCACGACGAGGCGGGCATGCCCGCACTGCGGGAGAAGAGCCTGGCCATGACCGACTTCCTCCTGGCCCAGCTGGACGGGCTCCCGGAGGGCTGCATCACCGTCATCAGCCCCCGGCAGGCCGATCGCCGGGGCTCCCAGGTCAGCCTGCGGATTCACGGCGACGCCTCCGTACTCCATCGGGCCCTGGTGGCGGCCGGCGTGGCCTGCGACTTCCGCAACCCCGACGTGATCCGAATGGCGCCAGCCCCCCTCTACAATCGATTCCACGAGCTCTGGCGCGTTACCGAGATCCTGAGGGCGCATCTTTCGTGAGCTCAGACCCACGAGGGTTGTCACTAATTCAGTTCCTTGTGAGTCTGAGAAGGTCAGGTCGACTGTAATGTCCACTGTGGTCAAAGTTCTGACGCTCCTCTAGAACGGTGCGCCTGTCAACATCCGCGTATAGGATGCCTTCCTCGTAATCCGGCAGGGGTCCCGCGATAATCTCTCCAATCGGATTTGCAATCAGTGAACCGCCCGAGTGGATGCCTCCAGCCTTCATCATTTCATCTCGCATCGGGAAGTCATCAACTGAGAGGTGTCCGAAATCTTCTCCTCGGTAGACGCCACACGCTGAAAGAATCCACGACCTTCCTTCTAGGGCCATGAATCTAGTTATGTCTTTTGTAAGGGAGAAAGATCCAGGCCAAACCGCTACGTGAATCATTTCTCCTTCCTGATGCAATGCTGCCCGAGTGAGTGGAATCCAATTCTCCCAGCAATTCAGTCCGCCTATGCGGCCTTCCGGCGTCTCGTAAGTCCGCAAACCCTCTGTATCCCCATCCGCCCAGAGCAATCGCTCATCGAATGTTGGCTTGATCTTGCGATGCCTTCCAAGAATCTCTCCTTCAAATCCAATCGTTAACAGGGTGGCGTAAACACTACTCCCATCGGCTTCGAGTATACCTCCCATCAGCATGACACCATGCTCCGAGGATATGTTACGCATCTCATCCACAATTGGCCCGTCAAGGCTTACTGATTCTCTAACATAACTGGAGTAAGCGCGCTTCTGGTCAGGATTGTCCCAGCGTGCTGAATCTGTCAAACCCATCCAGACAGGATACCCTGGAATGAGCGTCTCACCCCAGGTGATGACCCTAGCACCTTCCTCAACAGCTTCGAAGATCATCGCCATGAGTTTTTTCCATGAGGCGGATTTGTCCAGGAATACCGGCGACATCTGGATGACAGCGACTTTCACAAGTAGGACCTAGGCGCCTTTGTTTGAAAATCCTCCCGGACTCACGAGGGTGCTATTTTTTTCGATAATCGAGGCCCGCGGCGCGAGCAATAGATTCCCCCATTCTTCTCGCCCTTGATTTCGAAAGAGGCCCGTTGGTAGACGAGATTGTCTTAGGGGGAGCGCCACTTTGACAGATGCAAATATCCCGATATGTCGCTGTTCCACCGTCCCTCCCAGGTTCAGTTCTCGTCATGATTCTGACGTAATCCGAGCTCCCATATTCGATGATGAGTTTCGGTTCGAGTTCAGTCCTGAACCCTCGGTGCCCCACCCAGATGCGTGAGTCTGCAGGGTCGACCGAAATCCTGGTCCCCAGCTCCGCGTTATCCATCAGTATAAACAGAAGTGCTCCCACAAATAGTAGATTGAAGCCCTCGATAAAGCAGAACTCAAGCCCACCTGAGGCCATTAGTGCTGTACCTTGTATTAGCAATGTGGCAAAGGCAGCGACTGACAGCCAAGATAGTGACGCTGCAAATGGTGATTTGTTGTATGCGATAACGGATGACTCATGGTCGAATAAGTCTGCATTGCCTTGATCCTCGGGTTGATCCGCCTCTCCTTCGCCCCACCAATTATCCTGAGCGTTCTTTTCCATGACCTGGGCCATCAAATTGGTGGTTTGAATTTATTCACGGCGGATGAATCCACGAGAGTCTAGACCCACTAGGTAGGACTGCTACGCTACAGAGTGCTGGGCCCGCCGATTGGCAGAGGGGCCAGCGGCGTGTCTCGCAGCGTCGGCCCGATGGCCATGGTGCCGAAGATGCCGATCTCGCCGCCCACGTTGTGCGCGAGGCCGAACCAGGCCCTGCCGTGCTGGTCGATGATGATGTCATTGAAGTCGCCGAAGCCGCCGCACCGGTTGAAGCCGCAGTCAGCGGTGGTGTCGAGGGGGTCGCCCCACGCGTTCACCTGCACCGTGGTCATCAGCGGCATCGGGCCGAAGGCATCGGTGATGACCGTCAGGTACCCGTTCCAGATGTCCCCGCCAGAGTCCCCGAGGTAGCCGAGGGCCACCATGCCCGGCCCGCCGGCGGTCAGCACCGGGAAGCCGGTGCCGTTCAGGCCGATCGGCGGGGCGACCATCAGTGGGTCGCTCCAGGTGTCGCCCTCGTCCCTCGAGTACGCGTAGTAGGGCATGTTGTCGAAGCCTATCCACATCGCGTGGACGTTGTCCTCGGAGTCCGGGTAGACTTGGGCCTCCTCGAAGTTCCAGGTCTCCGCGGTCCCCGTGGTCTCGGTTGGAAGCGGGTGCTCGGTCCAAGTTATCCCGCCGTTCGTGCTGCGGTAGATCGAGTACCCCTCGCCCCCGTCGCAGCCCCTGTTGCCGCGGTAGAAGTTGCCGTTATCGCTACCCATGATGTGCCCGGTCAGCCCCCCGCTTTCGCAGTCCGTGGGCGTGCCGGGGAGCTCGGGGCCCCAGGTCAGCCCGCCGTCCTGGCTGGCAGCGCACACTGGGTAGGGGTAGTTGCCGTTGACGCAGAACACCCACGTGGTCTGGTGGAAGGCGGCGGGGTAGGGCGAGGAGGCGATGGTCTGGTGGTCCTGCACCGACCAGCCGGTGGCCACCGAGGGGCCGGTCCAGCTCTGCCCCTCGTTGTCCGACCACTCGACGGTCATCCCCAGCAGGGCGTGCATGTCGAACTTCATGACGCGGTCCGTCCACGGGTCGACGTACACGTAGGGGTCGTTGGAGTTCGCCACCGGAAGGAAGGCGCTGTAGACGTCCTCGCACGCGTACTCGCTCAGGTTGGCCATCATGACCATGCCCGAGCACCGCACGATTGCCGTGGAGCCCGCCGCCCCGTTGCCCCAGCTGGTCATGTAGAGGTTGTCGGAGGAGGTGACCCCGATGGTCGGCTCGAACGTGGTCATGCCGATTCCGTAGTAGGTCCCGATAGCGCAGACTGGTGCGTTGTTACCCACCAGCACCGAGCTCCCGTTGAGCACGTCGGAGGCCTTCGTGGCGTCGGTCGCGTTGGAGTAGTGGTACCAGGTCGTGTTGCTGATGGGGCCCCCCGACCCCTCGCACAGGGTGTCGAAGACGTTGACCTCCTCGACGAACTCTTCCTCTTCGCCGAAGCAGCCCGAGAGGGACGCCGCCAGGAGCAGGGAGACCAGGCCGTATGCTATGGCGCGCATGTTACCCACGCGAAGCCCTGCGTACATCAGTCCAGCGGAGCCCCGTCAGCCCAGGAGGAGGGTCGCGTTGCCCCCTACCGGCAGCGGCTCGAGGTAGGACAGGTCGCCGTACAGGGCCGGCCCCTCGGTCAGGGTCCCGATCACCGCCTCCTCGAAGCCCGCGGCGTTGTGCGCCAGGGCGATCCAGGGCCTGCCCTCGTCATCGAGCTCGACGTCGATGAAGTCCCCGAAGCCGCCGCATCGTATGTTGCCGCAGTCCGGGCCGGTGTCCAGCGGGTCGTCGGGGTGGTTGACGGCCACGCTGGTGATCAGCGGGCGCTCGGCGAAGGCGTCGGTCATGATGGCCATGTAGCCCGACCAGCCGCCCGTGCTGGTGTTCTCGTCGTAGTTGCTCGACTCGCCGATGTAGCCGATAACGACCCTGCCCTCCGCGCCCGCGAATATGGTCGGGAAGCCCGTCTCGTTGACTCCGGGGGCTGCCACCATCATCGGGGCGCCCCAGGTCTCGCCCTGGTCGTGGGAGTTGGCGTACCATGGCATCAGGTCGTCGCCGATCCAGGTCGCATGGACGTTGCCGCCGTCGTCAACGGCGGTTGCGACCTCGTGCGAGTGCCACCCGTCCTGCATGCCGACCTCGGTGGTGATGGTGTGCTCGGTCCAGGAGTAGCCGCCGTCCAGGGAGCGGTAGACCGCCGGGCCCTCGCACGAGGGGTTGCCGCGGTAGACCGCCCCGTCGATGCCCCCTGCGACGTGGCCGTGCAGCCCCGAGCACTGCGGGAAGCTGCTGCTCGGGTAGCCGAGCCTCTGGACATCCCACGACAGACCACCGTTGAGCGAGCGCGAGCACTGGGCGCCCAGCGCCGGGGAGCCGGTGTTGATGCAGTAGACGTAGATGACGTCATGGAAGGCCGTGACGCCGGCCGGCGGCGGCATCGAGGCGATGCTCTGGTGGTCCTGGGTGACGTAGTAGCCCTCGACGGGGTAGGGAATGCTCCACGACTCCCCGTCGTTGTCCGAGTACTCGACGAACATGGCGGCCAGCGCGTGCATGTCGAACTTGACCAGCCTGTCCGTGAATTTGTCCACGTAGATGTAGGGGTCGTTGGAGTTGGGGGTCTGCCCCGAGTCCTCGTCGATCTGGCCGAATGGGCCGACGTCTTCCCAGGTCTGCCCTCTGTCAATCGAGCGGATGATGTGCGTGCCGTCGCCCAAACCGTTCCACTGGGTGAAGAAGATCGCACCCGACGAGGTCACCCCGATGGTAGGCTCGAAGGTGTCGAAGCCGGTGCCATAGTAGGTGGCGTTGGCGAAGAAGGGAGTGCTGTTGCCGGAAAGGTCGGCAGTGATGTTGGCAGCCGAGACCGCCCCTGTGCTGGTGGCATCCACCGCCCACGGCTCGCCGACCGTTCCGGGGTAGTGGTACCAGGTGGTGATTGGGACCTGCTGGTCGAACTCGAAGGCCCCCCCCTCCTCGACGACGACTTCCTCGTCCTCCCACCACATGCACCCGGTGACCATCGAGCTCAGCATCAGCAGGGAGAGCAACTGAGCGACCTTGGGCACGCTCACCCGTATGCGCCTTCGTTCTAAATCCAACCGTTTTCGATGACCGGAGGCACGCTTCCGAGCACAGCCTCCTTCGGTGGCCTCCACTCCATCCCCAGATCCCTCTCTGCGGGGGTGGCGTCCCAGAACAGCCGCTTGTTCAGATGCGCCCTGGCCCAGGAGAGGCTGATCCTGGGGTGGAAAAGGGAGACGATCAGGGATAGCGAGTAGGGTATCTGTCGGGTCGGGATTCCAAGGTCGGGGTGCTCGGTCTTCAGCGCCCTTGCGATGTCCCGGAACCACATCTGCCCCGAGACCACCAGGTAGCGGCCGGAGTCCTCGCCCATCGTCAGGGCCCGGACGTGGGCCTCGGCCACGTCCCGCACATCCACTATGCTGACATGCATCGGGATGACGAAGGGGATCTCCCGCCTCAGCAGGGTCATGATGAACGACACGCTTCCCCTCAGATGCTTCTTGCTCAGTGGCGGCCCGAACACGATGCACGGGTTGATCGTCACCATGCGCGGTCGGCTCGCCGGGTCCTTGGCGGAGAGCCACTCCCTGACCAGCCGCTCCGCGGTGAACTTGGCCAGCCCGTATGGGTTGCCCTCCAGTGTCGCGTCCTCCGCCCAGGTCTCTGTGGTGAGCGTCTGGCCATCCTGCCATTTCATCGGGCGGATTGCGGCCGTCGAGGAGGTGTGGACGAGCCGCTCCACGCACCCGGCCGAGTCGATGGCGTCGAGCACGTTCTGCGTGCCGATCACGCTGGGGTCGACGATCTGGCTCTGCGGCTTCTTGGCCGTGATCCTGACCGCTGCGGCCGTGTGGATGACCTCGGAGCAGCCCGCGACGGCCCGAGCCACGGCCCCAGCGTCCATCAGGTCCATCTCGACGACCTCTAGGCTGCCCCCATCCGAGACCGGCAGGGCCAGCAGGTGGTCGACCCTGTCAGGGTCGGAGGCGTCCCTGACCGTGGCCCTGACCTTCCTGCCCCTAGCGAGCAGGTTGGAGACCACGTGGCTGCCGATGTAGCCGCTGGCGCCTGTGACGACGACGGCTCCCGAGCTCACGCCCTCACCACGGCCATGCCTACGGGGCTGCCTCCACGCCCCCTTTGTCTTTGCCGGTGAGGGGCAGGCTCGGCGACCACCAGTTCGCCTCGCCCATCAGCCTCATCGCCGAGGGGACCACTATCGCCCTGACTATGGTGGCGTCTATCAGCACGGCCACCGCTAGGGCGAAGCCGAGCGACTTGATGATCATGACATCGGCCAGTATGAAGCCCGAGAACACAGCCACCATGATAGCCGCAGCCCCGGTGATCAGCCCGCCGCTCGCCTGCAGACCCTCGGAGACCGCCCTTGTGTTGTCCCCGGTCTCGAGCCAGGACTCGTGGATCCGGGACAGCATCAGCACCTCGTAGTCCATCGACAGGCCGAAGGCGATGCCGAACAGCAGGGGCGGGACCATGTAGTCGATGGGCTGGGCTGTGAAGTTCATGGCCTCGTCCAGACCCATGAAGCCCTCCTGGAAGACGAGGACGACCAGTCCGTAGGAGGCCGCTATCGAGAAGACGTTCATCACCACGGCCTTGATTGGGACCAGTACCGAGCGGACCTGGAACCAGATCAGCAGCATGGTCAGCCCGAGGACCAGTCCCACCACGGCCGGGACGCGCTCCACCAGGTGGTCTCGCATGTCGATCTCGTAGGCAGACCAGCCCCCGACGAGAATCTCCTGGTCGCTTCCGCTGGCTATCTCCCTCATCGAGCGGACCAGCCCCTCAGAGCCGTCCGAGCTAGAATTGTACTGCGTGGCCACGGAGATCATGACCAGGCTGTCCGACCTGGTGCTGGCCCAGGCCTCCTGCGCCTCCGCAGGCCATTCGCCGAGGGGGGATGCGAACAGATCAGGCGTGCAGTAGGGGGAGCTGGCCGATATGACTCCCCCGAGCGCCTCGACCTCGGCGCAGAATCCCGAGATGCTAGCAACCAGCCCGGCATCGAACGGCCCCCCCTCCTCCCCGAGGACCACCACGACCGGGATCCTGCTTGCTTGGAAGGCCGGGAAGCCTCGCTCCAGCTCCTCGTAGGCCATCCGCGACTCCAGATCGGGTGGCAGGGTCCCGATGCCCCCGGCGTTGAACTCCGCTCCGAGGCTCGGAGAGCCCATGAGCAGGAGCAGCGCCACGGAGGGCGCGAGCCATCTCCACGGCTTGTCCATGACCTTGGTCGCGAAGTCCCTCCAGAAGCCCTCCCGGCTCCATGCCTTGGGGACGGGAATCTGAAGGTCGTTGATTCGGTCTCCGAGCATGCAGAGTATCACCGGGAGAACTGTGAGCGAGTAGATTAGGGAGAAGGCGACGGCCACGGCCCCGCCGAACCCCATCGAGGGCATGTGGGTGGCATCGAAGTAGAACAGGCTGCACAGCCCGACGGCCACCGTCGCCCCGGAGTAGAGCACGGCCCTCCCGGCGGTGTCCATCATCTTCGCAACTGCCTCTCGCTCGCTCGAGCCCTTGGACAGCTCCTCCTTGAAGCGGCTGACGATGAACAGGCTGTAGTCGATCGACACGGCGATTCCGATAAGGGACACCATGCTGACCGTCCACTGGGTGAGGTCGATGACCCCCTTGTCCGAGATCCAGAAGGAGATCCCCACGGAGGAAACGAACATCATACCGGCCGTAAGCATCGGAAGCGATGCTGCGACCAGAGTGGCGAAAACGAAGAGGAGAATGACCAGCGAGAGGGGGATTCCGAAAATCTCCGCCCTCACCGTGTCCTCCTTGAGCAGCACGTCGAAGTCCTCGTTAATGATCAGGCTCCCGGTGACCATGACACCGAGCACCTCGCTGTCCACAATGCCCCTCAGCTCCTCGACGTGCCCCCTCACCTCGCCCTCGGTGCCTTCGATTGTGACGAAGACCGCGGTGGAGCGACCGTCCGTGGATACGTGCTGGGAGATCGAGTAGGGGTCCTGGGGGTTCTGGTAGGCGGAACTGAAGCCCATTATCCCGATTGGCCCGTCGAGCAGCGGTCGCAGCGCCGCTTCGACAGCTTGTTCGTACTCCGGGTCGCTCCAAACCATGGTCTCGTGCGTGAACACGTAGGTGACGACGTTGGAGTCGACCACGGGAAGTTCCTCCGACACCAGCAAGAGGGCCCTCCCGGCCTCGGAATTGGGCGGGGGGTTGTTGCCGTCTATGAAGGCGCTGCCGCCGGATATGAGAACGACTGACAGCAGCACTGAAAGGACTCCCAGTGAAAGCACCGCCCGCTGGCGGTCGTGCAGCATCTCACCGAAGCGGTGTAGAAGCGACCCATCAGCCATGTCCGCCGGGCAGACCTTCACCATTTAATCCGATTTCAGCCCTCGTCCCACTTCTTCCATCCCTGCTCTTCTTCCTCGGGACCTGCCTCTCGGGCCGACGCCCCATCCTCGACGAAGGGGCCCGGAACGCCATCGACGACCCCCGTCTCGAGCATCCCCCCCTCCCGAGCCTGCATCGTCTGAATGCTGTCCACATCGGTCAGGATGACGCTACCGTCCTGGATTACCACGTACTGGTCGGGCGCCTTGCGCTTGTCGCTCCACACCATCACGGCGAGGACTAGCCCTACTAGGCCCAGTGGGAGGCCCAAGCAGCATCCGATGTAGAAAATGTACAACCAGGGATTGCCTTCGACTTGGGCTGCAAGGTACCCATCGTCCACCAGCCAAAGTTGCGACGTCTCGGCCTCGTTGTGCAGGGTGTAAGTACCCGGCCCCACCCCGTCGAAGATCCTGACGGGGACGTAGAAAGTCTCACTGTCGGAACCTGGACGATCGGAGTCCAGGAAACCTGGAGCCCTGCCCCCGATTTCGCTTCCGCTCTGGTCAAACAGCCTAAGGTCAGCCTCTGGGGCCTCGTCATCGCTCACTCGGAGGGCGGTTAGCACCGTGGCTTCCTCAACAGTGAATGCCCCCTCTCCGCCCGGCCCCATCTTGACCACGTAGTTGGACTCCGGGTCGAAGGTATTGATCAGGGTGGGATATACTTGGACCAGCGAAACAACGGCCGCAACGAGCAGCAGAAACGAGGAGCCTGTGGCCCATCTAGCCCATCGCCTCCTCTTTCCTGCCACGGACCCGCCTAAAGCCAGCCATCTATCAGGCTTCGGAATCAGTATCCCAGTCCCATAGCAGAGAGTTTCTCAGGCAGATAGGTATCGGTCACGAAATCGAGGCCGTACTTGGCAAGTGACTGCTGCTCTGCCTTCTTGCCGATTTCCTGCATTAGGTGAATCTGCTCCTGCCACCAACCCGTCGAGAAGCGCGGGTCGCTGAGTTCAGCGACCAGTGCGTTCGAGTCTTGCTTGGACAGGTCGTCGCTAGGGAGGTCGTAGGCTAGGATGTCGTCTGCTGTGATTCCCAGGTAGGTCGCCTCCTTGGTGGCGAGGTACTCCGAGATGTGAGCGGTCTTGATGGCGCCGTAGGCGATACTGGCGAAAATCCTGAAGGACCAGGGGTCGCAGTCGGTGAACACCAGGATGGGCTTGTTCCACTCCTCGCTCATGCGCCTCATGATTCGTCGCGTGGAACGGGCCGGCTGGCCTTTGAGATGCACGAGAGCGCACCGCGCCTCCTCGTCGAAGCCATTCTCGACCAGCCTGTCGAACATTCCACCGGTCTCTATCGCCATCACGAAGTCAACGTCCTCCTCGACGAGGCTCAGCTTCTCCGACTCGACGTTGTAGGGCACGCCGTAGCCCGAGTCGCCGACGTCATCGCGGCAGTTAATGCGCATCCAGTCACCCTTACGGTTGCGCTCTTGGAAAGTCACGTTCCCGATTATCCGAGCACCATCCTCCTCGGGCCTGAGCCCGAAGTCCTCGCGCAGGCACTTGGTTACGATTTCCAGGTCCTCGGCGAGGTTGTTGCTCTCGTTCTGGGTGGAGAACTTGCCGTGGCCCCAACCCTCCGAGATGTAGTACATCTCCCTCAGGGTTGAGGTCTTGCCATCGGTGATCATCCCCTCTACGAACTCGGTAATGTGAAGCGCCCTGAGCAACTGTCTCGCGGAACCCAGGGCGGTGGCATCCCTTACGGTCCTCTTCTTTCCGTACTTGTAGACGCCGAGCCTCTTATCGAAGGCGATATTGCTCTTTGACCTGACGGGGAGGGTCATCGTCGGGGGAATGCCCCTAGTCATCCTGTCGTGCATCTCTGAGGCCACCCCATGCAGGGCCTCAATCACCTCATCCTTCGATTTCTGCCTGTTGATCGTCATTCTTCTGCCTCGTAGTCATCGAATAGGGTGGGCTGCATCCGCTCTGTGGGAGCCGAGGGACCGGGGGAGTTGTGCTCGATCCTGTCGCTTAGGTGCCCCATCGTCTCCGTCTGCTGCTCCAACTCCGACTCAGCAGCCGCCAGAGACTCTGTCTTGCGCAGCTCCTCCAGCAGCTTCTCGTCAATCTTCGTCGCGCCAATGACCTCTCCATTGCCCCTGTAGAAGACATCGACCTCGCTCCATTCGCCCTTGGTTAGGCCCGAGACAGCGAAGCGAATGATCGTTGATGAACCGGGATTCAAGGTGTCCAACCTCCACGCCCATAGGCCCCCGGCCTCCTTCCTGCCTCCCAGTGCGTTCTCATCCATCCTGACCCCGTCCCCCTCGGGCCACTTAGCGAGAATCGTGTAAGCACGCGCCCTGGCGGTGTAGTTGTAGACCGTGATCGAGCAGATGGCTAGCTTGCGCCCATCGTCCCAACCAAGCTCCTCCTCGCAGAATACCGCATCCATGATCTTCGTAATCACTGGAGCGAGGTCGGGCTCTTCCCTCGACAGCAGCTGCGATGACTTCCTGGAAATCTCAGGAAGAATGACGTTGATCAGTTCGAACTTCTCGCGGGCCTTCTTCCTCTGGGAATTCTTCTTCAGGTGGTTCTTGAGGCCCCTGCCTACCTCCAGCATCGCCAGGCGAATCTCCTCGAACACCTCCTCATTGTCGGCCACGGCCTCCTTTGCTTCGCTGGTGAACTGGACGTTGGTGGATGCGAGGTGGACGAGGACTGCGGCAGGTCCCTTTGGGATGCCACGACCGCCCGGGTGCTCCAACCCGTACCGCTTCCAATCGACTGCCTCTAGGGCTTTGGTGAGCAGGCATCCGCCCTGTTGGTACATCAGTGGGACGCGATTGGCGAATCGCAGGACCTCGATGGGCCCCTCGGCGCTGAGGTTCCCTCCGAACACCAGACCGACTTCGATCTGGAACGGGTTGCCATTGCTTACCTTGGGACTGCGTGTGATGGTGGAGGCAAACCGTGAGTCGATGGCCTTCGAGAGCCCCTTCTTGATCAGCAGATCCTCGATAGGAGACAGGCAGTTGGTCGGAGGTGCGAGCAATTTGACCTTCTGGAAGGAGGAGACCATCTCCTGAGCCTCTTCTGCTCTTATCCGTCTGGGTGTCCGACCCTCGTCTATGCCCGCCGCGGTCAGAATTTCACGTGCGGCGCGCATGCTCACGCCCGAGAAATTATGTCGTAGGAAAGACGTCATCTTCCGCTCCTCTGCCTCGCGGAGCATCCTCTGGAGCGAACCGAGGTGGATTCCATGGGGATGGGGCTTGATCTCACTGACCTCCCGGGGGAGCTTCTCGGTGGTCCTTGACCAGTCCCCCTCTTCGATCACCTCGCCGTTCCTGTCGCGGACCACCAGAGAGATGCTAGCGTGCGGGTTAACTATGGACGTCATCCTGAGGTACTGGTGAACGGACTGGCGCCCACGCTGGTACTTCGCCCTCATCACATTCCTTATTCTCAGACCATGCGACACGGGTTCTCCTGTAAGGCCGTCGAGCCATGTGTCACGACGCTCCCCCGACTTGGTGGCCCTATTCCTCCTCGTGTCTATGCCTAGCTCAACATGCACGGCAGAGGAGTCACTGCCAATCTTCGAGATGACTTGTGTCTTGGACCCGGTGGTCAGTTGGCTGTACATCACGACCCCGGTGATGCCGATGCCCTGCTGCCCCCTGGTCTGACGAATCGCGTGGAAGCGCGAGCCGAGTAGGAACTTACCGAAGACGTTCTCGATGTCATTCCGAGGGATCCCTGGTCCGTTGTCCTGCGTGATGAGCTCGATCCGATCGCCCTTCAGGCGATTGATCTCGACTCTGATATGGGGGAGAATACGGGTCTCTTCGCAGGCATCCAGAGAGTTGTCTACCGACTCTTTCACGGCCGTGATTATGGATCTCTGTAGGGTGTCGAAGCCTAGGAAGTGCTTGTTCTTCTCAAAGAATTCGCTTATGGAGATCTGCTTCTGCTTGTTTGAAAACTGTTCTGAGGTCTCCACGCGCATCCCTCCATCAAGTCCTCCCATGTCCCGATGACAAGGGGCTTGCTTTGGTAGCCTCCGACGGCTCGCTGACCGCTCTTGAACAATCCCCCGATCAATGGGCTGGAGAAGCAGAATCAGGTGAAGACTTCTGGGTGCCACGCGGTTATCTTGCCCAAGAACGCGCTGGTCATCACGGTGAGTGGGCTAGCGAGATAGAGCCTGCCCGGTCCCGAGCGTCCCTGGAAGTTGCGGTTGATTGCTGAGATAGTGACCTGATCTGGCTCATCGCTGATTCCCGGCCCGGCCCCGATGCACGCACCGCAGCCGGGGTCGATCATCTTCACGCCGGCGCGCTCAAACAGACCCGTCCACCCCATCCGGGCAGATAGATCCTTGACTGACCTAGAACCAAATTGGATGTAGCAGTCAACGTCCTGAGGTATGGTCAATCCCGCGTCTAGGGCCGCCTTGGTCACCTTGGCATAGTAGGAGAAGTCGTCTTCCTTCCCAGCAGTGCATGAGCCGGCGTAGGCGATGTCGATGACCACCTCACCGAGTTCATCGATGTACGCCCCGTTGGTCGGGTCGGAGGGGATGCCCTTGTCGGGGTCACCCGGGTGGGCTACCATCGGGCGAATCTCCGTGAGGTCGATTGTGTGCACACCCCCGCCGTACACTGCGCCCTCGTCAGGCAGTACGAAATGCCCCCTGATAGTTTTCTCATCGAGGTCGTTTCGTCGTGCCAGCAACCACTCGACGGTGAGGTCGTCTGGCTCGCAGATACCAGTCTTAGCACTACATTCCGTCGCCATGTTGCACAGAGTCGCACGCTCGTCCATTGACAGGCTGGCTAGACCGGGCCCCCCGAACTCCATGCTTCGATCCAGCGTCTCGGACTTCGTCGCGTAGAGCCATAGGATTTGCAGAATGATGTCCTTGGCCGTGCAACCCGCCCCCAGCTCCCCTTCCAACTCGAAGCGTATGCTCTCAGGCACATTGACGAAGGCGAACTGGTTGTGGATTAGGTTGGCATACTCGGTGGATCCGACGCCATAGGCTAGGGCATTGGATGCACCACCCATGCAGGTATGGGAATCAGTAGCCTGTATGAAGTCACCAACGTCGATGAACTCCTCGCGTGCCACTTGATGGCAAATTCCAGGGCTGATGTTGTCAATCGACGAGTAGTCGCGCACCCCAGTTCGTTCTTGGAACACGCCCTGCAAATCCCGCAGGGCCTGGATCTTCTCTACGAAGCGCCCGAAGCGAGGAACCTCGGTTGCGTACAGAAGATGGTCCTCGAAAACAGCGAATTTAGAGGGATTGGGCAAGGAGTAGCCCCCCCCATACTCCTGCAGGAGGAAGGTGTGGACCTGAGCGGTCGTGAACTCGTGAGTGTAGCCCCCATCGACTTGAGCCAGCACCGCATCACCTGGCTTGACGTACTCGCCTCCACCGTTGGCCCCAAGCAGCTTGTTGGAGACCAACTTCTCGACCATTGTCATCGGCCTCTCCCCCGTAGCCACCCGCGGCAGATCGATGGCATCCTCTCGAATCCGCTTAGCGAACGGCAGGATACCTCCGCTCTCGAGGATCAAGCGGCTTATCGAGTCATATTTCGAGGTGAACTCAGATAGCCCGATGCTCTCGCCGTCCTGCAGTCTTCGCAGAATGGAATGATCCCCCATCAACTGGCCGAGGTTCAGATTGTTACGCTCGTGGATTGGCGCGAAGGATGAGGCTATCGCAATGCGTATTCCGGACCACCGTTCGCACTGTGATGCCGTCTCGCGACTCGAACCAGTGCCCTTGCGGTGTCCGGAGACAATGACCTCGAACCCTCCGTCCATGAGAGCCCGCGGCTCGAAGACTCGCCGTCCTTCGTGAATCAGACCCGCGTAGGCGTTCTCCGCGATGATGGCTGGGTCGTGGTCGAAGCATACCCATGCTGGTGTCATTACATCGGTGTTGATGTCATCGAGCAAGTCATCTACCGATAGGTCCCTCACCCGGAGGTCTAGACCGTCATACAGTTGCTTGCGAATCAAGTCGAGATCCTTGGTCAGGAAGAGGACGCGTCTGCCCGGCGTCAGAGCCACGCGTTTCGGGGGCCATCCAACATCCGCCATGCCCACTTCCCCATTCCGTGCCACGGTCGCGCCGTATATCACGATTCTCGCATTGGCTCGACGCACAATGACCGAATGAGTGGGGGCAATTTTTCTGACCTGCTAGGCTTAAATAGGAGGCCAATTGGGAATTCAATGCCTTTCTTGCGAAGGGGGGGAGGATGTTATGTCATATCTCGTTGAAGACACAGTGAAGTGCGATGAGTGCGGAAGCCGAAATCTGAGTAAGGATGAATCGAGGGGCGAGGTCGTCTGCGACGATTGCGGCTTGGTTCTTGAGGAGAAAGTAATCGACCAGGGAGCGGAATGGCGAGTCTTCAGCCCAGAGCAGGGCGATCAGCGCGCGCGTACGGGCGCCCCCATGACAGTGATGCTCCACGACAAGGGACTTTCCACTGATATCGATTGGCAGAACAAGGACTACTCCGGGAAGTCGATTTCCAGCAGGTACCGCAGCCAGTTCTACAGGATGAGGAAGTGGCAGAAGCGCTCCCGAGTAAGCAACGCAACTGAGCGCAACAAGGCAATGGCGCTCGCCGAACTGGACAGGATGGCCAGCCGCCTCGAGCTGCCCAAGACGATTAGGGAGACCGCCGCAGTGACCTACGGCAAAGCCGTGGACGCTAGGCTGATTCGCGGACGCTCCATCGAGGGCGTGGCCGCTGCCAGCCTATACGCAGCGTGCAGAATCTGCGAAAACCCGAGGACTCTCGACGAGATTGGCGAGGCGAGCAGGACCGGCCGCAAGGAAATCGGCCGCACCTATCGCTTCATGGTACGCGAGCTGAGGATGAAGATCCCACCGACCAAGCCCGAGGACTACATCCCTCGCTTCTGCTCCGGCCTCGACCTCGACGCTGAGGTCCAGGCCAAGGCCTACGAGCTGATAGCCGCCGCCCAGGAGAAGGAACTCACGAGCGGGCGGGGCCCAACCGGAATCGCAGCCTCGATCATATACATCGCAAGCGTTCTCTGCGGCAAGCGCAGGACCCAGCGAGAGGTCGCCGAGGTGGCTGGCGTGACCGAGGTCACAATCAGGAACCGATACAAGGAACTGATCCAAAATCTGAACATCGAGCTCGAGATTTGAGCATCGATTCAGGAGCACCCTGTAGTTGCACCGCACTCGTTGCACTTCAGGCAGGTCCCGTTCCGTACCATCTGGCTGCCACCACAGTCATCGCAGATGTCGCCGGTGAAGCCGCGCTCTTTGGCGGCTTGGCGCGCTCGCGACTCTAGGCTCCCCAGAGGGGCGACGGAAGCTTCCAGGGTCATCTGTAGGTCCCTTTTCTCGCCTTGGCTTCGGACCACGCCGGCATCGGAAATCTCGGGCTTGCTGATGGAGAACTGGTCGAGGTCCTCCTCCGCTACATGAGCTAGGTCGTCCCTGCCGGCGTATTCTATGGCCAGCTCCCGGAACACCCAGTCAACTATGCTCGAGGACATCTTGACCCGGCCGCTACCGCCTTCAATCATCCCGCTCGGCTCGAACTTGGAGAATATGAACGACTTGACGAAGGCGTCTATTGGCACCCCGTGCTGCAGTCCTATGGATACGGCTATGGCGAACTGAGACAGCATTGCCCTCCAAGCCGCCCCCTCCTTCGATGTAAGCAGGAATATCTCCCCGAGCTTCCCGTCCGGGTACTCTCCGGTAATCAGACGAACGCTGTGCCCACCGACCTTGGCCTTGATGTTCTCGGATCTCTTCCTGTTGGGGAGTGGGCGCCTGATAGCAATGTAATCCTTGACGAAGGCCTCGGCCACTGGCTTGGCCACCGGCTCGGGAAGCGGCAATGTCTTGACGGTCTCTTCGACCATCCTTTCGACTACTCCCCCCTCGTCCTCATCAGTGAGTTCCGGTGTGTCCACGAGCTGGTTCATCAGAGGTTGCGACAGTTTGCTTCCGTCTCGGTACACCGCGCAGGCCTTGTTCATCGTCGTGTGACTCAGGTTGTAGGCCTCCCTCACGTCCTCGACGGTTGAGTTGGATGGCATGTTGATGGTCTTAGATATCGCTCCCGAGATGAACGGTTGTGCCGCAGCCATCATCTTCACGTGAGCGGGCCAAGCAATAGACCTCTTCCCGAACTTGCCGCAGGGAGTGGCGCAGTCGAATACTGCTAGATGCTCGTCCTTCAGTCCGGGCGCGCCCTCAATGGTGTTGTACCCGAAGATATGGACGTTGGCCGCCTCTACCTCTTCAGGAGTGAAGCCGAGGGAGCCCAAGGTGTCGAAGAACGGGTCCTCGAATTGTGATTCCGACATCCCGAGTGCCTCAGTACAGAGGCTCTTTCCGAGAATCGAAGGGGAGAAGGCGGAGCGGAGATCGAACACGTCGCTCAACTTGCTGTCTATAGTCTTCAGGCTCTCAGAAGTAAAACCGGCGTCCTTCAGACGCCCGACAGGGAGCGTCGGGCAGCCGCTCAAGCGACCGGTTCCCATGATATACTCCTCAATGGCATTGGTCTGGCTATCTGAGTAGCCGAGCCGACGCAGCGCGTTCGGCACGCCATTGTTGATGATTCTGAGAGAACCGCCACCGGCTAGGGTCTTGAACTGGACTAGTGAGTACTGTGGCTCCACCCCCGTAGTGTCCGCCCCCATCACCAGACCGATGGTTCCCGTTGGAGCGATTACAGTGGTCTGCGCGTTGCGGTAGCCGTGCTCCTCCCCCTCCCTAACCGCACGGTCCCAGGAGCCGCGAGCCGCATCGAGGAGGTCCTTGGGGCACTTCTTGGCATTGATTCCCATGGGGGGGACGGTGAGCCCCTCATATTCCTCCTCCGAGGCACCGTAGGCGGCACGCCTGTGGTTGCGCATCACCCTCAGCATGTCCTCGGCATTCCTCTCGTAGTCGGGGAACGCCCCTAGTACGGAAGCCATCTCGGCGCTGGTGGCATAGGTCTCTCCGCACATGATGGAGGTGATGGCCCCGCAGATGGCGTAGGCCCTCTCGTCATCGTAGGGGATTCCCATGTGCATCAGCAGTGAGCCTATGTTGCAATATCCGAGTCCCAGGGTCCTGTATTCGTATGATTTCCGAGTGATTGACTCCGAAGGGAACTGTGCCATGAGCACACTGATTTCCAGTGTCGTGGTCCATAGGCGAACGCTGTGACGGAAGTCCTCGATTCGGAAGGTGTGCGCATCGAGGTCGTAGTAGTGGAGGAGGTTGATGCTCGCTAGGTTGCACGCGGTATCATCGAGGAACATGTATTCCGAACACGGGTTAGAGCCGTTGATCCGGCCCGCGGATGGGCATGTGTGCCACTCATTGATCGTGGTGTCGAACTGGACCCCGGGATCGGCGCACGCCCATGCAGTATAGGCAATCTTGTCCCAGAGTGCGTTGGCATCGAGGGTTCTGCAAGGCACGGGCCCCCTCCCCTCTGCTGCTGCTGCTTCCTTCTCAGTCCGCCAGAACAGGCTCCATTGCCCGTCTGCATTGACAGCGTCCATGAAGGAGTTTGGAACGCGGACGGAGTTGTTGCTGTTCTGACCCGAGACGGTCACGTAGGCCTCTCCCTGCCAATCGGTGTCGAGTGCTTCGAACTCGACGCCCTTCCACCCCTGCTTCGCGAGATCGACGATTCTTTGGATGTGTGCCTGAGGAACGCTGTCCTTGATTGCCCGCACCATCGCTCTGCGAAGCCCTAGGTTGATTCGCTGGTCGTACCTACCCTCATCGTCACTGTGCTCCCAGATCGCATCCATCAGAGTGTTTGCATGCTTCTGTAGAATCGAGCTTCCAATCACCAATGCGGAGACCTTCTCTTCCTCGCTCGGCTTCCAGTCGATGTATTCCTCGATGTCGGGGTGGTCTAGATCCAGCGTCACCATCTTCGCAGCCCGCCTCGTCGTCCCACCGGATTTGATGGCTCCAGCAGCCCGATCCCCTATTTTGAGGAACGACAGCAGACCGCTGGACGACCCACCTCCCGAGAGGGGTTCTCCGGCGCCTCTGATGTTGGAGAAGTTCGAACCCGTGCCCGAGCCGTACTTGAATAGTAGAGCCTCACGGCTCCACAACCCCATTATCGAGTCTGGACCACCAACGAGGGAGTCTGATACCGACTGGATGAAGCAGGCATGGGGCTGGGGGCGCTCGTATGCATTGGTCGAATAGGATAACTCCTCAGTAATGGGGTCGACGTAGCTGTGACCCTGGGACGGTCCCTCGATGCCATAGGCCCAGTGGAGGCCTGTGTTGAACCACTGGGGACTGTTGGGTGCTGAGCGCTGACTCGCAATCAGGTAGCACATCTCATCGAAGTAGGCGCGGGCATCAGCCTCGCTTGCGAAGTAGCCGTACTTCCAGCCCCAGTAGGTCCAGGTCCCTGCAAGTCGACGGAAGAGGTTCCTTCCATCGGTCTCACCACCCATTCTTTGTGCGGCATCAACTGTCTGAAGCCGCTCGTGGTCTGGCTCACTTCGCTGTAGCCAGACAGGCACTTCCTTTTCGGGCACTTTCCGAAGTGCCTTCGGAACGCCCGCCTTGCGTAGGTACTTCTGGGCGCATACCTTTCCGGGTACTCCAGAGAATCCGGAAGGCAGCTTCACACCCTCAATCGAGTCAGCCATTGACCCGTCCGGGTTACGAATCTCGACGTCCATCTCGATCCATTCGAACGAGTCGAATGGATCCTCGCCAACCGAGGTGAAGCGCCGCTCTATGACAAGCCCGCTCTCTGCCTCGGTGACGCCGTCGGATACGCTTACCTTAGTCTGCATCTTACTCTATCTCCCGTCCTAGGGGTCAGGATTGGCCCGCCTCGTGCAAGGGATTCGTCTTTCCGAATGGGGGGTGTTTAATGATTGAGGAAGAAGGGTGGGAGGGAGAGTTGAAAATTCCAAAATCAGAAGCCTATCCAATTGTCCAAAATCAGCCATTCTCATTCACGAATGTCAAGGGCCCAATCCAGAGTCGCTCCCGACCCGGTGATCATCGCGCCCACGGAGCAGAGCTTCTCATGGCTCTGCACGATTAGCCGATTGACCAGCTTCTCGGGGACATCCCCCTCGATGACGTACTTCATCCGAACGGCAGTGAAGACGCGGGGCATATCCTCCGCCCTATCCGCTTCCACCTCGACCCAGGCAGAGCGCACGTCGGCCATCCTGTCTTTCAGGCCCGCGATAACGTCGATGAACGAGCAAGCACCGTGGGAAATCAAAACCATCTGCATAGGTCCGGCATGCTCGTCACTGTGAATCCCGAACCTCTTTCCGCCGATTTCGCCTTCCATCTGTTCGCCCCTGAGCCAACGAACCGTCCCGTGCATGCTCCCGCACAATCGCCTCTGAACATGAGGGTTGGCTTCATGAGTGATGCCTCGGTCGGCGGCTTGAGAGGCATGACCGAGAATGATTCGATTACCATGTCCGAGGGTCGCCTAAGCGTGCCCGAACATCCCGTCGTACACTTCATCGAGGGTGATGGCATTGGTGGCGACATCACACCAGTGATGATGACCGTGGTAGACGCCGCGGTCGAGCGCGCATACGATGGCGACCGTTCGATATGTTGGCGCGAGGTGCTCGCCGGACAGAAGGCATTTGATGCTACAGGAGAATGGCTTCCCGAGGAAACCAAGATAGCGATGCAGGAGGGACTGGTTTCGATCAAGGGGCCTCTAACGACCCCTGTGGGCGGCGGCATCCGAAGCCTCAACGTCGCACTTCGCCAGCAACTGGACCTCTACGCCTGCGTTCGCCCCGTGCGCTGGTACGAGGGAACCCCCAGCCCGGTCAAGGACCCGGGCGCTGTTGACATGATAATCTTCCGAGAGAATAGCGAGGACGTCTACGCCGGCATCGAGTGGGAGGCGGGAAGCGATGAGGTTCGCAAGGTAGTGGAATTCCTCCAGAATGAGATGGGCGTAGACAAGATTCGCTTCCCCGACACGGCTGGCATCGGCATCAAACCCGTCAGCCAAGAGGGAACGGCCCGAATCGTGCACGCCGCGATTCAACATGCGATTGATAACGACAAGGACAGCGTGACGCTGGTCCACAAGGGCAACATCATGAAGTTCACTGAAGGCGGCTTCCGCGACTGGGGCTACCAATTAGCCAAAGATGAATTTGGTGCTACTGAGTTGGATGGCGGGCCATGGTGCACAATGACCAACCCGAGGACTGGCAGCCAGATCGTCATCAAGGACGTTATCGCCGACGCCATGCTCCAGCAGGTCCTCACACGCCCGCGTGAGTACGGTGTGTTGACCACGATGAATCTCAACGGTGACTACATCTCCGACGCCCTAGCCGCCCAAGTCGGTGGCATTGGCATAGCTCCTGGCGCTAATATCAACTACGACACAGGAGTCGCAATCTTCGAAGCCACGCACGGCACCGCCCCCAAGTACGCAGGCCAAGACAAAGTCAACCCGGGCTCCCTGATTCTGTCAGCTGAGATGATGCTTCGCTATATGGGATGGACCGAGGCCGCCAATCTCATTGTGAGGGGAATGGAAGGAGCGATCGGCGCTGGAACAGTGACCTATGACCTTGAGCGCCTGATGGACGATGCCACGCTGCTCAGGTGCAGCGAGTTCGGTCAGGCCCTGATAGCCCACATGGGCTAGAGTCGGCTAGCCGACACGGATGACCCTGTCATTCGGCCGCACTCGTTCCGGGACTTTGATTCCCACATCATCCCCCGCGCCCGCTTGTTCAACGGACTCCAGTTCAATCTGTATGGACTCCACCACGATCTCGAAGTCAGTAGTTGCTCCGACAATCCTGATCTTGTCTCCGACGGAGAGGCCTCCACCGAGTTCTAGGGCGGCGACACCGACCTTCCGGAAATAGCGGTCGACGCGGCCGATTTCTTGCTCAGACGTTCTCTCACCTCGGCAATCCAGAGTGGCAGGTGACCATCAAACTACTCTTGTTTTGAGCCGATGTGCAATCCAACACTCAATGTGTAGGTTGTTACGTGTTGTAGTCTAAGATACTCGATGTTTTAATTAAGTCAAAATTCTCCACATGGTGTGGTAGCGATAATCGCGGGATACGCCCGCTCTCCCTTCACTAGAGCGAGGAAAGGAGCCCTGTCAAAAACACGCCCAGACGACGTCGCTGCGACTGTAGTAAACAAACTACTGGAATCCCTTAATCTCGATCCTGCCCTAATCGAGGATCTCATAGTGGGAACGGCGTTCCCCGAGGGCGAGCAGGGATTCAACCTCGCTAGGATAATCACTTTTCTCACCGAACTACCCGAGACCGTCCCCGGGGTAACGATCAACCGCTTCTGCGGCTCCTCCATGCAGGCGATTCATGATGCCGCAGGGCGCATCGTAATGGGGGCTGGGGACGCATTCATCGCTGGCGGCGTCGAATCGATGACTCGAATCCCGATGTCCGGGTTCAACCCTATGCCGAACCCTAGGCTCAGCGAGGATTATCCCGAGGCATTCACCTCGATGGGAATCACCGCGGAGAACCTCGCTAGCAAGCACGGCATCGACCGAGAGACTCAGGAGGAATTCGCAATCGAGAGCCATGCACGAGCATCGAAGGCTCGGGAATCTGGGGCATTCGTGGATGAGATTGTTCCGATTGATACCGCGGATGGCATTGTCGACACCGACGGTTGCATTCGTCCCGATACCGACGCCCAAGCCCTGTCCGGGCTGCGTCCCGCCTTCGGCGTCGATGGCACGGTTACAGCGGGAACCTCGTCTCCACTAACGGATGGTGCCGCTTTCGTTCTAGTTTGCTCTGAGGCATTTGCCGCAGAGCAAGGACTGACGCCTCTCGCACGCATCGTCAGCACGGCGGTATCGGGTTGCGCGCCTGAGGTAATGGGCATCGGGCCCGTAGAGGCAACGAAAAAGGCCCTAGATCGGGCGGCCCTCTCGCTCGATGACGTCGATGTCGTCGAGCTAAACGAGGCTTTCGCCGCCCAATCGCTTGCAGTCATTGGCGAACTCGGCCTCGACACTGCGAAGGTCAACATTGAGGGTGGTGCCATAGCCATTGGCCACCCTCTCGGTGCCAGCGGCGCGCGCATCACTGGGAAGGCGGCCCAGCTATTGCATCGCAATGGTGCCGAGCGAGCCCTCGCAACCATGTGCGTGGGAGGGGGTCAGGGCATTGCGACTATTCTCGAGAAGATATAGGCGGGTGAACAAGTGGCTCCGAAGACGATGAGTATCGAGATCGACGCGGAGAGTGCCGCTTCACCCCAGATGACTATCCGAAAGGTCGCTGTCATCGGAAGCGGTGTGATGGGCGCGGGTATTGCGGCACATTGCGCTAACGCCGGATGTGACGTCCTCTTGCTGGACATCGTACCCAAGGATGCCGATGACAGGAGCGTCATTTCTAGGGATGCCATCGAGCAGATGCCGAAGTCAAACCCAGAGATGTTGATGCACAAGAGCAACGCAGAGCGAATCACCCCGGGAAACATCGAGGACGACCTCTCGAAGCTAAAGGAGGTTGACTGGGTAATCGAGGTGGTAATCGAGAACCTGGACATCAAGCGCAGCCTTTACGACAGCCTGGTTGAGCACCTCGGCCATCGTACGATACTCTCATCCAACACATCGACCCTACCTCGTTCCGAACTCGCGCACGGGATGCCCCATGACGTAGCCTCTAGGTTCCTGATTACCCACTTCTTCAACCCTCCACGATACATGCCCCTGTTGGAGGTCGTCGCGGGCGGGGAGGTGGATGCATCCGTCATCGAGCGCTTCTGCGACTTCGCCGACGAACGGCTCGGCAAGCGCGTAACTGTGTGCAACGACACTCCGGGATTCATCGGGAACAGGCTCGGTGTCTTCTTCGGCCAACGCGCCTTCAAGGCCACCCTTGACCACGGCCTCACCGTAGAGCAAGCCGACGCCATGGCAGGCCGCCCAATCGGGTTGCCCAAGACCGCCGTATTCGGGCTCATGGACCTTGTCGGCGTCGATCTGGTGCCACGTGTGATGGAGAGCATGCTTGCTCACCTGCCCCCTGAAGACCCCTTCCACGAGATTGCTGGCACGGGAACCGATATCGTCTCTTCGATGATTGAGGACGGTTATACTGGTCGCAAGGGGAAGGGTGGTTTCTACCGTCTCAACAAGGTCGATGGCAAGCGAGTCAAAGAGGCCAGGGATCTTTCAACAGGTGAGTACGCCCCCGCGAATCGCAGGGCAGCATTCCCGTCTGCCAAAATGGGCAAGCAGGGGCTCCCAGCCCTATTGGACTACCCGGACCAGGGCGCTGCCTTCGTTTCCGATGTTCTCCTGGACACCCTGTCCTACGCAGCGTACATCGTTCCCGAGGCAAGCGACGACATCTACGCCATCGATGGTGCAATGAGAGTCGGCTACAACTGGAAGCGAGGCCCCTTTGAGATGATGGACAAAATCGGAGCGGCCTCCATGGTGGAGCGACTCACCTCAACGGGCCGTGCAGTGCCGCCTTTCCTCAAGTTGGCCGGAGAAAAAGGAGTCTTCTACTCTGTGAAGGACGGCGAGATTCATCGACTATCGCCCAAGGGAAAGATGCTGAAAGTCGAGCGCCCCTGCTCTACTATATCGGTGGCTGACCTCAAGCGTCGAGGGAAGCCACTGGCCCACAACGGGTCTGCTAGCATTTGGGATATGGGCGAGGAGGTATTGCTCGTCGAGTATCACACCAAGATGAACGCCATGGACCCAATGAACATGGAAATGCTGCTCAAAGCAGTCGACATGGCAGAGTCAGATGGGTGGAAGGGAGTGGTTATCGGTAACGACGCCTCGAACTTCTGCGCTGGCGCGAACCTCGGTCTAGCGCTCTTTGCAGCGAACCTCGCTGCTTGGAAGGAGCTGGAAGACTTCATCAGCCTCGGACAGGATACCTATCAGGCAGTCAAGTACTCCGATGTCCCGATTGTCGCCGCCTCCGCAGGAATGTGCTTGGGCGGCGGTACCGAGATTCTGATGCACTGCGACGCCGTTCAGGCGCATGCCGAGTCCTATGTCGGGCTGGTCGAGGTCGGCGTCGGCATCGTGCCCGCCTGGGGTGGCTGCAAGGAGCTGCTCGGCCGACTACGCGACTTCGGTATCGCCAGTGGAGGGCCGATGGGACCCGTCATGCAGGCTTTCGAGACGATAGGAACCGCACATGTCGCCAAGTCCGCAGAGCAGGCCCGTTCCTTGGGCTTCCTCGGTCCGAAGGACAGAATCACCATGAATCGGGACAGGCTGCTCTGTGACGCCAAGGCCCGTGTTCTTGAGATGTCCCAGAACTACACACCACCCGAACCTCACTCATACCACTTGCCCGGACCATCTGGCAGAGCAGCACTCCAACTTGCAGTCAACGACCTCGCCCTCTCGGGCAGGGCGACCCCTCACGACGTCGTCGTTGCCAGCGAGCTCGCAGTAATCCTCTCCGGAGGGGATACCGACGTCACCGAGCCGTTAGGAGAGGACGAGATTCTTGCTTTGGAGAGGGAGGCAATCGGTAGGCTCGGACGAGACACAGCGACCCTAGATCGCATGCAGCACATGCTTGAGACGGGCAAGCCCCTGAGGAACTGAGGTGAGTGAATGGTGGAATACAACGCACCCATACGAGATTACGAATTCCTCTACAACGAGGTCTTCGATGTGATTCCAACAGCACAGAGGCTGGGTTTCGAGGACTTCGATGCCGAATTCTTGTCCATGTTGATGGAGGGATGGGCCGAGCACGCCACCGAGGTTTGGCTACCGATTAACCAGTTGGGTGATCTCGAGGGCCTCAAGTTCGAGGATGGAAACATCAAGATGCCACAGGAGTTCAAGGACGCCTACCGAGAGAGCATCGAAGGTGGCTGGATGGCCATCTCCTGCAAGCCGGAACATGGCGGTATGGGTGCTCCAATCTTCTTACAGGCTGTCACGTGGGCGGAGTTCGGGACCGCTGCAAACATGGCAATGAGTGTACTTCCTGCTCTTTCAGGGGGTGTCTACGATATTCTGACAAAGCACGGGGATCAGGAGTTAATCGATTACTTCGCAACCAACCTAGCTACCGGCGAGTGGTCGGGGACGATGTGCCTGACGGAACCTCACGCAGGCACCGATCTGGGCATAATCACGACCAAGGCCGAGCCTAAGAAGGACGGAACCTACCGGGTTTCTGGGACCAAGATTTTCATCACATATGGCGAGCACGACATGGCCGACAACATTGTTCACCTTGTATTGGCAAAGACTCCAGGGGCCCCAGAGGGCACTAAGGGAATCACGCTCTTCTTGGTTCCGAAGTTCTTGCCCGACGAATGGGAATCCGGGGGAGTTGAGGGCCTGTCCCAGGAACTCATGGCTACTCGCAACGGGGTCACTTGCTCGGGTAGCGAGGAGAAGATGGGGCTACATGCTTCCCCAACCTGTGTCATGAACTTCGACGAAAGCATCGGATGGAGGATTGGCGAACTCCATGAAGGAATGTCCCTGATGTTTCAGATGATGAACAGGGAGAGGGTTGCAACGGGAATGATGGGAATCGGCCTCGCAGAAATAGCATACCAGAATGCACTCGCTTGGGCTCGCGAAAGAAGGCAAGGCAGAGACCTCAAGGGAATGCAGGATCCTAGTGAGAGGGCAGACAGCATCCTTGTTCACCCGGACGTGCGCAGAATGCTGCTTGAGGCCAAGGTCAACAACGAGGGCTGCAGAGCCTTAGCAGTATGGACTGGGCTACTGCTCGATCAGATGAATAGCGAGGACCCGGAAGAAGCGGAGTGCGCGAATGCCCTGATATCCTTGTTCACTCCGATAGTCAAGGCACACTTCACCGATTTGGGCTGCGAGACCGCGAGTACTTGCATTCAGGTGATGGGTGGGGCTGGGTACTGCACCGAGTACGGGGTCGAGCAGTTCTATCGCGATGTCAGAATCTCCAAGATCTGGGAAGGCACCAATGGCATCCAAGCATTGGACCTCGCCGGGCGCAAAATCACCCAAAACATGGGCAGGAACCTACGCCACCTGATGTGGCCACTTACCGAGTTCATCGAGGAGAACCGTGACATCCCCGAGATGTCCGAGTTCAACAAACCGCTTCACCAAGGAGTTCGAGGCCTTCAACAACTCACCCTTCTTCTGATTGCCGAGAGTCAGGCCAATCCCCACTTCCTAGCCGCTGGAGCTACCGACTACTGCCGTTATTTCGGCAACATCTTGCTAGCCTTCATGTGGGCCAGAATGGCTAGGGTCTCGCTCGAGAATGCCGGGGAGCCGTTCTATGATGCCAAGATCGCTAGCGCCCGCTTCTTCTTCAAGCGAATTTTTCCTGAGACGGCAGGGCTGGCAGCCAAGATTCAATCTGGGCACAAGCCCATGATGGAATACCCGGAGGTGATGATGTGACCATGTCTGAAAAGCGGGAAAAAAGAGGTCTCAGAAGAGGTCGGGCAGCAGCCTACGAAAAGACCCCAGTCAACTGGGCCCCGACCATCCCAGGTGTGCTGATGACCGTAATCCCTCTGGAACTCCTCGCCCTAGCAGCATTTCCCGAGTGGCGCGCAAGCCCGGCCTCCTGGATATTATTGGGCATCACCCTCCCATCCGCTGGCTGGCTCTTTGTCTACTGGAAGATTTACCTCTCTGTCTTCGTCACTGCCAGAACCGATTCCGCCAAACCAATCGACCCTAGGTGGAAGCCATTCACGTTCATTGGGTGGGGCGATGAGACGCTCAAGGCACATCTACTCGAGTCCGACGAGAAGAGCGAGGACCTACTCCTATTTCTCCACGGATACGGCTCTTGCTTGTCCCGGGGGGAGTCGAGGCCTCTCCATATCCATAGCATGGGAGTCAATGTGATTAGCCTCGACCAGAGGGGCTTCGGCAGCCAAAAAGGCAGGGTAGACTGGACTCTCCTAAAGGTCATAGCTGACATCGAAGGGCTGTTGGAGGGGGCCCCTTCGACTCTAGGATTCAAGCCGCAGAGGCTATGGATCTATGGGCACTCCATGGGCGGCTTCATTACCATCAGACTAGCCTCGCACCACTCTGGTTGGTGGGGGGATGCGTTACAGGGAATCATTCTAGAGTCCCCCGCAGCGTCCTTTCCGAAGATTATCGACTCCAAGCTACCCGGCAGGATGGTCATGGCAAGACCATGGATCAGGCAGGTGTTGAGGAGGGAGCACGAGCGAATCCACCCCGACTTGAATGTCAGATACGCCAACTCGGAACTCCCCTATTGTGGCATTCCCGACGTACCCACACTCGTCGTGCAAGCAGAGCACGATGAGACTCTCGGGACGGAGCACTTCGCACTAATCCAGGAGCACATGTCTGAGAACTCCGAAATTCACGTCCTCGACATGCCCCATACATCCACTGTGGAGACCGATGAGCGGCGCTCGACAGTCGAGACGTGGTTGGAACAGCAACTCGGCTACAATCGGAGCGTGAGTTAATGAGTTTGATAAGCAGGTTCGATCGAGCCCAGAAGAGGGTGTGGAGGCTACAATATGAGCCCTCAGAAGAGAAACTGCTGGAACTCTACGCCCTCTTCAAGCAGGGGTCCTTGGGGGATTGCACCGGGAGACCCAGAGGCAATGTGAAGGAGCGCTGGAAGTGGAAGTTCTGGAAGCGCTTGGAAGGCACTCCGAAGGAAGAGGCCATGTTGCGATATTGTGACATGGTGGATGCCTTGATGAGCGTAGGCGGGTGACACGGACCGGGAGCCCGTGGGATGCCGATTGACGATGCAAAGCTCGTTTCTGAGCTCAAAGGACTCAAACGACGCATGAGATTCCGACTTTTCACCTCCCTGTCCATGCCCGCCGCTGCCTTCGTTGGACTCAGGATCAATCGAATCGACAGAACCACCTGCGTCACTGCTCTTCCTGGAGGTTGGCGGACCCAGAATCCCTTTCGAACGATGTATTGGGCAGTTCAGGGAATGGGGGCAGAACTCGCCACCGGGGCAGCTCCCTTCGCTATGTCTAGGTCGATGCCGGAGAAGCTGAGGATGTTCGTCGTCGGCGTCGAGGGCACATTCACCAAACGCGCGAAGGGAAAGGTCACCTTCATCTGCGAGGACGTCGAAATGACCCGCAAGGCGATCGAGGAGAGCCTAGCTACGGGGGAATCGGTAAATTGCAATCTCAAATCGATAGGCCACGACTCTTCGGGGGACGTTGTGTCCGAATGGGTCTTCAAGTGGAATTTCCGAGTATTGCAGGACAGGTGATTCCATGGCAACCCACAACCGGCTTACCGAGCATGCTGGGGTGGAGTACCCAATCATCTGCGGTGCGATGTACCCATGCTCCAATCCGGAACTAGTGGCAGCAGCAGCAGAGGGGGGCGGACTTGCTATCATACAACCAGTATCTCTGACCATGGTCCACGGCTACAACAACCCCAACGTATACGATGGGTTAAGGAAGGGAATCAGGTACATTAGGTCAATTTCTGACAAGCCTATTGGGTTCAACGCCCTAATCGAGAAGGGAAGCAAGATTTACTTTGAGAGAATGTCACGGTGGATTGATATTGCCCTCGAAGAGGGTATTCGATTCTTCGTAACCTCTCTTGGTAAGCCGGATCGGGTCTGTGAGAAGGTTCACGCCTACGACGGGGTCGTCTACCACGATGTCACCAATCGCAAATGGGCTGAGAAGGGCAAGGAGTGCGGCGTCGACGGGCTAATCTGTGTAAACAACCGAGCCGGGGGACACTTGGGTGACAGTACCATGGAAGAGATGTACCGGGAACTGCACGACATGGACCTACCCCTGATTTGCGCGGGTGGAATCGGGAGCGAGGTTGAACTAAGCAGGGCGCTTGAAATTGGATACGATGGAGTTCAGATGGGAACCCGTTTCATCGCGACCTCGGAATGCACCACCCCTCAGGACTACAAGGATGCCATCGTGGAGGCTGGTGAGGACGATATCACATGGACTACTAAACTGACTGGGGTCCCAATCGCTGTAATCAGCAGCGAGGGCCACAAGCAGCACAATAACTGGCTAATCAGACGCCTACTGAATAGCAGGTTCAAACATCGTACTAGGGTATTGATAACTGCCATGTCATTCTGGAGGATGCGAGCTCTCGCGAGAGGCAAGAAGAAGTCATCAAAGGATCTGTGGTCCGCGGGTAAGAGCGTCGAGACCGTGCGCAGTATCGAGTCGGCCACTATCATAATGCGGCGCCTTGGCGAGGCGACCTCAACCAAATCCTATAGCCGGTGATAGGGCGATTACTAAGTCAGACCGACCCCGCCATGCAGCGTGGATCCGGTTCGCACCGTCATTATCCTCGTCCATCCCCTAGCAGCCCTATCTCTCATCTGGCTGTTCTACGGACAGAGGCGATGGCGCCGCGTCTCTCGCACACCCAAAGGAGACGACTCGACGACGTCCGTTGAGCGCCACGAACAGATGGGTGACAGAATTACTGTAGCAACACTTTGCATAGTCGCATTGGCCTTCGGTTCTAATGCAATCCGAGGACTAATTGATACCAACGATGCAACCTCGTACTTGCTACCCGGGCACTTCCACGGTTGGTCTGGTCTTCTGGGGCTAATGCTAATGCTAGTTCTCTGGCGGCTTGGGCGGAAGACCCGAGATGCGAAGGCCGCGGGCGAGCCATTCGCCAGAGAGAGGGAGCTGCATAGCAAGTTCAGCGACTTGATGGCCGCGCTAGTCGTGATTCATGCATTTCTAGGATTCCTCTATTTGCTGACCATTCTGTGAGCGCCTTTCGGCCCAAATTCCTAGCCAAGCAGCTAGATTGGCCTCTATATCAGAATCGACCACCCCCCTCTTCTCTACCCTCCTATCCTTCAATGGCTGGATTCTGCAACCGCAGGCGTTGGCGTGACCCCCCCCATCTGGGTCGAAGCGGGTAGCTAGGCGAGTGAGGTCGTATATCCCTCCATCGGGATGAAGGAAGGAGTTCGTATAGAACGAGGCCGATACGGGGTATCCCCTCTCCTCTCCGAAAACCGCTCCGACGTTGCCGTGAATGATTACACAGGCATCACACGCGTCACCCACGAGTGCAGTTACGTGATAACCGTTCGAGCGCATGCCAATATCCTCGAGACGAGCGATAGCCAGCCTATCTTCCACGTACACACGCTCTAGAATCACTTGTGTGAGGGCTACGCGTTGGTCCCTGCGCTCCGCGACCCTCGGAGCGATATCGGAATCAGAGAGAATCTTCCTGATGTCTTCCCCCCCTTGCAACGACTCGAGAACTCTCATTGCAGTCCCCTCTCCAACATCGATTACACGACCTAACCAGACTGCCGGATGGTCTGAGAGATATTCCTCCCTAGTGACTCGGCCGCCATCTAGTTTGTCCACCCACATCAAGAGGTCATCTAGATCAGACAAATCCACTCTTTCGGACACCAATTCGTAGGCGATCCTAGCAGCCGAAGGAGTGTTACGCCAGACGACTACAGGACCGGACTCATCATCCTCAGAGGGCTCGTTAGTCTGATGGTGATCAATGCTCAGACCACAGTCGGGATGTCGTGGAAGATCACAGACTGCCGTATTCCTGTCCATCTGTCCGTCGAGTAGTCCAGCCCGCAATTCCCCCGGGTGACCGAAGATCACCTCGGCTCCTGGCCACCATCGGCGCAGAATCGCTGCTGTTACTACCCCATCTAGATCGCTGTCGGTGACAATGCGACGTATTTCTAGATCGAGCGGGGAGGTGGCCATCCCAATGGAGCCCAAGCCTCCCCTCAATGGTGGTTTCGCTACAAGGTACCCTATCCACGCAAGGTTTTCATCCGTGGGCGCAGCACACTCAGGTTGTGAGCGACGAGGCCGAAGGGAGTATGGAGACATCCTGCGGCTTCGTCCTCGTCAACTTCGACAGCGTCCTGCTTCTGCAGTACCCCCAAGGTCACTGGAGCTTCCCAAAGGGCCACGTCGAAGAGGGCGATTCCAATCACCAGTCCACTGCAGTCAGGGAGTTAACCGAGGAAACGGGAATAACCCTAGTCACGATAGTCGGGGGCTGGAATCAGAGGACGCAGTACACCTTCTCGAAGAAGGGCAGGAAGACTCCCAAGCAGGTCTTCTGGTATCTCGCGGAGACAGATCAACTCGACGTCTCCCTGTCCCACGAGCACACGAACTACCTATGGCTCGATTTCGAACAAGCCGAACAGCAAATCACCTTCGAGCAGGAGAAGGAACTCCTCCGCTCTGCCCGTGAGCACCTGAGGAGCACCGGACGCGCATAGTCCGACTCAGGACTCGCGCTCGCCCAGTGGGGTCCAAAGAGCCTCATTCTCGCCGGTGCAATGCGCAACCCATCTTGCGAGGACGAATAACCAGTCGGATAGTCGGTTGAGATATGCCATCACCTCGGGTCGCACAGCACCTTCTCCCTCATTCTCACGCAGCAGGCAGGCTCCCCTCTCCGCTCTTCTCGCTACCGTCCTAGCAACGTGCATCACTGCCACCGGTGCTGAGCCCGTTGGCAGAATGAACGACTCCAGGGGCTCAAGATCACCCATCCAGCCGTCCATCTCGGCGACGAGGCGGTCAGGCTGTTCACCCCCTACAAGAGACACGTTCTCGGGAATCGATTCAGGCGGGCACGAGCATTCCCCGCCGATATCGAACAACTCCTGTTGCACCCGATCCAGAGCCTCGTCCGCAGAGTTGCCATGGCCAGATTGCAGTAACTCAGAGCGGGAAATTTCCATCCTGACGACTCCAATCTGTGAGTTCAACTCGTCAATAGTGCCGAAAAGCTCGACCCTGCCATCCTGCTTGCCGACCCTCGACCCATCCAACAACGAAGTTTCCCCATCATCACCGGTCCCGGTATGGACCCTGTTGATTCGGACCATCGATGGCTGCGAGGGGTTAGACGCTTTCAACCGTACTCAGGGCATCAAAGGGTGAGTTTGGATAGGGCCGACTCGATGGCTTCCGTCCATGAGGAATCTACCGAATCCCATCCTCCTTCCTTCTCAAGCTCCCTGAGGTGGGCCCTCTCCCCATCCTCGTCTCCATGTTTTCTATGTATCAGCACCAATGCAGCGTGGCTCATCGAATTGATCCATGGCTCCTCCATATCCCAGGAGCGCTTGAAGTGTGAGATGGCACCGTTCGGCCCATGAATCAAACCTCGGTGAATCTGCCTCAGCCCTGATTTCGACCAAGTGATTCCGGGCACCCCGATTACAAGTCCCCGGAACACTAGGTAAATCTCGAGCATTACGAGGGCGCTAGCTAGGATGAAAGATCCAATCTGCTCGGTTTGCCCGGCATCTTCCCAACGACCAGATAATAGAGAAATTCCTCCCACGCAGAATAGCACCCCGCCAAGGGGGGCCAAAATCACGTCTTGCTTAGTGACCCCCATGTTCCGCACACCTAGAACTACGGCCGCTCCTCCGACAACGACTGAGAGCACCGCGGGGAACTGGTCAGAGCCCTGTCGGGGGCTCGTACTAGAAATCCATAGGATTAACGTGAGTACGAGGACGAGCCCCGCGAACCTACCGCTGATCTCAGGGAACGGCTGTAGCCTGCTTAGGTAGTAGGTGGCCGATCCCACAACCAAGAAGAGCCCGATCCAGAACAGCATCTCCTCACTCCGCAGCCTCGCCGCTACCCCAACCGGGCTTCCAGAAACTCTCATCGTCCAACCACTCCAACCATTCCGAGTCATCAGCCCTCAGAAGCCTGAACGCACGCCTGTCGAGACCTTGCAGCAGTGCGTCATCGACCTCGCCCTTAGCATTCGCATCCTGCCATTCGACCTGCATCTGCCTAATTCTTCTCTGTCCCTCAGCACGGTTGTCGAAGCACAGTTCGCAGATCTCGCGCAGATCTTGGATCCACAACCTCGATCCACGAATGTGGGGCTCGTTGTCGAATGCTCCAGTCCTGCGCTTGAACGGCCACCAGCCCATGATTCTCAAGCAAACGCCGGAGCCGACCGTCTTGATGGTTTGCGAACCGCTAAGTGGAGAGTTCGCCACGAGCTATTGTGGGGCGCGTGATGGTCCATCTACATGGGTCACCCAAGGACAAGTCCATCTCGGCAATCGTCAGCGATTACGCGAGAAGACTCAGGAGCAGGGGAATCAGCTTGGAGACTCATCCAGATCGTCATGGCTCAAAGAGGTACGAGAGCGAGCTCACAGATCTCCCCGGCTCGCTAGTTCTGCTCGACGAGAGCGGTGAGACGAAAACGAGCCTAGAACTCGCCAAATGGCTGTCTTCCATTGAACTCGATAGAGGCCCGACCAATCTGGCTGTGGGTTCCAGCGAAGGCTTCAGCGATTCCTTGAAAGAACGTGCAGATTACTTGATTGCACTCTCTGCAATGACCCTGTCCCATGAACTAGCCGCTGCAGTTCTTATGGAGCAGCTATTCAGAGCGTCCGAGATCAATCGTGGCACACCCTATCATCGGGAATAGAGATTCCGTACAGGGACCATTTTCGAACAAACCACCCGTTCTTGATACTCTGGAGCCCATGTGATACGATTCGGACCAAGGATAGGAATCCATTGATAAGTAGGCCGATTTGGTCGAGGCACTCTCCCAGAGAGGAAGCAGGGATACAATGCCTATACGATACACGAGCAATGGAACACAGGGATTACTGCCAGCGATTTTCATGGTCGCTTTGATGATGCTCAGCACCCAGCTGCTTGTGCTCATGGGGGGGGATGACGAAGGCCCCACAGAGACCGGCCTCGACGCAGTTCCCAAGAGAACCGCCTATCAGCAGCTCAATCAGCTCTCGGGCCCGGCTCAAGGGGCCAACCAGAACCAACCGGCGGCAACCAACCCCTTCCAGGAGGCGGCGTTCCAAGATCCGTTCTACCATGATCCAGCGTCCTACTACGGCAAGATTTCCGACATCTCAGCCCTCGGCCTCCATCCGAGCTACGGATTCTTCCTTGAGGAGACCAACACCGACGACCACGACAACGACGGAATCGACGACCTGAACGATCTTGACGACGACAACGACGGAATCAACGACCTAATCGAGCGGTTCGACGGCTGTTACGGGACCGACCCCCTAGACCACGACAACGACGGCATTCTGGATGAGTTCGACTGGGATGACGACAACGACGGCATCCTCGAGGGACCCGTTGACTACACGCAGGGGGCCGATCCCAGAAACGTCAGCATGGATCGATACGTCGACCCGTCCACCGTCCATCCATGGACTGACGATACTGTTGGAGTCGGATACAGGGTCGATCAGAACCCCTTGGATCACGACAACGACGGCGTCACCGATGAGGACGTTGACGGCTCAGGAAGGGGCTCTTACGATGAGGACGACGACAACGACGGACGCATCGACCAATTCATCTGGCCATGTGACTTTGACTCCGACGGCCTACCGGACTACTTCGACCTAGACGACGACAACGATGGCCTAGACGACATCGACGACATCCACCCCTGGAGGTACGACGACCCCGTAATCAGGATTGATACCGCTGAGGGCATAATGTGGGATGACTGGGCGCTATTGTCCACTGCCGATTACTCGCATTATGTCGACGGATTGGACTACGTAGCACTAGAGGCGATTAAGCACCCCAGGAACCAGAGCTTCACCAAGATCTACGATGGCGACCTCGATGGCGATGGAATCCCCAACTTCCTTGATCCAGACAACGATGGCGATGGGTCCCCCGACTCCTCGGATACGGACGATGACAACGACGGCCTTGCCGATATGTACGACGTCGACGACGACAACGATGGCATCCCAGATACCTGCCACCAAATTGACACAAACAACGACGGACAAGGCGATTACCCCGTCGTTTCATTGGAATTCCAGACCCCTGGCACGGACTGCGAGATTGACTATGATGGCGATTTGGACGACGACCAGTTCAGGCCGATCGATCAGGACTACGACTTGGTCTGGGACTGGTTGGACACCGATATGGGGGGAGTGGAATACCCAGACAACCCAACCCGTTGGGCAATCGATAGTTCCGATATCCCTTGGGACCTCGACAACGACGGGATCGAGAATGAAGCGGACCCCTTCCCCCTGAATTCGACGGCCGAGGTCGTAACTTGGGACTGCCCCAGCATCGACAACCCCAATCCGACAGATCCGAGCGACAACTGCTTCCTGTGGAGGAAGTCGTACACCGGCTTCAACGACTGGGACGGTGATGGCATTAACAACTGGGTAGACGTCGACGACGACAACGATGGCATCCTCGATTGGTTGGACATCGATCCTGACTGCGACTTGGACAACGATGCCGACCTGCACGA
>JASLNR010000007.1 GCA_030745885.1 Candidatus Thalassarchaeaceae archaeon
CGACACGGACGGCGACGGCATCGGCGACAACTCCGACGACGACGCCGACGGCGACGGGCAGCCCAACGACCTCGACGACTTCCCGCTGAACAGCGAGGAGTCCACAGACACGGACGGAGACGGCGTGGGCGACAACGAGGAGGGGTTGCCAGGAATCGGCATTGCCCCGTTAATAGTCGCGCTGGCTGCCGCCGCGATGGTCATCACATCGAGGCGTGAACTGGAATAGTGGGGCCAGTCCGTCATTGCACAGACCCCCAAATTCCCATCGAGTCCCTCAGAGCCGCCTCGAGGTCCTCGTGCACAAATTGGTAACCCTCTCTCTGCAGTCTTTCTGGAAGGACCCGCTGGCTTTCGAGAGCGAGACTCCCCCCCATCTCCCCGAACAGCAGTCTGATGACCAATCCCGGAGTCGGTGCTAGGGTAGGGCGCCTAAGGACTCCCCCCATGGTCTTGGCGAACTGCTTCTGGCGAACGGGATTGGGGGCTGCGAGGTTGTACGGCCCGCTCGATCCCTCGTTCATAATCAGATGGTATATGGCGTAAATCTCGTCATCAAGGGAAATCCAGGGCATCCACTGTTTGCCACCACCAATCGCCCCCCCGATTCCGAGCTTGAACGGGAGCAGCATCTTCCCCAATGCCCCACCGGTGGGGGAGAGTACTATTCCCGAGCGCAGGAATACAGTTCTGATGCCTGACTTCTCGACGGCATCTGCCGCGCCCTCCCAATCAGCGCAGACTCTCGGGAGGAAACCCTCGCCAGCCGCGCTTGCCTCGGTGAGTTCTTCGTCGGCGCGGTTTCCGTACCAGCCGACTGCGCTGGCGAGAACGAAGCCTTCCGGCTTCTTCTCAAGCGATGCGACAGCATCTGCGAGCAGGGTGGTGCTGCCAACTCTGGAGTCTCGGACGATCTTCTTCCGCTTAGCAGACCAGCGTTTATCACCAATTCCAGCCCCACCGAGATGAATCACAACATCGAAGCCCTCGATTTTGTCGGCGTCCAACTCTCCCCTATTGGGATACCAGGAGATTTCTTTGGCACCGATTGTTGCCGGTCTTCGCACCAATCTCCAAACATCGTGTCCACCGGTGTCGAGGAAGGCGACAAGTTGCATCCCGATCATTCCAGATGAACCTGCAACGAGAATTCTCTTGCGGGGTTGGTCGGAGTATTTCCCGTGCCGACCCAAATCCCTCTGCAGGCGTAATTCCCGCGCTCTGAACATTCGCCTCAGCCTCTTCCTAATCCATCGTCCTGCGAACATGTGTCCGAAGGCCCCAAATGGAACTTGATAGCGAACACGGTCATTCACCAAGCTCCCGCTTCCATCGTCTAGGAAGACGTGCTCGTGCCTCCATCTCCAGAACGGCCCCCTAACCATGATGTCCTCAAATTTGTGAGGTGGATCGTATGCGGTGAACACGGCCTCCCACGTCATCTTCAGAGGCCCCATGGGAATGCGAAACACGCTCTTCGAGCCGACTTCTAGACTGAAGTCAGAGTATACTCCCTCCGCCACCTCCCAAGGGGGCATCAGCCTCAGGAAGGCTAAGTCTTCCTCGTGCCAGGAGAACACCGACTCCTTGGGGTGGTCGAGTGCGGTCTTCCACTCCAAATCGTACATCTGGGTCACCTGTAATTGGGATGTTCCGAGGCCAATTATTCGAGTATAAGAGATTTGATTTACCACGTGGTGGAATTATATCGGTGTATGAAGGGAGGGACACGATGGAAGGCAATGACACGCTAACCGAACTTGAGCGAGGAAGCGATGATTGCACCCTGAGATTCTCCGATGGCGCTTCGTTCCGAATCAGTTATCTAGCGATTCGCTCGCACTGCCAATGCGCCAACTGCATTCCACGTCAGGAGAACGAACAACGTCGTCTAGAGTTCGAGCAGGAGGTCTCCCGACTCCGAATGGAGAAGCCCAGGGTCTATCCAGTGGGTCGCTACGGCATCCGGTTCGAGTGGCCTACGGGCTGCTCGAGTGGCATCCACTCATTCGGGCACCTTCGTTCTCTAGCAGAGGAACTCGGCACCCCCATCTGAGCCCAAGGGGCCCTGCCGAAGATGTCAAAGGCAGTGCGCCGGTCCCCAACTCGTCGAAGCAGCGGGTACCCCCCGTTGCTGCGGTGGTGATGGAATGACCGAAGACGAACCGAAGGCCGCCGAGCCCAATCTCGACGAGGAGGATGAGTGGCAACTCTACGCTTCTGCCGGATACCCCTCGACAGGCTTCATACTCGATGAGGTGGAGACTGCAGAGGACGATAATCCCGATGACGTCTGGTTCGACGGCGACGATTTCGACTTCGAGGGAAATACGGTCAATTGGGACGCACCACCATGTCCGGCCGCCCTGGGCATTGCCCATCTCATCAAGATCGGAATCTGCGATTACTGCCTGCATCGCATCGGAGGGCGCAGGAGCGATGAACCAGGCTCCGAGGCGGGCGCGGTACTCAGGAGGGAGGCCTATGCGCGTGACGAAGAACTAAAATCCAAGCCAATCCAAGACTTCTGCCCGCTTTGCGAGAACCTGTTTGAGGACGTTGACAACATTGTTGAGCGAGTCTTTGAATCCCTGTCTGGAACCGATTACTCGACCATACAGTTCGGTATCCACCTGCCCAAGGACCTCATTCAGGAGGAAGACAGGATTCGCAGTAGGTATGGGGCCCCCGCCTCTTATCCGCTGAAAGGCGCCCTTGTCGAGGCAATACACCACCGAATCAGGTCTTCCAACAAACAAGTCGACTTCGTAAAGGAGAGACCCGACATAATGGTCCTTGTCGATGGGCTGACTCTCCGAGTGGACGTCGATGTCAGGCCCATTTTCCTCTATGGGAGGTACAGGAAGTTGGTACGCGACCTACCACAGACCCGTTGGCCTTGCAGAGCCTGTAGGGGGAGGGCCGTTGACTGCGAATCCTGTAATGGTACTGGGCTTCAGTACCCCGACTCGGTCCAAGACCTCATCGGAGATCCCATCAGAGAGGCTCTCGGGGCCAAAGATACATCATTCCATGGCATGGGAAGGGAGGACATAGACGTCAGGTGCCTGGGTTCTGGACGACCATTCGTCCTTGAGGTCAAGAGACCGTCCAAGAGGAACCATTCCTTGGATGACCTAGTATGCAGAGTCAACGAGAATGCCTCGGGCAAGGTCGAGATTGACGGTTTTAGTTGGTGCGAACGCTCCAAGGTCCACGAGGTTAAGGGGTCAAGATCAGAGAAGACATACACAATTCGCTTCAGGGCTGATGACCTCACCGATGAGGATACGGTCACTAACGCTATCTCCGGCCTCTCCGGTGTCGTTATCGACCAAGAGACCCCGAAGCGAGTCTCCCACAGGAGAGCAGCCAAGATCAGGAGGAGAAGAGTGGTATCCGTCGACAGCATCCTGATCGAAGGTAATGAGGCCCAGTTCTCCCTTCGCTGCGAGGCTGGTACATACATCAAGGAGCTCGTGCACTCGGACGAGGGGCGCACGAAACCATCCGTACAAAGTGCAATTGGCCGTGAGTGTGAGGTCCTATGGCTTGATGTCGAGGAGATACACGCTGACTGAGGGCCATCTGGGCATCCGAGTCCTTAAGAACGCCCTATAGGTCGCCCGGTTTCGCTATAGTTGGATTGGTGGTATATTGGTCACTCGAACTCAAGGATCACGTCGTGGCACTCGCAACATTCTGCGAAAGGACAAGAGAAATCGCAGGAGGCTATTTATTGGCCGCGTCATGCACGCTTACGATGATGGTGACAGGGTTGCAATCGTGCTTGACGGAGCCCAACATAAGGGTATGCCGCATCGACGCTTTCAGGGTCGAACCGGAATCATCACTGGAACCCAGGGCAGGGCTTATGTTGTCAAGGTCTTGGACGGCAATATGGAGAAAACCGTTATTGCCAGACCAGAGCATCTGAAGCCAATCGATTAGGTGTAATCATGACAGACAAGGAGTTCGTCGACTACGCGACCGTCCGAGACTTGCTCGTGGACACAAGGGTACGCAGGGGCGAAATCTCCTACGAGCAGACCATGGCGCTTCAGCACGCGGAGTGGAAGGCCAGTGCTGGAGGCCATCCAACCGGGGACCTCAAGGCCGATCCCGAGGTCTTCAACAACCTCTTCGGGGTACTGATGGAGAATGAGAAGCTGAATCAGCATCCCGATATATGCTCGAAAATCGCAGAGCTTTCACCACTTTCCGTGGCCGATATGAGAGTCATCATTGCCAGCAAGAGGGTAGCAATGGACACAGCTGAGATTGAAGAAATAATCACAATCATTCGCCAGCACGTCCTATGATGTCTTGATTCTGAGCAATTATCTGATAACTCACTTCATGAGGGGGAACCCGTCTGGGAGACCTGAGAATCATGCAGCCGACCGATGGAGATGAGTCGGATGGGGAGCCGAAGGGAATCTATGATGATGAGACGCATGTCCGCCTCCTAGGAGTTCAGGAGAGGAGGCCCATGGGGCATGAGATTCAATGTATCAGCGAGCCCTCGCTTCACATCGTAAGGTCTAGGGTGAATGATGTAAACGGGATGGAAGTTGGGGAGGCAATCGCTCTCCCTTCGGATCAATTGGGACCACTCTCCGAGGTCCGCCTAAAGGATCTCAGCGGATATGCGTTACAGGAGATGACCTCTACGCTGATTGCGTCCATCAATGCCGACTCGGAGCGTCACTTGGGATTCTACAATCGCGCCAACAACCTATCGCTGAAGTTCCACGCCTTCCAACTTCTACCCGGAATAGGCAACTCGAAGGCTATCCAGATGGTCCAAGCCAGAGGAATTGCTGGCTGGAACTCATTTGAGGAAGTTGACGAGGCCTGCGGAATTGACTCCGTTAGGTTGCTCGCCGAGAGATACGTCAAGGAGATGGAGGACGTCGCTCAGACCCCCCGCTTACTTGATTTGCTGGTGCGCTCAGAGATGTGACACGTGCAGACGTTGGATGACCTCGACACCCGCCTTCTGGTGGATCTTCTTCGCGATAGATCCCATCCTAGGAAGTCACTAGGTCAGCACTTTCTCATCGATGATGGTGCTATCGAGCGAACCATCGAACTCGCGGTGGAATCCGGTTGCCGATTGAGCGAGGAATCCCATGTTCTGGAAATCGGACCGGGACCAGGATCGCTCACGTTAGCGCTATTGAGGTCGGGTGCCCGCATCACTGCCCTAGAGGTTGATCCTGAGTCCGTCTCTCACCTAAAACGTATTTTTGGTGGAACTGAATGTGGGATTGAAGTCCGCGAGGTGGACGCGGTTTCTGCCGCTTGGCCCACTGGAATCACGCATGTGATATCGAACCTCCCCTTCCAGATATCAAGCCCTGTGCTTGAGCGAATCCGGGCACACCATTCCAAGGAAGCCCTAGAACTAGTAATATTGCTTGTTCAGGATGAGTTCGCTGCTAGGATGGCAATGTCCACTGCGCCCTATGATATGGGACCTCTGGGCCTTAACCTATGGCTAGATTTTGAAGTCACATTGGACAGGAGAATTTCTCCTAGCTCCTTCAGCCCCTCACCACTCGTCCATTCGAGGCTCGTGACCCTTCGGCCCGAGTTCCGCCCGGAATTGAAAGGGGTTGACAGGGCGCTGTTCAAAATTACAACCAAGCACTGCTTCGCCCATCGCAGGAGGAAGCTCAGAACCCTTCTCTCCGAACCCCCTCGTAGGCTTTCCCGTGCTAGGGGCTGGCACAAAGAGCGCTGGGGTGCAGCCGTTGCGGAATTGGGAGAATCCGAGAATGAGAGACTTCCTAGTGGTTGGTTAGACATGAGACCGGGGGATTTGGAGGTTCTCGATTGGGTCGCACTGGTACGCCTATTATCGTCAAAATGAATCAATATCCTGCATATTGACAACGACTTGATAGAGGCCCCCCTCTTCGGCACAACGAGGCCGGGGTGCGAGGCGGGCCCGGGTCCATTGGAGTGATATTATGGCAAAGAAGGACACCTATCTCGCCCTTCTGCGAAGGGGCATCGATGAGACGACTGCTCAGGTTCTCGCAGATGGAGGCATAAAGATTGGTGATCTCAAGAAACTAGAGTCCGAGACCTTAGTCAATAATTATGGCCTCAAGAAAGAAGTCGCGAAATCAGTTCTCGATGCCGTCATGTCCGGACCTCGGTCATCAAGCAGACAGCGCTTTCTGGCCGATGTTCTGTCTGATGACCAGAAGAAGGTCGACAAGATTGAGGAGCAGAGATTCAAGCGTGAGCAGAAGGACATCTTCGCTGAGTTACAGGAGAAGAAAGAGCAACTCAGGCTTGCTAGGGTCGAGGCCTTCAGGAACAAGAAGCTGGTTATGAACAGGCTCGGGAAAACAATCGAGCTTATCGTGAAGCTCGAGAACAATCTCGATGACGAATCCAAGGACGAGCAACGGTCCAAGCTCAGGGACCAACTGGAGACCAGAGGCCTTGAGGCTGCGAGGGATCACGAGATGCTCGATCTGGCAGGGACCCCTCAGGACATAGTCGACTTCCGAAGGAAGCTCGCCCCCGTGCTATGCCTCCACGCTTGCCCACATTGCAGTGAGGAAATGGATCCTCGTGGTGGCAACATCATGGAAGACTCGTCAGATTTCTCGTTCATCTGTTGGGACTGCGAGGAGGAGTTCCACGCACCCATGGCCCAAGTTGTCGCGGGACGCCTGGATAACGGTTCGAGAATCAAGATTGATCCTAACATCAAGCCTCGGATGCCCGTGGTAAAGCCTCCTCAAAAGGACAAATCGAGGTCGATTGCAGATCTCATGAAAAGAGACCTAGAATCAGCGGGTGCCTCGGCAGAGGAGTTGGAGGCCGCACTACAGTCGAGCACCCTGACAGGAGTCCTGATGAGCATCGATGAATGGATAGACCAGACTATCGCCGCCAAGGGCTATATCCAGGCCCAAGAAGACAGGGAGGAGTTCATCATCGCTACCGGAGCCGGTGCCACGAAGTTCAACAAGTGGATGAAAAAGGCCGGACTTCGCTTCAACAAGCAAACTGGACGTTGGACTCGCTGGGAAGACCGGTGAGGACTCTGATGTCTGAGGGCCCTCCAATCATTCGCTTCTACCGTGGCTCGACAATTATCGGGGCCGCCCCCGCGAATCCCGACACCCCCTTGGTCAAGATCGCCGAACTTGCAGGAATTACGATTCCAACCAACTGTACTTCTGGTAATTGCGGGACCTGCCTAGTCAGGTTGGTTCGGGGCAGGGTAGAGATTCCAGACGAGACCCCCCCCGGTCTAGATGAGGGGCTAATATCCAATGGCGGCATCCTAACGTGCTGCCTGTATCCTTCCGGCCCTTGTGACATAGACGTCATACCCCCACTATAGGTGAAAAAATGGCTGACTGGAGCAATCCCGAACTGATGGAAGCACTCGTAATTTCAATCATCGGCCTCGGCGTGGGAGTGTGGTGGATATCAAGCAGAATCCACTCGAAGATCGAGCAAGTCGAAGAGCGGCAGAGTGGTCTCTGGCGAGATTCCGCTACCACGCATTCTGACGAGTAATTACCCCGACTCATTCACAGCAGCAGTCCACCGCTCGGATTGGGGGACACCGACTACCTCCAAGTGGCATGCAAGCACGCTCTTCTGTTCCTTGACAACCCTCCTGAGATCAACCAAGTCATCTAGGCAGCAGGCACAGTGCGCGTGCGTTGGCCGAATCCAGAGCTCCACGATACCAGCATCATCGACCTGCACGCCCTTAAGGATGGAAGGGTCGATGATTGGCTTGCCATGCGGTTCGCGGCGGTGCCTCAGTATACGGGCGAGCCGCCTTTGGGCCTCCGTCTTGGCACGACTCACGTACTACCCCGGTCGACGTCGGACATAGCCCTATCTCACAAGCCCAGAACGCCCTCTAGCCAGATCACTGCCTCCCTCACGTTCGCTAGGTCTGCAACCACGTCATCCCTGCGTTGATCGAGAGTCCGTCCAGCCAATTCACTTGACCACCCTCCAGTGGAGGACATGGCCGCCACCGGCTTGCCAATCTGCCACGCGAAGGCAATCTCGGAGAGGGTCCCCGAACCACCTCGGACGGCAATGCATGCATCCCCTACCCGGGCGACCAGCATGTTGCGAAACAGTCCTAGACCAGTGGGAATCGCCACATCGACGTAGGGGTTTGCCGCGGCGACATCGTCCATGGGAAGAATACCGACGACGTCCCCGCTATGGTAGCCATCACTGGACCGTGCTCCCTTGCATACCGCGGCCATAGTGCCTCCCAATCCACCGCAGGCAACTCTGCAACCGAGATCTACTATGGCCTTGCCGAGCTCCTCGCACAGGATCCCCACTTCAAGGGCGTCGGAGAGGTCGTTCGAGCCGAAAACAGAGACAATCGGCTTTTCGCCCATTTTACCACTCCGTGATTAAGGGGAAATCGGCGCCGGCAGTAAGGCACTCCATTCCACCATCAGTCCTCACCCAAGTATCCTCTGTTCCAATGGCGCCGTCGGGATGGATGACCTTTGGTTCGATTGCCATTGTGCCCCCGACACACAGGGGGCGATCGAAGCCACTGGCGACTACAGGAGTCTCATCGAGCTCAAGGCCGACCGAGTGCCCTAGAAATCTGGCTTGGTCTGGAGGCATTCCCATCAGGTGCTCGGCATAGCCAAATTCCGCCGCCATTCTGCTGCTCTTTACCCATGTGGATGAACAGTCATCCCCCTTACCCAACCCATCCACTACGGCAGCCTCAATCTCCACCATATCGTCCAGCCTGCTCGCCCACTCCCTAGAGAGCGAGCCAGCACTGAACATACGCGTACAATCGGACACGTATCCCCTGTGCACGTGAACGATGTCAACGAGAACGGGCTGGCTCTCTCTGACCTCAGCGAAACCGGCGCCGAGTGATGATATCGGACTGCCCCCGAGTCCACCCACAGCCGAGTCAAAGTACGAGGGGACCGCTCCGGAGCGACCGGCGGCGATTACCACCCTGTCACAATCCATCGGCCACCTGCGCATGCGGATTCTGCCTCCAAAGCCCGCTGCTCTGCTTACCTCGTCAGCAGCACCTGCCAACTCAAGCTCGGTCTTGCCCAATCCGCCGAAATCGCGAACAGCCTCAAACATCGAGCGGTTGACCTCGCCGCTCTCGCGAATCATGGCGATCTCCCATTCGGACTTGGTCTCTCTCAAATCATAGAGCAGTTTGGTACAATCAATGTCATTTCCTGTAAGCCCGCCGAGTTTCAAGGTGAAATAACTCCAGTGTGCGTGAGGGATCTTTCCCGCGATAAGACCTGGGCTGCGAGTGCATCCGACCTTGAGGAGTGATGCTTCGAGGCCGCTCATCCGGGGATGCGACTCGACTATGTGGGGGCAATCGTCGCCACCGGCCTCGTAATTAGCCCTCTCGAGCGATTGCCGGACCCAGTGTCGTGTCTGGATGTCAGAACCATCAGCACCAATCAGTATGGCGGAGTTCTGACGCCCCCCGGTCAACCAGTAGAGCTCGACGGGGTCATCGATGTAAACCGACTCAACTCCCGACTCTGCAAGGCCAATTGATAGATTGGATTGTCTGGACTCAAGCTCCGAGACAGGCACGCGCCAGTCCTGCCCGCCGGGTCCGATGAGACTGGAGGGCTCCCATTCCACACTGGCGCTTGCTTCGCCATAGGCGAAAGGCATTTTGGGTCCAATAGATACTATTCAGCATCCACAATGGCCAAAGGTGGGTTGTTGGTGGGCGTGTCGTGGAAGGCGTGCTGTCGTTGGACGACGTTCGCCTTGAGGGGCGCACCATTCTCTACCGCGTCGACGCCAACTCACCCTTGGAACCATCCACGGGAAATCTTCTGGATGACAGCAGATTGCGCGCTGTCGTACCAACTCTCCGAGAACTCTCAAACTCTAGAGTCGCCATTCTAACGCACCAGTCCAGACCGGGAAGGGCGGACTTCACAGACACTTCTAGGCACTGCGAGCATCTTTCGGAGATCATGGGCCAATCCATCAGGTACGTACCTGACGTGTGTGGTGATGAGGCAATAGAAGCGATTGAGGGCATGGTCGATGGCGATTTGATTTTCCTCGAAAACGTGCGGATGAACGAAGAGGAGTATGGCATCAAGTACGACGGTAACGAGGCCACCGAGTCGACCCGCATCGTGGCTAGACTCGCATCTGTGGCCGACGTCTACTTGACCGATGCTTTCGCAACCGCTCACAGGAGGTCACCTACGCTAACCGGATTCACTAACACCTTGCCTTGCGTTGCCGGTTCTCTGATGGAGGACGAAATCAATAGTCTGCGCATAGCTCTCTCCGACCCCCCAAATCCCTACTTGGCAATACTCGGCGGAGCCAAGTGCGACGACTCGTTCAAGGTCGCTCTGAATTTGATTGACAGAGGGCACATTGAACGAATCGCTTTCGTGGGTGTTTCTGGGAATCTGATGCTCTGGGCCGATGGCAACGACATCGGAGAGAGTAATAGGCAGTTCATCCGGAAAACGATGGGCAAGGACTTCGACAAGACGTGGGAATTGGCAGAGAATCTTATTTCCAATCACTCTGAGACTCTCTTCCTGCCTCGAGATATCATCGTTGAAATCGAGGGTGGTAGGCACCCTAAATCTTTGGAAGATCTACCTACTGAGCATCCGATTTACGACATCGGCGTCCAGACCTTGATGGATCTCCGGCCACTGATAGAAGAGGCGGGATGCGTCCTCTGGAACGGTCCAGCGTCCTATTTCGAGCTCCCGGGATTCGCATTCGGCACCATCGAGATACTCAACATGTGCGTCGAGACTTCGGCCGTCACTATCATCGGGGGAGGCCATACTAGCGCCCTCGTCAACCAGAGGGGGATGGCTCACAATATAACTCACAATAGCACAGGAGGTGGCGCAACTATGAGCTTCCTCTCCGGCGACTCCTTACCGGTAATAGGCTCACTCAAGGAGTCTTGTAGGAAATATTACGACAGGCTGGATGAGATGGGCTTGGCACCTTGATGGAGCCACTGGGGAGATTCGAACTCCCGACCTTCTGATTACGAATCAGACGCTCTACCAGGCTAAGCTACAGTGGCAGCATCGCGGCCACCGCGAAATTCTGAATAAGCGAATCGGTGGAAATCAGCGTAATTCGGTGAGGTCAACCAAATGTCCGATTCGAACATCAACATCTGCAAGAATCGACTCCAGAGCATCCTGGTTCCGTCCCTCTGCACGCATTACTAGTATCGGCTCTGTATTACTGGGACGGCAGAGGTACCACCCATCATCATAGCGAACTCTGATTCCGTCTACAGTTGAGCATTCAATGTCCGAGAAAGCCTCTCTCACTGCAGCCATTACCTCTTCACGTTCGCCCCGAAGAGGGACCTTCCCCTCGTCGGTGGTAGGATAATCTGGCATGAATGAGAAGCGCTCGGAGAATTTGGGCCCACCTTGCTCGGGCGGAGGGTCTCTTCCCACTATCTCGAGAAGTCTAGCGCTGTTGTACAAGGCGTCGTCGAAGCCATGCCAATGGTCGTTCATGAAGAAGTGCCCGGACATCTCACCGGCCATAGGCGCAGTGGGATGGTTCCTTAGTTCGAGTTTCATGAAGGTGTGGCCGGTGCGAACCATGCGAGGAATACCCCCCAGTTCTTCGATCGCTTCTTCGAGGGCCATACTGCATTTGACATCGTAGAAGATGATGCGCTGCTCCTCACCAGCATCCTCTGACAGGCCGGATAGCACATCTTTGGCAAAAATGCCCAGCAGACGGTCTGGGTGGATGAATCGCCCTTGCTCGTCTACCACGCCCAATCGGTCCCCGTCCCCGTCCATCCCTATGCCAAACTCGGCTCCGTTCTCGATTACCGCCTGAGCCAGATCGACCATGTTCTTTGGCCGAGTTGGATCAGGGGGGTGGTTTGGGAAGGCGCTGTCCCAATCGCAGAAGATTGGAATCACATCGATGCCTAGGCGCTCTAGGAGCCTTACTGCGAGCGGCCCTGGGACAGCGTTTCCACAATCCAGAGCAATCCTGATGTCACGAGCGGGCTTGCCTACACTCTGGCAGATTTCTTCCATGTACCTCTCCTCAAAATCCTCCATAACCTCGTAGGTGCCGCTTCCCTCACGGAAATCTCCCCCATCGAATGTCCTTCGAATATCCTGCAGGGCCTCACCTCCGACAGGAATGGTTCCATGGCAGATCTTGTAGCCGTTGTACTCGGGTGGGTTGTGACTGGCCGTTATCGCAACTGCCACATCTACGGGCAGAATTACCGTCGATCGATAGAGGACCCCAGTGGTTGATACTCCTAGGTCCATTACATCGGCGCCCGCGGCATTTAGTCCCTTAACGAAGGCCGCATGGTACTCGGGACCCGAGTCTCTGATGTCCCTGACGACTGATACGCACTTCGCGTTTAGGTGAGTTGCGATTGCTCTACCGAGGCGCTCGGCGAACTCAGCGTCCAATTCAGTTCCAGCAATTCCTCTGATGTCGTAGGCCTTGAAAACACTCACACCCCGACCCTCCACTAATCGATTTGAATCGCTGAAATCCTACTTCCTGTACTTTTCCGCTATGTGAAAATGCAATGGGACTTAGTCTTGCAATCCACCTAGACTAATGCCTCCTCAAGTTCTGATGGTAGGTCCGTGCGATACTCACCAGAGTTTCGATAGGCCTCGCAGACTATCTCAACGAGCGCACCTAGTGGTAGTTTGCCGATACCGTATGCCGCTCTTGCCGGGGGAATGGTGTCACCGAGCCACTCGCTGTAGACCTCATTGATTTCCGCATAGTCCTCGATATTTTGCATCAGGACCGTGACCTTGACGAGATCGGCCTTTGAGCTGTTTGCGGCCGCTAGCAGATCATCTATTTTGGCCAAGGCACCACGCGTCTGAGACCCTATGTCGTCACCGGCATCCACGTCTATCTGCCCGGACAGCCAGATGTGATCCCCAACACAAATTCCCGGGCTGTAGGGCCCGAACTTGGCTTCGCCAGTATCGATCTTCAGTTTTCGGTTCATACCCGTCCGAGAGGCTTCGGGGTCATAGGATTACTCACGGATTCGCTCAATGACTTGAATGTGGTCTCCTGCCATTAGATCGGCACGCAGTCCTTCGATTGGTACCCATTCTGCATTTGCGGCGTCGTCCCCAGCGAAAGGCACTGCACCCGAATCCACCGATACCATGTAGAATATGGCGATTATGTGATTCCTAGGGTCGCGTTTGGGGTCTCCGTGTACAGCGAACAGCACGGGATCGTGGCCCGTCACCCCCGTCTCCTCTATCAGCTCGCGAAGAACCGCGTCCTTTGGATCCTCCCCGTGGTCAACGAAGCCGCCCGGAAAAGCCAGTCGCCCCTTCCATGGTCGCCCCCCCCTCCTGATGAGGAGCGCCTCGGTTCCGGACGCGCCTTCACGCAAAGCAATCGCATCGACAGCCACGGCAGGATTCAGGTACGCCTCATCCGCCAAAGCGACGCCTCCTGATCTGGTATGTCTCAATGGCATCATACAGGTCTCCCTTGGAGAAAGACGGCCAGTGGACATCGGTGAAGTAAAACTCGGAATAAGCTATCTGCCAGAGCAGAAAGTTGGAGACACGCTCCTCCCCACTGGTCCTGATCACCAGATCGGGGTCGGGGATTTGAGCATCGTAGAGGCGACTTGAGATTTCCGAGTTATCGATTGCATCGAGATCCAGATCGCCAGATGCGTGGTCCTTTGCAATTTCCTTGACCGCATCGACGATCTCCTCCCTGCCTCCGTAAGCCAAGCAGACCGTGAAGGTGAAATCAGAGTAGGAAGCAGTCCTTTCTTCGGCGTAGGAGATTGCTTCCCTGACTCTGTCAGGTAAGCTCTCGATTCGTCCAGCAGCGCTCACCTTGACCTTCTTGGAATGTATTCTCGGATCCTCAGAGATCTCCTGCAGACCCGTGACGTAGAGGTCGTAGAGAGACTCGAGCTCCTCGGGGTCCCGACTAGTAATGTTCTCAGTTGACAGTGCGTAGACGGTAAGGTAGGGGATACCAAGATCCAATATCCAATCCATCACCTCCTTGAGTTTCTCCTTGCCGTGCTTGTGACCGAGTTCCCTCCCTAGGCTGAGATTCCAAGCGAATCTCCTGTTACCATCCATGATGATCGAAACGTGCTGAGGCATTTCCCCGGTCCTGATTCTGCCACGCTGCCGATTCACGCGGATTCGATCCAACCTAGAAACGAAACTCCAAGCCATCCATGAGTTTGAGACGAACCTAGCGGGCGCGACTATTACCCCGAACCCCAACAACCACTTCGCAATATTGTCAATCCGACGTCCTATACCACTACGTCGACCCATGGCCTCTCCCGGCGCATCTAACGGTTAAGCCCAACTGCCTCTACGAAATCTACTCGAATACGATGTCAGCGTCGTCCCCTAGTCGATCTAGAAGGCCTCTCTCAGGGTTCACTACGATTACCTGACCTGCGTGCTTCCAGACTTCCAAGTCGTGCTTGCTATTCCCTGCATAGCCGAATCCACGCTCTCCGAAGCGGGCGATTAGTGACTCCGCCTTTCGCTTACCACGGAGGTTGTAGGAGGCATCCGATGCCATCACATCGGAGAACAAGCCGACATGACCGGCGACCTGCTCAGCGACTATCCTATCAGATGCTGTAGCCAAGACCATGTGTCTGCCCTTTGCATGTTCGCCGGTCAACCAGTCCAGAAACTCCGTGTGGTACTTGAGTTTAGAGGGATTGAAGACAAGCCGTTCGGCAAGGTCACGCTTCCACTTGGCTCTCTGCCCAGTTAGTTCCTTGAGCAGCACCCCTGGTAGAATCCACGGCCTCCTTGCAATCACCTTCGAGAAGCTAACCCAACTCATGTCTGTGAGAATCAGAGTGCCGTCCATGTCGACTGCCAGCGGGATGCTAGACCCCACCTCCCCCATGCTACTCCCTCGGGCCTCTGTGATTCAAGCCTTCGCTGACCGATTCAATGAAGACCGGGACCCTGTCGTGTTACCGAGGCGTCGTATGATCGAGCGGACTCGAGTGTGGAGGCCTGCGTCGATGGCGGAGGTCGAGACCACGGCATCTGCGCCAGCGGGATTCAATTCGGTCGCATTCGCAGGAATCGGACTATCGTGTGAGATGCTCGAGCCCGTGCAATTGACCAGTCCCACTGATTGGAGTATGCTTGTGTCAGAATTGGATTCATGGGGCAAGGTCCCGGATCCCGAGTCGATTGACGCCCTGTCCGTTGTGGAAACGGATCGCGGACCCGTGGCCACTCTGTCCGCTGAGTCCGAGTGGCTCGCAGAGTTCCTGCCGTGGGGTTCGGACGGACGACTCAGAGCGCGGGCTAAAGCGGCTCCCGAGGACTCTCGTGTCCCATCGGGGGGGTACTCTTGGGAAGGCACCGACCTCATCATCATCAGACCCGCAGAGTCTCCCACGACAGATGCAGCACGGGAGATTGAAAGGGCTTTGGAGGTAGACGATATGGCTGCAGCCCAGAACGAGTTGCGGAAGGCTGGTGCGGCCTTGGGCTGTTATCACGTCAAAGCCGAGGCTGCTAGGACCACCCCACCCGACCCATCGCGCTGGAACGCTAGAACCCAGTGGCTGGAGGAGTCGCTCCGAGCATCCTTCATCTGGCGCGCCTCGTACTCGAGGAACCAGCCCTGCACCCTCAGCCTCGGCGATGTCAGACTGTCGGATGTCTCTGCGGACTCGCTCAGGATAGGCAGGCCGAGGCTGGCAGACGCTCTGAGGATCCACACCTGCGAATTTCCCGCGATGCGCGACCTCGCATCCATGGTCCACGACCTGTCCAGGATCCACCACTCCTCGCGGACAACTCTGGAAATAACCCCCCTGCGCCTGGCATTGATAGATGGCTGGAAGTCGACAGCCCCAGTTTACTGGGCCTCCGACGATGCCTTCTACTCACATCGGGGGGGCTTGGCGATATGGGAGTACGAGCAATGTCTGCTAGACGTCCTCGAGGCCACCTCGCACCAATCGGGAGCGCCCGAGCCTGCGGTGACCACGCTTACCTACGTTAAGGCGTACCAGAAGCGGATGTTTAGCAATCGCACCTTCGGAGCCCTCTCGATAATGGCCGCTTTCTTCGGAATAGCCAGTCTGATCAACACATTCCCTCCGGATTTTGTAGAGATTCCGATTCCCTTTGCCTCGCTCTCTCTGAGTTACTTTCTCTTTGGGTTCTACAAGCGAATGTCCCCGCCCCCCGAGAGGCCGTTCACTCATCTCGGGCGATGACTCCCTCATCGTAGTAATAGTGAATCGCCTCACCTGTGGGTATCTCGAGTGAGACGATGTCCTCGGGACTAATTCCCTCGATATGCATGACAATAGAACGCAGTGAGTTGCCGTGAGCCGAGACTAGGACGTTCCTGCCGTCAGCTAGGTCCGGCACAATCTCATCGGTGAAGTAGGGAATGGTCCTGTCAGCCGTCATCTCAAGACTCTCCCCCTCCGGGGGAGCGACATCGAACGAGCGGCGCCAGACGTGAACCTGCTCTGCACCGTGCTTCTCCGCCGTCTCGGCCTTGTTCAGCCCCTGAAGGGCCCCGTAATGACGCTCGTTGAGCCTCCAGTCATAATTGGTCGGAACAACATCCTCCGAAGCCCGATTTTGCATCATGATGATCTCAGCGGTCCTCTGGGCACGAACGAGGTCGCTTGTGTGGACGACATCGAATCTAATCTCAGCCAGCTGGCGCCCCGCCTCCTCGGCTTCCTCGACACCTCTGCCGGAGAGATCGACGTCGGTCCAGCCTGTGAAGCGGTTTGCAGCATTCCACAAAGATTCGCCGTGCCGGATGAGGATTAGGCTGCCCATGCGCCCGTACCCTCACAGTGACTGGTGCTCTCTACGACGAGGCTCGTGGAATTTGAGTCCGTGTTCGGAGGCCCTAGCCCTAGCCATCATCAGGATGTCCTCCGTGAGCTCCCTCTCCGTCTTACCGGAAGAGACGCAGTAGAAGTTGGTGGCAACGGTCACCTTCGAGGGGGCGAAGGACTTGACGCGAACCCAGGAGTCCTCGGGCTTGGTTGCCCGGGGATCATCCAGAACCTGACTGCATAGCGAGTCGCAGAAGTTGCGCAGTGATTCTTGATCGCTATCTGCTTCGAATTCGAGGTTGGGCCGAATCCTCCGAAAGCGGCGCTGGCTGAAGTTCTCGACCGGGGAGTTGGTAATGTTCGAGTTGGGGATGGAAACCATGGTATCGGCAGAGGTCCGAATCAGCGTAGTCCTCAGACCGATTGTAACGACCTCTCCCTCTATACCGTCGACAATAACCCAGTCACCAACATTGAACGGCTTGTCAATCAGAATCGAGATCGCGCCGAAGATGTTTGCGACCGAGTCCTTGGCCGCGAGTGCGAGAGCGAGACCGGTAATCCCAAGACCGGCGATGAGGCCATTGAGGTCCATGCCCGCAAGGCCCGCGAGGATGAAGATTCCAATAACGACGACGACGAGCCTGCCGACGGACTCGGCAACGCTAGCCAGCGAGCGTCGGGACGCCATGTCACCGCCTTCGACGACAATGAAGGCATCGAGGTAGTCGACGAGCCTGTAGGCCGCGATTAGCATGAGTAGGACGAAGGCCGCCCATATAGCGTTAGAAACCGTGCTAATCAGATTCTCGTCCCAAACGGGTTCGAAATTCTCCCCGATCCAGTCGATAGCCGTGTGCATGACAAGGAACCCGACCATCCAACCAAGCGACTTTGGCGCGAACAGAGTTTTGCCGTCGATTCGATCGGTCTTCGAGAGGATGTCCATCAGAATTGGGAATACGAAGCGTCGCGCAAGCACCGCCGCCGCGCTGCTCAACAATATTGCCACGACGATTACCGAAAGTGTGCCACCGGAGAAACTCATGATGATAGGTTCCCCATCCATGAGTTCGTCCAACCATTCCATGCCCCGCCCGCCAAACACCTCTTGATAAAGTCAACCTGTTCAAGCGGACCGCTCTCCGTGCGATTCAATACCAACTGGCGACTCGGCTAACTGATAGGATGGAGATTGAGGGAATCGGGATTATGAGGGGCCATCAGCCTCCGAGTGGGCGCATCCCAGTAGCGGCGATGCTGCTTCCCCTGCTGCTCTCGCTCGTCTCACCGGTCGCGATGGCACCGCACTCCTCCGCCCAAGAAGCCGGCTCGGAAATAGCCCCTGAGGACATTTGGTCTGATGAGTATGTCTTCCAAGTCTTCCCATGGGGTGGTGACAGCAAGGCCCAGTTCCGTGAGTATCATGACTACTTCTCGATGAAGAATAGGATGCTGTTCCTCGCCGACCGCAATCCGGAGATAATGAGCTTCCACGAGGGGCTCATCGGCGGGGTTAACGCCCGTGGTGACGAGACCGTCTCCACCGACTACGAGGGATGGTACTACAATCACCCCAGCCCTTGGATCAAGCTGACGCTAGACGCTGCGGGAGGCGATTGCAACGTCTTCGTCGGCGACTGCGGCAACTACGAAGACAGACCTGATGTGATGCTCGTTGGCAATCACCACGCCCGCGAGTGGATGTCGTACGAGGTCCCGATGTTCTTCCTAGAGACCGTGGCCTACTACTACGGCATGGCCGGGATCGACAACGATGGCGACGGGTTAATCGACGAGGACCCATGGAACGGCCTCGACGACGACGGTGACTGCGGTTTGCTCAACGAGTCGAACCAGGACAGCAATGGCGACGGTACGCCGTGCGGCCCAGGCGACCTCGGGGTCGACGAGGACTTCTCCGAGCAGTTCATCACCGACATGGTGAACACCCGTGAGATCTACCTCATCCCAATGCTGAACGTCGATGGGAACCGCTACGACCGCGAGGAATTCTGCGGTCCCACGGCTTGGGAGAACTGCCGCACGTCCGGCTGGAGGAAGAACCTCAGAGACAACACCCATACCGGCATCACTCCCATCCCTGACATCGACGAGTCTGTCGACGAGGGATGCGACGGCGTCGACCTGAATCGCAACTACCAGTTCGAGTGGGGCGCACCACTCGGCGCGACCGGCCCGCTATTCCCCGGCATGTGCTATGTTGACGGTGCCAACAACGACGTCTACAACGGCCCTGTGAACTATGAGGACAACGATGGCGATGGCCTCGTCAACGAGGATCACGTCGATGGCAAGGACGATGATGCGGACGGACAGGTCGACGAGGACTGGATGGGGGGAAACACCGAGCCGGAGACCAAGTTCATACAAGACCTCACGGAGATGAACGACGATGACGGTGACGGGGCCTCGGAGTTCAAGACGACCCTGACTTGGCACTCCTTCTCGGAGCTGGTGCTCTGGCCGTGGGGCCACTGCACCAACTGCTACAGCCCTGATGACGAGTATCTGGTCTACCATGGCCAGGTGATGGGGCAGATGACCGATTACGCACCGATGCAATCCTCAGAGCTTTACCCCACTACCGGTGACTTCTGCGACTGGCACTATGGCGTTCACAACTCGTACTGCTACACCATTGAGATTGGCAATGCCTTCCACGAGTACCCCGAAGACATAGCCCACATAGCGGTCAGGAACGTCGGAATCGCGTTCTACATGACCGAGATAGCAGACGACCCCCGCTACAGGGCCATAGTGGGCATCGAGAATACCACCGCGCGTCAGTGGCTCGCCGACCCGGGAAACGTGACGATTCCCGATAGCGGCGATATCCCGATAGGGTTCTGCCTCGATGTCACATTCCCCTACTCGACGAACATCAATCTGACGCATCTGATGTGGCGCTTCGTAGAGCCGAAGAGGCAGCAGAGCGATTACGGCCCGGCATACTGGGTCGAAGAACCATGGTCAAGATCAGCATTCAACGAAACCGGTGAGCACTGCATC
>JASLNR010000008.1 GCA_030745885.1 Candidatus Thalassarchaeaceae archaeon
TTGGAAGGCATACTGGAACTGCCTCCGGGATGGTGGGCACCAATCTCTGTCAGGATTCTCTCAGGCCTGTTGGAGGAGGAGGGTACTACGGAATGGGCCATAGCCAATCCGGTGCCATGGTGCGCGGCGGTACTGCGCCCCATAGGGAATCGCTGCGAGGCACCCGGACTACGTTCATTCGAGCACCCCGGATGTGACTCGGAGCTTCACTCACACCTGTCCCGCAGGCTGAGGGGACGACGCGAGCGCGCAGGCCTGCCCGAGAGCGCCGACCCACTGCTCGACCTGCTGGATGCCTTGGACGCTGTGAACGACTCGCGCCCCCCTCCTCAGGGACGGACCCACCCACTGTCGGGTTGGCTAGCCCAACCTCTTGAGAAATGGCCGGATTTCTCATCGACGGAGGCCATGGATGGCGATGCCCATATCGCAGAGAGACTCTTGCTGAGAAGCTCTGGTTACCATACGGGAATCGTCCCAGCCACTTCGATTTCGGGATGAAATCCCGGTTTTCAGCGACCGAGGGGTTCTTGACCACCTCCAATGGCCGATGTATGCCCGAGCTGCAACACCGTGGCGACGAAGCCCCCCGCTGGAGGAATAGGATGAATCACGGTACCAAGCTCGGGTCACCACTTGTCGAAGACCAGTGTGACCAGCTGCAACGGAATGATCACTGGAGCAAAACAAGTGGACGGATTGTGTTAGGTCCCCGGATGACTGAAAGGAATGAATCAAGGGACTACCCCACAATTCGACAGACGTCCCGGGGTGGGTCAGGAGCCCGAGCTTCGCTGTGAAGGCCTCCGTTACGCCCCGGGGCACACACTCTAATTGTCCACAAGAAGAGGCGGGAATCTAATGCACGACGTCGGGCTTATCGGCGGCACCTTCGATCGCTTCCATGCAGGCCATATGGCACTGATGGCCACCGGCCTGTCAGAGTGCTCCTCCATCGAGGTCTGGCTGACTGCCGACTCGATGGCCCAGTCGAAGGATCCACGGGTGAACCCATGGGGCGTCAGGGTCATGGAGATGAAGGAGGCCTTGAGAGGGTATGCCGAAAGGGTCGACTTCCACGTTCTAGAGGACAGTCACGGACCCGCACCCTCGCATCTCGATGCCACTGCCATAGTCTGCACCGATGAGACCCGTTCTGAGTGCGAGGAAATCAACCTCCTCAGAGAGAGAGGGGGACTGCCACCTCTGCACATCATCGTCTCCGACCACTCCCTAGCATGGGATGACGAGCCGATATCCAGTTCCAGGATTAGAGCGGGAGAAATCGACCGGGAGGGACGCCCCTGGGTTCCACGGCAGATCAGAGAGAGCAAGATGGTCATGACCCCCCAAGTCGAAGCCGAGCTCAAGGAGCCATTCGGTCAGTTGTTCGCGGGCCCGGAGGACGACCCATTGGTCGCCATGTCCCAAGTCATCGCCCACATCGAATCTGGCTCTGGACCGGTTATCGCCGTCGGAGACGTCACTGTGCGCACCCTACAGGACCTCGGCCGACCGGCCGACATCGCCCTGATTGACGGACTCACCAAGAGGGAGCCCTGGGAGGGCGCCGTTGGAATCGATACATCTCTGTACGACGGGACCCTGAGCTGCTCCAGTCCAGCCGGCTTCCTGACGCCCTCTCTGTTGGAGGCTTGCGAGGAAGCCATCGAATCTTGGAAGCACTCGGGGCATACCAGCTTGATCGACATCGACGGCGAGGAAGACCTCGCCCCGCTCGTGCTTCACCCGCTGGCCCCGCTTGGCGCAGCGGTACTGTACGGCCAACCGGACAAGGGAGTGGTGGTGAGGTGGTGCGGCGAGGACGCCAAACAGCGCTGCCGCAAACTGCTCAGCGAATTCGCCCCAGCCTAGTATCAGGACTCGGCATCAGCCATCGTGTGCATGGCGAAGCCGAAACACACCAACACGATCATCACGGCGTAGACTCCCGGGTCGACCCAAGTCGTGTTCACCGCGCTCCAGCACAGGTAGAACCCGACGCCCAAGGCGATCATCCAACTAGCCATTGTCCGATTGACGCCGCTCTCTGGGGAGAATAGGCTGGACAGTATCGCGCCTTGTGGGAGCTCGCCGACCCATGCCGAGAAGCCACCTTCGAAGGCTTTCCCGATTCCCATCGCGCCTAGCCCGAGGAGGGCGACTCCAATCAATCCGAAGACGATGTCGTCAGCCACCACTTCCAGACCATCGTGGGCTATGTTCGAAGCAGCACTGTCGCCGGTGACGAATCCTATCCAAAGTACCTTCATCCCCGAAGAGTATGCTCCCCAGACCAGATTCACTAAAGTGAGCAGCAGCACCCATAAGCCGAGCAGGACCGCGGCACCCGAAGCAGCTCTGCTGGGCCTAGTTAGGGCGCTTCCCCATTCAGACTCCAGCATGGACATCGAGCCGGCGACCTTACCATTCGGTTTAACGATTGTCTGAGCGGGAAGTCGGCCCTCACAACAGACCCTGCAGGTTGTACCTGCCCAAAGCGGCCTCGGCAATCAGAGGCTCACTCTCGCTCATCGTGGTGATGGCGTCCACCGCTTTGGGTATGGCCGAGTTGACCTGCTTACTCCTACCACCGCGTCCCTTGCTGACATTCCTAGCCATGATCAGCCCGAGCGTATCAAGCTCGTTGAGTAGTGACGAGATCCTCCTAGGGGTGAGCGGCTCGACCCTGATCTTCATGCAAGCCTCGGAGTAGGTTCGGTATGTCTCGCCGGTAGAAATGTTCCTGAGTCCATTCTCTTCGTTCAGCCTGATTGAGAAAAGCAACAGCTTCTGGTGCAGAGGCAGGGTCTTCAGGACAGGAGTCACTTGGTCGTACTCAAGCTGGCTCTGCGCCATCCTGACGTGCCTCGGGTCCACGCTCTTCTGAGATCTTTGCTCCGCTTTTTGCACCGAGATGCGAAGCAGGTCAAGCGCCCGACGCGCGTCGCCGTGCTCCTGCGCGGCCAATGCCGAGCAGAGCTCGAGCACACCCGGCCCGAGAACATCCTCGCGCAGGCCGGTGCTAACGCGCTCAAGTAGGATGTCGTTGATCTCAGGAGCCCCATATGGATGGAAGACAATGTCCTCTTGGCTCAGCCTCGAACTGACCCGGGGATCTAACTGCTGAGTGAAGTGCAAGTCGTTGCTGATTCCGATGATGCAGCAGCGCGAGTTTCGCAGGGAGGTGTTGAGACTGGTCAGGTTGTACAGCAGCCCGTCGCCGGCCCTAGCCACGAGGTTGTCAATCTCGTCGAGCACGATTATGTGCACCCCGCCAGCCCCGTCCATCCTCTCGATCAGTGCGTCCAACACCCTGTCGGTAGGCCAACCGGTGAAAGGGATGGGGGTGTCCCCGCGCCTAGCCAGTTGCGTCGCGATGGACTGGAAGACTCGGTACTTGGTGTCCACGACTCGGCAGTTGATCTCGTACGTCTCGACCCTCTGCCCCATCTCCTCGCCCTTGTCAAGGAGCTGTCCCAAGACGAACCTCGTGACCACGGTCTTGCCCGAACCAGGGACTCCATAGAGCAGCATGTTCGAAGGGATATGTCCGTTCAGGGCATCTACCAGATTTCGCACTAGGGCCTCCACCTCGTGGTCCCTGTGAGGCAGCGTGGAAGGCTCGAAGGCGTGGTCGAAGGCACGTCTGTCGACGAAGAGACTGTCATGGCCGAGAATTTTTTCGAAAATGTTTCCTTCCATTTTCTTTCACCAGAGCGCCAACCACGTATTCAGCCTCATCCCTTACTCGGGTGGAGTGGGGTTCGGCCAACGCGGATTCTCAGCGACTGTGTCGGGGGTAATAAGAGTGTCCGAGAAGTTCCGATGTCCGGATGATTTCCCCGTCCCTAAAGGCCTTTGTTTGATGGCCCTAGAAAACCACATCATACTCCATTCTATTTCCTCTCAGTGATTCGTTTTCAAAACATACGAAGTGGTGTATTTTCTGCATTTACCTATGCTCTACTACCACTCTTTGGGAACCAACCCAATTTGACGATGATCGAGCACGCGGGGGCGTCCATGTCAGCACCTTAAAACTCCAT
>JASLNR010000009.1 GCA_030745885.1 Candidatus Thalassarchaeaceae archaeon
GAGATTCTGGCAGGCTTCTCGGGGTCGTAGGATGCGAGGGCGAGGCCAAGACGGATATCGAACTGGACTGGTTGATGGTGGGGCACAGACTATCCGTGAAGGAGTTGCATGCTGTTGTGTCATGGGACTCGTCTTCGACCGTGTATATTCGCCCCCTATACGAGGGAGGGGGAGAACGCACTTACTCGATTGCGGTGGAGGGCGCCGCATCGCGAATTGCCACAGCCACCACCCCTGTCACCCTCTCGCCCGGCGACCCAATCACTCTAGACATCGATCCTGCCGGACTACTCGAGCCGGGCATGATAGCTAGGGGCAATTTGGTGCTGTTGGATATTCATGGCGAGGAGCAGCGAATACCTCTGCTGCTGGAGGCCGAGTCACCGTTCACCGGTGACGGTTTGTTCGCTTGGCTGGCGGAACCTTCGAACGGAATGTTCGTGGTATGCCTGCTGCTGGCTGTATCAGTACTAACAGGTGGTAGAGGAAGAGCACAAGCTCCCGGTGAATGAACAATTATCTCCTACTGGGATTGCTCCACCGGGAGTCAGCCGGAGGTCTGGTAATCGAGAGGTATCTCCATCCTCCATCCCTCTGCAGCGGGTGTAACCAGGTCTTCCCCACTCCGGATGCGAGCCTCGATGCGAGACAGGCACCCCCCCAGTCACTCGGTGCTTCAGCAGGGTGTACCACCAACCACGGCGCGTGACCCTCGCCTAGGGGTCGGTCGTAGCACCTCCATCTAGTTCCGTACTTGAAACCGGGACGCGGGTGCAGCCCCCTCTCCAGCAGGTCGAGGAGGATCTCGGCCCCCATCGTGCTGTTCTCGGGGTCATCGAGAGAATCTAGCATCTGGCTCGTGCATGGATCCAGCACCCTACCCTCTGGATGTGGCACCCCGATTCTGTCTTCGGACCATTTCTCAAACCCCACGATAAACCTCCCTCCACTGTCAAGGTGCGTTACCTCGAGATTCGCGATGCACTGCAAACCATCGACTGACGGACTTCCCATACTTCCTTCCGGTTCTACTCTGCCTACTCTATAGGTTACCACTGCATGCTCGTCATCTACGACCAGGATCTCAGGAATCCTACCCTTGTCTGAAACCAGCTCCGACCAAATGAATAGGTCCTCGACATCGAGTTGTTCGCTGGCATGGTACCATCTGACCTCGGCGACAGGTTTGTCCGTTCGGGGGTGTGATTCGGAAGTCCATCTGAGCCCCCAAGTAGACTCTGCGCTAGACAGTCCCAGAGATTCGAAGTTCTGGTGTGTTACCAGCCTATTTCCAGGGACCATGAGAGACTCAACTACCACAGCCTCTTCCAGCAACTGCGGTGACTCCTCGGCCGCTTCGCGCAACCAGTCGTCGTGGGGCCAGTTCAGATGCCTGTGCTCGTGGCAGAAGACCACCTCGGCCGGAGTCAGCAGTATCTTCTCTCCCAGAGGCCTTCCAATGGCGGATTTGTTCCAGAGCCTTTGGCAGGCCTGCCCGTCATACAACCATCCTCCTTCGTGTCTTTCCACGTCCCGACGACAAGGTCCATGACTTGAGTTCGCCGGTTAGCAAACATCATTCGCGAGCATCCGCACGCATGGATGATGGATGAGACCGATGAACGTGCCGCCGCACTCGGGAGGCTGAGGGCCCTGCTCGATGACATGGGATCGTCGAAGGTGACTCTGATTGGCGATGTGATGCTGGATAGGTTCCACCACGGCTACGCCAACAACCTCGACTCCACCGCCCCGGTCCCGGTACTCAAGATACTCAGCTCGGAGGAAACTCCCGGAGCGGCAGCCCATATTGCGATGGGGCTGAATTCCCTAGGCCTACAGGTCGAACTCCATTGCTGCGTCGGTGACGACAGGGAGGGCAGGGTCATCACTGAGAAACTATCCGAGAAAGGAATCGAAATCAGTGGCATCGAGGTCGTGCCTGAGCGCAGTACCTTGACTAAGATCCGATTCTACGGTAGCCGGGAGAGTCTGCTGGACAAGAGCCAGATACTGCTGCAGGCGGACAGAGGTCCACGCGACCCACTCCCCGACTCGGTATGCGAGGGCCTCACCGAACAAGCAATGTCGTCACTGAAGGACAGTTGTGCTATCGTACTCTCCGATTATGACAAAGGAGTACTCAACGCGGATGGCTCCAAAGCCTTGATCGAGGCCGCCAAGGAGGCCGAACTCCCGGTAATCATGGATCCCAAGCTGACGGGACTAGATAGGAGCAGGGGGGCAGACGTGGTGCTGTTTGAGAAGCGCGGCCTAGAACTGCTCAGTCGCAGGCAAATGACCTCCAATCTGGCAGATGCCGCCAAGTTGTTGATTGTGGAGTACGGTTGGGGCTCCATGCTGGTCCTAGGTGGCATCCATGGGGTGACTCTTTACCAAGCGGGCCTGGAACCGATGCACATTCCCTGTGCGGCCCCTGCTCCAGTCCAGCAAATCGGACTGCACGATGCAGCCGCCACTGCACTCGCCGCTGCGCTTGGCAACGGCCTGTCCATAACCGATGCAGCGGCACTGGCGGCTGCCGCTTGCGAATGCGTACTAACGGCCGAGGCAAGTCACGAGTTTGTAGATAGAACCACTCTCGGTCTGTGGTTGGACGAACTGGCATGGCAACTACAGATCTCAGATAGATGATTTACAATCATCTAGGCATGGGATTCATTACTTGATGGTACGGGCGCTACTCGTGAGGGTACACATTTTCCTAGTTGCGATGCTATTCGTAGCCCCTGTAACCATCGTTTCCGTGACAACTTTTGCAGACCAGCCTGAAGACTCACCTCTGATAGGGTTCGACTTCGAGAACGGACTGTTCTCCAATGGAACCATGGTGATATCGGGATTCATCGAAGACGAGGTCAAGCCCAGTATGGTGCGCTGGGATATAGGCCCCAACTCCAGTCTGTTGGGGGGCGAGATATCGTCGTCGCTAGAGGAGATCAATCCCTCCGGGTCAAGGCCCTCATGGGCATGGACGTTCACACTCGATAACTCGGAGGCAGAAATCATTTCTCCGTGTACTTGCTATGTCTGGATCACAGTGCAGTCGGAGATCGGCCATACATGGGATGCCAGCCGTGTGGTATTCCTTGGCGAGACGGCCAAGTCAGCTATTATTGTGGATTCGCCCGAGCAGGGCGAGTGGGTCCACGCTTCGATTCCCGTGTCTGGCTGGAGCATGTATCCTATGAGGTGGAACCCACCTGAACTCAGGATTTTCGCAGAACCGGCATCGAGCTCCGTGGACGCTTGTTCAGAGGAGGCCGACTCGGATGTCGCTACGCACCTCTCCGTGCTAAGCCCGGAAGGTGATTTCTTCGAGTCTATCGACTTCTCGGCCTTGGACGATGGATGGCATTCCCTATACTTTGAGAACTACGATCCGTCTGGGGTGACATACGCACAGGATTGCATCGTGATAAGGGTGAACAACATAGCGCCAGTGATTTCCATCGAAGGCCTCGAACACTCCTTAGAGAAGACGGGCGACATTAGTTTCGACGCCAGCGCATCCGATGACCCAGTTTGGGGCCGAGAAGGTATGCACTTCATGTGGGTACTGAGGAAGCCGTCGCACACAGGACAAACTCCTCTGCAGATAACAATGGGTGAGGACAAAGGGACCTTTACCGTCTCCGGAGAAAGCTCGGGCGATTTCACACTGACCCTGACTGTCACCGATGCGGGTGGAGTATCTAGCACGACGGTTAGGGAACTCAGCATCGAGAACGTCATCCCGACGGCTATAGCCTCCTTAGACGGGACTCCAATCGAAGACGGATCTAGGATGAAGCTGAGCCCTGGGTCCGAATGGACTCTGGATGCCTCGCTCTCAGATGACTCGGAGAACGACCAATTAGGATTGAGGTGTGTTTGGAAGATCGATAACCAGCCTGTGTTTGAGGGATGCGTCAGAACCCTCTCGTGGCCTTCCAATGCAGGTGATGAGGCAATTCTGACCCTCGACGTCATCGATGATGACGATGATTATGGTACCATCTCAGTGTTGCTGGTGCACCCTGAAGCCAGCGACCCACTACCCTATCCTCTGCTGGTGCTAGTGGTCTCGACCCTGTTCCTCCTCTCGGCGGTGTTTTTGAGGTACCGTTCCGGTGACGACGCAGCTTCCATTCCCAAGTGGAAGTCCGAAGACGAGGGCTGACCCCCCTACCCACATGCTAAAAACGCCCCTCGGAACGAAGCACACGGTGAGCGCATGGTAGGGCCAGCACTATCGGAATCCGAGTACCTATCTCGACAGTCCGCTTTTCTCGGCCAGTTGCCAGAGAGCTCGTTGGTTCTTATTCCGACGAATCCGGTAGCGTATCGTTCTAACGATACGGTCTACCCATATCGTGCCAATTCCTACATGCTGTACCTATGTGGGTGGAGTGAGCCCGAGGCCGTCCTGATGGCTCATCACGAAGCTTCCGAATGGGTCACCACGTTGTTCGTACAGCCGCGCGACACCAAGACCGAGTTGTGGGAGGGCCGGAGGATCGGGGTCGAGGGCGCGGCATTGGGCTGGCCGGTTGACCGCACCTGTTCTATAGGAAAACTGTCCGATTGCGTCTCCGAATTTCTCGATGATTGCGAATCGGTGTACTATCTCCCTGACCTGAACCCCGAGTTGGACGAATTGGTGAGTCGGACCCAGGCCGTTGAGCTTGCCGACCCCACCACAGCACTCGATGATATGAGAGTCATCAAGTCCGATGCGGAAGTCGCGATGATTCAACAGTCCTCAGACATAGCCTCAGAAGCCCACATCGCTGCGATGCGAGCCACCTCGCCTGGAATCGCCGAGTGGGAGATCCAGTCAGTGATAGAGGCAGTCTTCACAGCTCGAAGGAGCTGCTGGGCCTATCAGTCGATAGTCGGAGGAGGGGAGAACGCGACTATACTACACTACAAGTCCAACAACAATCGAATAGCAGACGGGGACCTAGTCCTAGTGGACGCCGGGTGTGAGGTATCGGGCTACGCTTCAGACATTACCCGGACATGGCCGGTCAGCGGGAAATTTAGCGACCAACAAAGAGAGATTTACGAACTCGTGCTGAAAGCACAGATGGCCGGGATTGATGCATGTCAAGCAGGTTCTGTTTGGCTTTCAATGCACAGAGCCACTTCAGTTGTATTGGCTCAAGGTTTGATTGAATTGGGGATTTTAGATTGTACCGTTGAGGAGGCCATTGGAGATGATATGGAATTCAATGGGCCTTACAGGAATTTCTTCATGCACGGAACGGGTCACATGCTGGGTTTAGATGTGCACGATGTCGGTGGTGGCAGGCAAGGCGATAAAGACGAGGGGCCAATATTACAACCGGGAATGGTTGTTACTGTTGAGCCAGGGCTGTATTTCGGAAGTTGGAGGGACGATATCGAGATTCCGGACCGTTATGCGGGGATAGGCGTCAGAATTGAGGACGATGTGCTTGTGACCGCAGACGGGCCAGTGGTCCTCACTTCGGGTTGCCCAAAGACAATTGAAGAAATAGAGGCACTTGTCGGTAGCGAGGGGTGATCCTTTGTCTAACTGGAGGAGCATTCTAAGTTCTCAGTGCTCCGAGAATCCTCCTAGGCTAAGCGTCGAAGACGCCGTGTCTTTGTACGACTCGGCCGACATCAACGAGTTGATGCATGCGGCTATGCTTCGCAGGAGGTCTCAGGTCCCGGGCAATGAGGTGACCTACCTTGTCGATAGGAACGTGAACTACACCAACGTGTGCACAATAAACTGCCAGTTTTGCTCCTTCTACAGGCCACCCGAGCACCCTGAAAGCTACACTCAGTCAATCGACGAAATCAGCGAGAGGCTGTCAGAGTTGGAAACCATAGGGGGTTCAAGGGTGCTGATGCAAGGGGGAGTGCATCCCGAACTCAAGCTGGAGTGGTACATTGATTTGCTGAGTGAACTGAGTACTAGGCACCCATCTATCGATTTGGATTGCTTCTCTCCGATCGAGATCGAAGGCATTTCGCAGGTCTGTGGGTTGCCAACCAAGGATGTACTCATTCATCTGAAGGAGGCAGGGATGCACGGACTCCCTGGGGGCGGGGCAGAGATGCTAGTCGATGAGGTACGCCTAGATGTCTCACCGAAGAAGGGCACAGCGGAGAACTGGCTGAATGTCATGCGTGAGGCCCAGGAACTCGGACTCACCACATCCGCAACCAACGTGTTCGGATTTGGAGAGAGTAACCTGCATCGAGTACTCCACATGGACAGCGTGAGGAGTATGCAGGACGATGCTGTTTCCAATGGGAGGGTAGGATTCACATCATTCGTGCCATGGCCCGTCATTCTGGGAGGAAACAATTCATTCGGCTCGCGCAACCGGGGTCAAAACAGGCTTACTCTCGGGGCAGGCCCGGCCGAATACCTTAGACACGTCGCAATTTCCCGATTGTTCTTCGACAACGTCCCCCACATTCAGGCGTCATGGCCTACAATGGGTTTCGAAGTGGCGCAGATAGCGTTGCTGGCTGGTGCCGACGACGCTGGCTCTACTATGATGGAGGAGAATGTGGTTTCTGCATCCGGCACAACCGAAACCGAGGCTTCTGTGGAGAAACTCCAGAGGATGATACTCAGGGCCGGCTTTCGACCACGCAGGAGAGACTCGGACTACGAGCTGCTGGATACCGAGGTGTTGCACGAGGAACTTCCGACTCCGGTCCCTTTGCAGCCCGAATTCTAGGTCGACTCTATCCTACCGCTCCTAACAGGTAGTTCGGTAATGAACTCCAGCCCCTGCCGCTCAGGGACGAATACGTGGCTGACCCACTTTATGCGGGTACCATCGTCCCTAATCGCATCGATGACGACCTCCCAATGCACGGCAATCAAGGCCGAGTATATCGAGCCGGGCCATCGATTCGCAGGGCCGTTGAAGATCATTTCCGTTCCCCCTCCCCTGATCTCGACCCACTCGCCCGGGTCGTGCACCCTCATCGGCTCCAGAAGCAGGACCCTAGGGTGTGCGACGGGCATGGGGGTGGCCTCACCGACCCCCGTGCCCAACTCCTCCCCGCTGGTTATCCTGCTCTCGGGCAGCCTCGTAGACATCCCAGGGGAGGGCTGCCCCCCCTCTTCTCGTTGTAAAGACTCGAGCACCTTACTCCTCTCCGGGACGGCGACACCCACCTGCAACCTTCCCCTCACCGCAATCGTGTCGACCGGCATACGAACCCTACTGACTCTCACGCCATCTCCTTCCACTTCCAAGGAGATCTCTGGAGGTTCCACTGGTGAGGCAATGAAATCATTCTGCCGCTTGATGTCGCGCAGGTTTGCAATCATTCGGAAGACTATCGGTATCATGAACACTGGAAACGCCACTAGAAGCAACTTGGGGTAGTCGAGGGGGCCGACACGATACGAACCTGCGAAAGACTCCGACAACAGCCCGAGGCTGACCAGTCCTGGTTCCATGGAGTGTATTAGGAGGGTGACTATCAGTAGAATGACCGTGGGTCTAATCAGACGACGAGCCATTTTGTGCAGCGGGTCAGGCTCGATGTACCAACCATCCCTCGTCCTCAGTAAGAATGGAAACGGTTCACGAGACACTTCACAGGATATCTTGGGCAAATCTAGGTCGTCTGCCTTGCAGCCCCTCCATTCAACCATCCAGTCGTCATCGCTACCGATTCTGAACGCGGGTGGAGGGGGGTTCGCGGACTCGACGACCACTTCGATTATTGGTACTGCCCGCGGATTCATATGGGAATGCTCGAATGGGGGGTATCTCACCCTCTGCATCGACTTGTACATGAGTCAACCCCACAATACGGCCTTCGCAGCCCTCTTCGCGATGGCCCTGAATTCGGGTACGTCCTTCAGCATACGCATCCCGAGTGGTATCGGATGCTCAATATCACCTATCTGATCGATCAACTCAGTCACCTCCGGTCGGGACCAGACTTCAAACACCT
>JASLNR010000010.1 GCA_030745885.1 Candidatus Thalassarchaeaceae archaeon
CTGCCGGTTTCATTCTCACCGAAGTCGCTAGGACCCGCACTCGCCCTAGCAATGGCGGGCCACTCATTGTGGAACGGAACCTCTTACCTGTCGGGCTATGCCCCTGAGGAATGGTTTGGATTGGGGGATGGCGGGACTAGCTTGATCGTCCTCTCATGGACAATTGTGATGATAGCGACGGTACTCGTGATAGCACGGCGCCTGCTGAGGGGGATACGCTCTCTGGACACGCCCTTCTGAGTTACGATTGGACTGCGCGCCCCCCCGCTTGCCGAATCGTTCTTGACCGCAGATGCAAACAGACTGTCTGAGAAAATGGTGGACTTGGGTGATGGACAAGCGATCTCACTCCTGCTAATCACCCTACTAATGCTGATTTCCAAAGCCAAGGACCTATTGGATAGGGGTGGCCTGATAGCCGCTCTTTTCATAGGGGTGCTCGTCTCTTTCTTGGGCCATTGGACGTGGCTGGCCGTTTTGATGACCTTCCTCATAGTAGGCACCGTGTCCACGAAATGGAGGTCCGATGAGAAAGAGCGGAAATCCACGGGGGAGGTCGACGTTGGAGTCAGAGGCTGGAAGAACGTTCTTGCCAATGGTGGCATCGCCTCCTCAGTGGCGATAATTGATTTCTTCATCGGTGGTCACGCCTGGTCCTATCTCGTCATGTGCTCGTGCGTTTCCGTCGCCACAGCAGATACCCTGGCTTCGGAGATAGGCAGGCTCGACCCTAGGACACGCATCATCACCACCCTTGAGGCCGTACCCGCTGGAACTAACGGCGGCATGTCCCCCACCGGTACTGTAGCCGCCTTCTATGGCGGGCTTCTCATCGCGATGGTCTCAACCGTTCTAGGGGCCGTCAATGGTGATCCGACGCCTCCTGTTTTCATGTTCACAGTGGTGTTAGGGGTGGGTTGGATGGGGTGCCACATGGACTCGCTACTGGGTGCCATGTTGGAGAATCGGGGATACCTCGGCAAGCATAGCGTGAATTTCCTCTCTACCATCTCCGGTGCTGTAATGGCGCTGACACTAGCACAGAGGTTCCTTTGACATGGTGGCGAGAGGTTTGAACAGGATCGTCCCTGGGCATGACTCGGGTGATGGTGTATCCAGAATCCGAACAAGCGGGCTCCTGCTTGCTCCCGTCCTGATTCTGCTTGCCGGCTCCTCGTTCAGCATGGCCCAGACCTCGACGGCCCACGACGGCCCGGGATTCGAGGCCTATTACCCGGATGGGCACATGCTTTTCCTTAAGGGAGACGATGACTACCAGTACCTCGATAGGAACTGGACTACAGTAACTGGGTTGCCCTCTGGAAGCGTTACTTTCTCCAAGACCAGCTCAGCCACCTCCCCAACAATCATCGAGGCCCAAACCCCCCCCATTCAGGAGTCCCTGCGCTACGAGGGCAATATCTCTGTGCAGATTTTCGCTTCGCTGGATGCTTCGAGCGACGTCTGCTCACTCACGAATCTGGTTGGAGGGACCCCAATCGGGTCGGAGACGCAATTCACCATCACCCTCACCATGGGTGGTGTCGAGGTCCTGTCCAACATGGAGACCAATGCCATCGTGATGAACAAGGGCCGTACGGATCCCCATGTTTTCCTAGCCACGTCATCCGATGTCAACGTGACCATGAGCATCGGCGATGTAGTCGATCTGACCATTCAGGTCAGGCACGAATGCGCCTTGACGGGAACACTCTGGTGGGGGACCTACGATGCCCGAACTGGAGTGCAACTCGATGGCGACATCATCGAAACCGAACTCGATGTCGTTCTTGACCAGAATCGAATGGTTAGAGTCGAGTTTACCCCCATCTCCCCTTGGGGCCCGGACGATTTCTCTAACCAGGCAATCGAGTTGATTGGCCCATTAGATTGGCGTGAGATGAGGCACGGATACTACGAGGAGGACATTTGGCAGGATCACTTTGAGATTCCCCACGGAACATCGATGGGAGAAGCCAACCGCACCGTCCTATTGTGGTCTTCCGAGAGCCCGCTTTCACCTGGCAACTATATGGTCGATGCTTGCTTTACCCTCACAGATCAGGATCCAGGGGAGATCTGCGACTCGTGGGCTATTCTCCGGTTCAACGTTCCCGAGGACACCCCCCCTATCCTCGACGGCTACTGGGCTGCCGTGATTATCCCCTTGTGCATAATCGCTTGGATCGGGTTCTCCTTGAAAGGGGCAACTCTCCCCCTACCGGCGTATGCAGTGCTCCTTCTTCTTGCTCTGGCAAGTCTGGGCCCTGCGATCCACCTTCCTGATATCGAATCCGAGCCATATAGGGAGGGGGGTGCCGCTCCTTCCTTCATACTGCTCTCCCACGACCCGGACTCGGGTTCCCTCTCTCTTTCCGACCTCCTTGATGAGTCCGAGGTTGTGGTATTGGGAATGTTCACCCCCGGCTCCCCAAACGCAATGAGGCAGATGGATGACTTCGAGTCAGCCAAGATAATCCTCGGGGAGGCGGGAAGTAAACCGAGCTTCGTCCAAATAGCAACTGGGGAGGGAACTCAGGCAATCAACCTGAACGAGTATGCTCAGACCCTCAATGGAACTTGGCCTCTGCTGATGGATGATTCTACTGTAGGAAGGGCACTTCCCAGCGGAGCAACGGACGCAGTGGTTGTCATCGACTCGGCTGGCTTCATCACTGAATGGAAGCCTGGTTCGATGTCACCTTCAGAGATACAGGATGCGGTTAACTCCGCAGCCATGGGTTCTGGAAACTCCCCCCTCACAGTACTCTCTCTCCTACTGGGTACGACCCTGCTCCCCCTGTTCGTACTTGCAATGCCGAGCGATAGGAGGTACGAGGTCCCCGAGGAGGCCTTGATTCCGGGTGTGGGCGGATTCATGACGATTGGGGCTGCTTCAGTAGGTTTCGTCGCATGGGCCCTCCCAATCGCCACATTTTCAGTAATCGGATTGGGTGCTAACTGGATATTCATCGAAGCGCTTCTCGCTGCTTTGCTGATCTATCATGGCTCTTCTATGGTCGCGAGAGGGAGAATCATGGAGGTAGAGGCAATCTCGGGATCGGTGCACTCCAAACTGCCTGTTCCATACAGGGAATGGAGGAGCCTGCAGAGGTTCACAGAAGACATCTACCTAGGATTGTGGCTTGCATGGCTACTGTGGCTTAGAGTTCCGTCCATGGTGCCTCAGGGAGTGGGAGCCGTGGCTAGGTCCGGGATGGCGGGTATGGCCCTGGCCCCATTAATGCTTATCGGATTCTCGCTCTGCGCGGGCGCGGCGGTCCTCATAGTGCGCTCCGCAGCGCTCCTTCCGGGTTCGACGTCGAGAATTTTTGGCCTCCTGAGTGTCGGTGTCCGACCTCGGGCATGGGGTTTGGCCACCGTGGTCATGGGCCTATGGGTCCTCACTAGCATCATAGTCGGCCCCATAGCGTCATCGATTTGACTCTCTGGCTACACTGCGCATCTGGACCGAGAGCATCATAAGAGGGGGTTCATTCTGTTACCTACCCTTGGGGGTATAGTATAACCTGGTAGTACCGCGGGCTCCAGTTGCACGGGAATGACGACGAGTGGGTTTTCTGATGGCTTTGATGACCAACTGGAGCACCGACCCGTCGCAACCCGAGAGCGTGCGCTTGCCGGGTGCACGCTAGGCGGAAGACACCCGCTGATCTGGGTTCAAATCCCAGTGCCCCCACCATAAATTGCCCTAGATTCGCTCTTCGAGTTTGCAGATAGTGAGGTTGGATTGAAGGCAGGGCCACGGCTCGGCTAGCCATGAAAGTCCGCTGGCTCGAAGCACTATTCTGCGTGGCGTTGATTCTCCCTCTCCATGGTAGCATAGGACTTCAGTCGGAATTCCACGAAGCGCAGGTCATCGAGGAGGGGCAGGTGACACAGGCCCCATTCCAAACTCCCGTCACTTGGGCCGATCCCGGGCCGTGGTGGAGGTGGACCTCACTCGATGCAGACCGCAACGGAATTCACGACTCCCTCCAGGAAGCGTCGGGCATGGTCAATATCGGTCTTTCTTACGGGCGTGCAGTCACCGAGGTGGATCGAATCTCTCTGGGCTTGCTGGGACATGAAATCCACTTGGAGCTTCCAGTCGTCGATGCGCTACTGATTGGAGAGATAGACGTCTCCGAGATACCCCTGCTCACCCAGTTGGATGGAGTTGTTATGGTGGAGCGATACGGCTCGCTGGAATTCTACGGAGATATCCAGACTCCAGCGGTCAAGGCTCGTAACTCAACGGAATATCCCATAGGGGCATGGGATCTCGGGGTCAGCGGTCGTGGGGTTAACATCGCTCTGACCGATACCGGGGTCGACAACGAGCACCCAGGTCTATCCAGCAAGTTCGTAGCTGGTTACGATGCGGTATGCTTCATGCACACGGACCCGCAGTGTCTTCTCTCAGGGGGGCGCGAGGAGGACGGGTCCTTCGACCCGGACGATGGCAACCAGCATGGAACCGCTTGCATGGGTATGGCGAGTGCCACGGGAACCGAGTCCGATGGCAGCCAATCCGATTACTACGGTGCGGCGCCGAACGCATCCCTCATCGACGTGCGTATTGGGACTGATGTCGGGGCGGGCCCCTTCGAGAACTACCTGCTTGAGCAGGAGTTCTACGAATCGGCCATGAACGGACTCCAGTGGATTATCGATCACAGCGAAGATGCTTGGGCCGGAATTGATGAGGCCAACCACGGCATTGACATCATCTCCCTGTCTTGGGGAATCACCAGTCACGAGAACGGCGGCTCAGACGGAACGGACATGCACAGTAGGATTCTCGACGAGGCCATGGAGGCAGGCGTGACTGTCTCTAACGCCGCTGGTAACGATGGCCCTGATAACGACGGACTCTCGGGCATGAGCGCCTCCTCCCGCTCCATCACCGTCGCAGCCACGGACGATCGCAACACTGTGGATCGCTCCGATGACACCATCGCATCATACTCTTCTCGTGGCCAGCGTAGGGACAATGGGGACGGCAATCCCGTAAACGAACTTATCCCCGAGATAAGCGCTCCTGGGACCAACATAATACAAGCCGAGGGATGCTTCACCAGCGGTGGCTGCAATAACAACATCCCGGGCCAAGATGCATCGGAAAACTCGTACTCGGGTCGGGGAAGCGGAACCTCCTACGCCACCCCTTCAGTATCCGGGGTCATCGCTCTGGTCATCGAGGCCAACGCGAACCTCACACCCCTGCAGATAAAGGAGGTCCTCAAGCAGACCGCCGAGCGTCGTGGAGAGGCCAGCGCACCGGAGGTCGACCCCTACTGGAACCGAGATTTCGGCTATGGCATGGTGGATGCCCACGCAGCTGTTGAACTGGCCCTCCATCTCGCTGAGAGCGATCAGTCAGAGGCCATCGACCCCGGCCTCCAGAACCATTTGCTCAAAGTGATAGACTCCAATGGCACCATCAATGTCACCGGACACGCTTGGGGCCAGTCTGACGCTATCGAGCGTGTGGAGTTTCGCATCGATGGTGGTGATTGGATTGAGACCACATACTCTGCCGTACCCTCTGAGATTGGATCTCTGACCCCATTTCTTTGGCACGTCATCCTAGACTCGAACAAACTGAGTGATGGCGAGCATAGCATCGAGGTACGTGCCATGTCCAGCAACTCTCGGTCACTCCCAGTCTTGGCCACCATACACGGCCTCGGTGGGGATGATGGGGGGACGGCAGTACCACTTCCAATAATTGCCCTTGTGGCCTCTGTTTTCCTTGTTTGGGCACTCTCTTTGGCACTGGTCCGCTTACGTTCTGATGATGAGATTGACGAAATTATTCAGATTTTCAGGAGCCCCACCGAGGAAATCATTGACGCGGAGATAATTCCAGACGACGACTGATTAATCCTCAAGCTTTCGACCATCTTCAAATCATATCACTTCTCTCAGCGGTCCATGGTGCGATTCTCGAGCAGGGCAAACGCCATTCGTCCGACAGGAGTTAGGAGGATGTTCGACATGGCTGGCGATGACGCTATTCAGTTCGGCTTGGGAGAGCCCGATTTCCAACCCCCCCCAATTGCCATTGATGCCTTTTCAAAAGCGATGGCCGAGGGCAGGAATAAATACACTTCAACTGCGGGACTCCCGGAGCTCCGTCGCAAGATAGCAGAAACTTGGCACCACCGAATCCCTGATCTCGACGAATCGAATGTTTGCATCACCATGAGTGGCACTAACGCCATTCTAGACATCTTCCTCGCAATCGTTAATCCTGGGGACAATGTCCTCCTTCCCGAGCCGTACTTCCCCCTCTATCCCCCCGACGTCATCTTATGCGGGGGCGAGCCTAATTTCTACCAATGCGCCTTCGAAAATGGCTTTGTCCCCACTATCGATGATCTGGAGGCAAGGGTCGACGAACGCACCGTCGCAATACTCTACAACTTCCCCGGTAATCCCACTGGCGGCAATGTCTCTGAGGGGGAGCGGGATGAGCTTGTCGCCTTCGCCCGTGACCACGATCTGTGGCTAATTTCGGATGAGGTCTACGATCGCATCGTCTACGACGGACCCCACACCTCCTTTCTGGGTGCGGGTTATGACAAATTGATCATGGCCCAATCCTTCTCCAAGACTTTCGCGATGACAGGTTGGAGGATCGGGTACATTCTTTCCCCCGATCTCGATGCGATGGAACAGCTGACCAAGATGCAATATTATGTTACAGCATGCTCCAATGACGCGATGCAGTACGCCATCCTAGAAGCACTGGATAATGCACCTGACTATCCAGCGAAGATGTGTCGGGAGTTCAAGGCGCGCCGCGACCTGATATGCGAGCGCCTCAACGCCATGCCCGGGGTCTCTTGCCACGTCCCAACGGGGGCCTTCTACGTCTTTCCCAAGGTGGACGTTCCGGGTATGAATAGCGAGGAAATCGCCCTTAAACTGCTTGAGGGGGGTGTCCTATGCTCCCCCGGATCTGCTTTCGGAGGAGCGGGGGAGGGCCATCTTAGGTTCGCCTACACTACCAGCAGGGAGGACATCTCAAGGGGAATGGATAGAGTCGAGGAAGTGCTTCGGAATTTGAGGGGCTGAGTCATGCTCCAATTCTATGCCAATGTAATTGTCGCCCTGGGCTCATTCGTGCTCCCCCTCTGGATTTCGAGATCAGGCATTGTCACTCTGGCGAGAACCCAGACTGACTCCGCCTTACTCGTGGCTTCCGGTATTGCCCTGCACATGATGGGCCCGAATCCAGTCGCTTTCGGCCTCTTCCTTGGATCAGGGTGGTCGTTGTTGAATCAGGCTGTAGAGGTGGCTTTTCCACAATCGGGCTCGTTCAGTCATCATCGAACAGGCTGAACGGTAGGTCGATCATCCTGATACCCCCCTCCTCTTCGGATTCGCCCTCCTCCCCTAATTGATCACCACCCACTACGTGCTCGTCCGCGATTTCGGACTTGCCTCCTGTGGGGGAAGCCCCCTCTTCCTCGGGTGCTTTGAGATGCATGCCTCTGAGGGACTCGAGGCCTTCCTCCTGCCCCATCATCCAATCAGGCATGGATTGGGACCCACCCAAAACGGAAATCGTGGTGAAAGTCGCCATTGGGAGAACCGAAATTGCCACTATGTAATCGAGGATTGCGGTTTCAGGGACCTCCGCTTCGGGAGCAACGGCATGGAGAATGACCTTTTCCAACTGCATCTCGTGCCACTGTGAGTAATCCACTCCCAGCCAAGATAGGGTAACCATGAGGACGACTCTTGCTACTACCCAATAGAGGAAAATAGGAAGAATCCACGACAATTTGGATACGCGCCAAACCACATTCCTGAACATTGCCGCTATTCCTACCAAATGCCATGATACGGCGGGATGAACCCTAACTGAAATCCACAATGCGATGATATAGCCTGCCATCCCGAGCTCGAAAGCCGTGTTCGGCTTGATCACGGTCTCTGGAACTCCCTCCATGATCGCCAGAGGCACAGCGATGAGAATGACCTGCATTGGTACGGCGAGCAGTTGGAGTCCACCGTGAATGGCCATCAAATCATGCTCCCCTGCCTTGGTCTTGTGGTGTACCAGCCTAGCCATCTTTCCGTAAGGACTTCCGAACAAGGAGAGTCTGGCCCTGTCTATCAGTTCTGGGTCGTTCTTCATCCTACTAAGGCCAAGAAAGGGGGCCAAACCGCCTCTGTTAGACACGAAGAATGGGCGGTATCCCCCCATAATGAGGGCTAGAGCAATCGAGACCGCCCCATATGATAGCCCAGCTATTAGAATCCAGTGAAACAGCCCAGTTCTTATTCCAATAGTGGCATTCTGGTAATCTACATCTGGGAGGTAGGTCAAGGAGAATAGGATGATGGGGGCAAGGGTGACTTGTCCCACGACTATGGACACGAGCAGCAACCTCTTCAGCAGGATTGCCCGGTTAACCATGTTAGCACGCCTCATCATGGAACCATAAGCCCTTCATTGTGGGACAATGCGGATTCATCAGTTATCTCGTGCTTCATTGCAGGCGGACTCTCTCGCGGACACCGCCGAACTATACTCCCATACCTTCTTACACGGAAGATTTTCGCAATTTGATACCATGAGAACCATCTCCGCGGTCTCCCTCGCCTCGCTGCTCCTCATGGTTAGCATCTCCCATCTAGCCCTCGTTGTTCCCGTGGAGGAGGAAAGGGCCTCGGCAGTTGCTCCGAAGAACGATCCCGTGGATTTCGAGGTCACAGGAATCGAGATCGGAAACAGCACTCTTTCAGCGAGGCAATGGACACAACCCGACTCTAGCACGATCGAATACATGACCAAGGGCGAGATTATCCAGATTAACGTGACCTTCAATCAGGGGGGCGTCAACCCCTCCCCGATTACTGCTGATGCCACTCTGGAGATCTGGCACCCCATTGGCGTGATTATCAAGGAATGGACATTCAACATTACCCTCTCTGCCGGCCAGTCCACGAGGGAGACCTTCATCTGGAACCCCTCTACAGCCCACAGCACCCTGAATGATGACGGATGGTTAGACGGAGGAGTAACAATCAGGGGGACCGTTGACGCCGGAATTGGAATAGACGGAGACGACTCAAACGACCTCCTCGATCGAGACGTACCCATCGCCCTATGGTTCGATCCCATGGAGAATGGCTTCTGCGACGATGAGGGCTTCGAGGGTAAGTTCTGCACGAACAACCCGGTGGGATATGGGAGGCCATCTTGGTTCGCGGCGGGCTACCAATCCGACGGATATGCCGCTGATAACGACTATCCGACCGGGACATGGAGGATGGAGAACACCTCTAGCGAGACCGGGGATTGGCACTGGAAGGTCTCCGGGGCAAACGACAACTATGCCTCAAACCGATTCGACAGGCTCCGTTGGGCCTGGCAGCGGTACAACAGCCAAGACGGCTGTGCGGACGGGGTCTGGGGGAACGGCTACAGCCATGGCCTTGGTTATGGTGAGTACGACTCAACCGTATCCTCGATCCACGGTGCCAACCTATGCATGGTCAAACTACAGAGCCCCCTATTGTACTCCATCCAGATAGCAACCGATGCTTGGGGCGAGATGGCGGCCGGGGACACGATAATGCTGGAAACCGACTCAGGCCAGGACCTAGAGTATCTCAACTACACAGCTCAGAACCTCTCCACGATTGAGGGAGACTGGACTCGCTTGATATGGAACGCCAGCGGCCTGCATCAGGGGGAGGGATTCTCCGTCTCCTTCCTCTTCCAATCCGACTCCTCCTTCGCGAACGAGGGCGTCCATATTGACTCATTCATCATTTTCGCCATCGAACGCTACCCGGAGTACACTCTGGATGCCCAGTGCTCCTTCCCCGACAACTATGGGGGCACCATAATCTACGACCCCGATTCGGAAGGTGGCAACACCGTCCTAGTCGAGGCCGCCGACCCTGATCCACCCTCGATTCACTGTCACATCTTCAACAAGGGATATATCGACATCACCCTGTGGTTCTACACCGAGGTATCCAACAACTCCTGGATGTTTGGCTATCCACTTCGAATCGACTCCAATAACATCATCGATCACGACAACTTCGTCAAGTCCAACGTCATCAAAGCAAGGACCTACACCGATGTATGGTTCAACCTCTCCATTCCAGATGGGGCCGATGTCCAGGATCTGGAGTGGCGTTCCTGGATCAACGATGGAGTCCTCAACAATTCGAACAAGTTCGAGGTCATCCTACCTGTCAGTGTCGAATCGACCTATAGGATGACGCTCAAGCAGGAGACACTGGCCAACCCTGCCGCGTCCATCCTTCCGGGGGGCAAGGCGAATATCACAATGGATTTGAAGAATACGGGCAATCAATATTCTTCTTGGGGCTTAGGTGGTTTGTTCACCGATAGCCGCTTCACCTCCGAGAACATCAAGTGGTACGAGATAGGTGGGGACGAGATAACAGTCCTCAACCTGACTCCCGTCGAGGCGATTTCGCTTAATGCGGAGGTCACAATTCCCTCTGGCATGGATCCCGGGTCGTATACCCTCGAACTATTGGCCAACCCAAGACTCCCGAACACCTATCAGGCCTCCTCGACATTGTACATCGAGGTCCCCGTTTACCACGATTTGGCAATCGCCCCTGTCAGGAACGCCATGCTCGCACCTGCGAACGGCGAGCAGAGCAACATACAGGTTTTCCTATTCAACTACGGCAATACGGAGGAGACCTTCGATATCAGAATCGAAACTGACAACTGGCGCCTTCTCGCTGACGTCAGTTCCGACACGGTTACTCTCGAGGCTAATGGGGGCCAGACCACTGTCTCGTTACTGCTTCCGATGCCTGAGGGCGTGGAGAACGGAACCTATAGAGTGACTATAGTCGCCACCAGCCGGTCTGATCAGTCATACCAGTCGATGGCAAACTTCTACCTGACCGTTCCTGTGACAAACCTAGTGGAAGTCGTGGACAGGGACCTGTCCGAGGAGGTATTCGCTGCAGGAACCGATCCAAGGACAATGAAGTGGGAGATATGGAATACCGGAAACGTCGACGATGCCTTCACCATCGATCTTGCATCCGCATCGGATGTCTCCGCCTTTGCATCCGGCCTTTCTGGCGGTAGGACCCCCTACATCGCCCCCGGTTCTTCGTACAACCTGAGCGTGAGTTACTCCTTCGATTCCGACGTCGACGGAGTAAGGGTCATCACCATGCGGGCAACTAGCGTTGAATCAGGACTCTACAGCGAGGGTGAAGCTAGGTTCGATGTAGGTACTGTGGGATACCTCCTGGTCATCCCACCCGCATCCTCCTCCGATGCGATGCACATTACCGAGCCGGGAGACGACTACACGCTAGTTTACTCCATCCGGAGCGCTCATCCAGAGCTAGACCAGCAAATCAGAGCCGAGGTCGAACTAGGGAACCAGTGGACAGTCTACAACGCCAGAATTGCCGAGGAGGACAGGAACTTCGTGCTGAAAGCAGGCGAGAGCAGGAATGTTACCATACTATTGGACGTCAGGGGGGAAAATCTAGACAATCTACAATTCAATGTGGTCGATTTCAACGTTACTCTGATGGTCATTAGCGAATTGGACACCACTAGCAAGACTACGATAATCACATTGGTGAAGCCAGAACCGATTCAGGAAGGGCCCGATGTAGAGGAGGTTGCCTGGCAGGGAGCGAACTACATCCTCATTGCCGTCGGCCTAGCGATCATGGCCGCCGTACTGTTCGCGGCCTTCAGGGTCGTCCGCACCGCGAGATCCCCTCTGGAAGAGGTATCCACACTCGACGATTACAAGATGACTGTCGATGGTTGGGAGGGTACAAAGCTCGCAGAGGACCAACTGCCTTCGGCGGACGACATCGCTAATTCGATGTTTGGTGGCTCCAAGGAGCTATTCGACCAGCCACCTCCAGCCGCCCCGACTTCTGATGAGCCACCGCCATCCACTGAGGAACCCCCCCCACCCCCCCCACCAGAACCGCCCTCGCCGACACCCGCGCCTTCCGAGCCCGTTGGAACGCCTCTTCCAGACAGCGGCCTTCCCGAGGGATGGACCATGGAGCAGTGGCAGCATTACGGCCAGAGATGGCTAGACTCCCTGAAGGATGAATGAGGGCATAATATGTGCAATGGTGATGATGTGGGAGGCCTTATGACCCCCCCTCGGGTGCCCGGGTCGCCGAATTCAGGAGTGTGATTTCCGATGTACAACGGTCAACAGCCCATTTTCATCCTGAAGGAGGGCACGTCTCGAACTAGCGGCAAGAGTGCACAGAGCAACAATATCGCTGCTGCCAAGGCGGTCGCTGACGCGGTCCGCTCAACTCTGGGCCCCAAGGGAATGGACAAGATGCTGGTCGACAGCATGGGCGATGTCGTCATTACCAACGACGGGGCGACCATCCTCAAGGAGATGGAGATCGAGCATCCCGCTGCCAAGATGATAATAGAGATAGCCAAGACCCAGGACCAGCACTGCCACGACGGAACCACGAGCGCGGTTGTGATTGCCGGGGAGCTTCTGAAGAGGAGCGAGGATCTAGTCGAGCAGAACGTGCACCCAACAGTAATCTGCGAGGGATTCAGGCTTGCCTCCGACAAGGCCGTCGAACTCATTGATGCCCACGGGGTCGAAGTTAACGAGAAGATGCTAGGCGAGGTCTCAAAGACGGCCCTCACAGGCAAGAGCGCAGGCGCGGTGAAGGATTTCCTCTCTGAGATTAGCGTGAAAGCGGTGCTCTCGGTGGCCCAGCAGGTCAATGGAGAAATCATCGTTGACCTCGATGACATCAAGGTCCAGAAGAAGCAGGGCGGCTCGATTCGAGACAGCACACTGGTCGACGGAATCATCCTCGACAAGGAGCGCGTGCACAGCGGCATGCCTCGCTCGGTCTCCGACGCGAAAATCGCTCTGGTCAACTCGGCGATCGAGGTCAAGAAGACGGAGGTCGACGCGAAAATCCAGATCACCGACCCCAACATGCTCTCCCAGTTCCTAGACGAAGAGGAGCAGTACCTACGCTCCCTCGTCGACAAACTCCAAGCCTCTGGCGCGAACGTTGTCATCTGCCAGAAGGGAATCGACGATTTAGCCCAGCATCATATGGCCAAAGCCGGAATCTTCGCTATAAGGCGTGCCAAGAAGAGCGATATGGAAGCCCTCTCAAAGGCTACAGGCGGGCGTATCGTGACCAATATCGATGACTTGTCTTCGCAAGATCTAGGCTCGGCTGCTAAGACCGAGGAACGCAAGATCGGCGATTCGGACATGGTTTTCATTGAGGGCTGCCCGGAGGCAAAGAGCGTCTCGGTCCTTCTCCGTGGGGGCACTGAACACGTCGTCGACGAGGTCAAGCGCGCCTTCGAGGATTCTATCGGCGTAGTCGCTGTGGCTCACGAGGACGGCTCGGTCCTCACCGGTGGGGGCTCTGTGGTCGCCGCTCTTAGCCGTGACCTACGCTCGTACGCGGAGGGAATCGGCGGCAGGGAGCAAATGGCGATCGAGGCCTTCTCCAGTGCCCTCGAGGTAATTCCTCGAACGCTCGCCGAGAATGCTGGGCTTGACCCGGTGAACACGATAATCGACCTCAGGAAGGCCCACTCTGAGGGTAAGTCAAGACATGGCGTCAACGTGTTCAAGGGGGGTGTCGTTGACATGGCCAAGGCCAAGGTCTTCGAGCCCAGCCGAGTGGTCGAGCAGGCCATTCAGAGCGCCTCCGAGACCGCCGTGATGATCCTCCGGATCGACGATGTCATCTCGAGCAAGAGCGCAGGCCCGATGGGCGAAGGCGAGTTCGACGGCATGGACATGTGAGCCAGCCCGCAATCACTCCTTCCAATCATCAGGCAGCATGCCCGATGCGCATGTTCAATAATCGGTTCTCGGTGGCGGAACCACCCATAGGGGAGCGGTTAGCGTGCCCATATTCAGTGTCTACATCGATGAGGGGTGCATCACCTGTGATGCGTGCGAGGAAGCGGCCCCGGATGTCTTCGAGGTGACTGACGACACTTGCTTCATCAAGCCGACTGTCCGACTGGACGGGGGCTTCGACAGGAATGACGGCCAGTCCGGGCTCAAGCCTGAGATATCCTCCTCACTGTCGGATGACATCATCGACGCCGCCGATGCCTGTCCCGTGGATGTCATCATATTGGTGGATGAAGCACCAGGAGGGACCCCTGAGGCCGAGGAATCCTCCGAGCCAGAGGCGATGGAAACCCCTCCTGAGACTGCGGTGGAGGATGTCGTGGTCGGAGATGGCTTGGAGCAGCTACTGACCGTGGGCGATAGGTCTCTGGACATTCTGTTTGGCTCACAATCCGGAAATTCCGAGGATCTGGCCTCCAAGCTCGCCAAGCAGGCGAAGGCCTACGGCCTTGAGGGAAATGTCCACGACATGGATGGCTTCGACTTCAACTCGCTTTCCAAGAGGAAACGGGTCTTGGTGGTATGCTCAACCTGGGGCGAGGGAGAGATGCCCGACAATGCCGAGGATCTGTGGCAGTTCGCTAGTTCGGACGCCGCGGCGAGGCTTGAAGGCGTCCACTTCTCGGTTTGCGCCCTAGGGGATGTCAGCTACGAGTTCTACTGCCAGTCCGGGAAGGACTGGGACCTACGCCTCGAGGAGCTCGGTGCTACGCGCCTTGTGGACCGCGTTGACTGCGACGTTGACTACGAAGCACCGGCTGCGTCATGGGCCCTCGAGGCCATCCCCACTCTATCCGCAGTGGACGGCACAGGGCAGTTCCACGAGGACATGGTCGACTCAATCAAGGACTACGTCTCTGGCACTGTCTCGGGAGGTGCAGAGGGTGAGGATGGGTTCACTCTGCCTACCGTCCTCGCGGACTCCTTGCAAACGGAAGTCACCATATTCAGGTACGATCCGCTAGCCGCCAGCACGGGCAGGGACACCTGGGTGTGTGCACTGCCCGGGCACATGTCGGTACTCGAGGTCCTGAGGGACATCAAGGGCACTCAGGATGGCTCTCTCACATTCCGCGACGGACCCTGTGACGACCCAAATACGGCCATAACCGTCAACGGGCGCCTCGTCATGCCGGGCCTAACTAGAATCGACTCCGTCGCTCCGAATCGCGACGGCAGCGTAGGAATCCGAATCGAGCCCTTGCCCGGATTTGATGTGATAAGGGACCTAGTGATAGACCCCTGGTCATTGGAGAGGAAGCGCGAATCGAGCAAACCATGGATGGTCGCGACCACTCGGGAGGGCGAAACCATGCCCCAGGGTCCCATTGGAACCATGGAACCGGCCACAGCCTCGCACCTCCACTCAATTTCCAACTACCAAAGCCAGACCCTGCTACATGCCAGCTCCGACGCTGCGCCCCACGCAAATGGCTATCTCGGACCCGCGGTGCTAGCGAGCGCTTGGGCGCGTAGGAAAGACCCCCGGACATCCCCTAGCAGGAAGTCTGAGATTGACGTTCTGATTGGCTCCTCTAACGGCATCAAGGCCGAGACCGACCTAGCCCCAATTCGTCGCCAGGCCTCGAACCCTCAAACCATCTCCGACGCTCTCTTGGAGGCCAAGACGGCGACCCTGACTAGAGACGCCTATAATGGAAGGCACGGCAAGCACGTCTGGTGGTACACCTGGTCAGTCAAGAGCAGTGGTAGGGTCAATGACACTGTGGTATACCGCCAGGTGCTCGGACCCATCGGACTGCTCGGCAACCTATTCTCCGGTGTCACCGCTAGGATGGTTTTCGGGTTCACGCGGACCGGTGGGAATATGTTCAATGGGATGCTGGGCATGGTGGCACCACCGGCTGGAATAGGCAAGATGCCAAAGCAGTTCAACTCCGCGGTTGAGAACCACCACGAGGTTGTCGCAATCTTCAACGAGCTGGACGGTCGATTCTGATGGCACTGAAGTACGCATACCATCCCGGCAACCTAGCCCACAGCAGCGCACCGGAGGTGGCGGACACGATGCCGCCATCCGCCCGCTCACTGGGCATCGAACTGATTCCCCTGGATGGTGCGACCAGTTGTGGGGCGGGCATCATCAGGCAGGCCAATGACATTCTCCAAGTCACCCTTAACGCCAGGACCCTGGCGATCGCCGAGTCGAAGCGGCTCGACATCATCACTCCGTGCGCTGCGACTGCGGGCAACCTGCAAGAGGACCTGACCCGACTCAGGAACGACCCACTGTTGTTGGCGAAGACCAACGACGTCCTTGGAAGGACATCCGGCCTCTCGCTGTCGGGCACGGCCAACGTCCACCACCTCCTGCATGTGATAGTCGACGAGGTTGGCCTCGACAAGGTCGAGGCGAAGCTGAGGAATCCCATGCGATTCCGCATCGCCGGATATTACGGTCCAAATATCCAGCAGGAGGGAGCGTGCGGGGACGACGATGTCTACGATCCTAACTACTTCGAGCAGCTCATCGCTGCTCTTGGGGGGACTCCCGTGGAGTGGGAGAGCAGGACCCAGAGCGTCGGAGCCCCCGGTCTGCTATCCGAGGAGCCGACGGTCCTGCGGCAGACCGCAGCGATTATCTCCGATGCAAAGTCAGAGGGCGCGGACATTATCGTGAGCGCGTGCACCCTCTCGCACACCGTCCTTGACGTCTACCAGGGCAAGGCGTCCAGAGCCACTGGGCTCTCAACAAACCTCCCGGTAATCCATCTTACCGAGCTGCTCTCCTTCGCGTTCGGCCACCACAATAGCAGGCTGGCGCAACTTAGGACGAGAGTTGCAGTCATTGGTGACTAGTCCCCGGCTCCTCTCCCGTCGTGGTGAACTGCTCTAAGCCAATCTGGCCAGTGGGTCTGAAGGTCTCTGGCGGGAGGGCAGAGGGGGCCTGCCTGCCTTGCTCAATCACCACCGTATCGTCAGATATAGCGAGCTCCGCCCGGTGCCTATCCCTAGCATCGAGCACGAACTCGGCAGCTGGAATCGAGCTTCCATCTTGAACAACCACGAAGCGGCTTAGATTGGAGAGATCGGTATGGGGGCCTCGGTAAAGCCTCCTGCCGACCCTCCTTACCGCCTTGTGCATGAATTCCTCCTTGCGAACTGCAGCCGCCCTAGCGCCCTCATCGCGGGTGCCCTCGGCTATCAGAACCACAACCTCTCCCTCGCGGCGTCTTCCCGTCCTGCCCCTGCGCTGTATCGTCCGAATCTCGCTGGACACCGGTTCGTAGAATATTACGAGGTCGGCGCTCGGAATGTCGAGACCCTCCTCGCCGACTGAGGTGGCTACGAGCACGTTTGCGGAACCGGATCTGAAATTCCCCAGCCTCTCTATCTGCTGCTTCGGGCTGAGGCCACCCGTACCGCCTCTGCTCGACTGCCCGATGAATTGGACCGGCCTCACCCCTTCAAGTCCGACAATTGCCTGCTCGAGGGCGTTGACGGTGTCCCTGTAAGTCGCGAAGACGATGACCCTCGATTCGACGTCCCTGCGAAGTCTCTGCCTCACCAATCGGCGCACTGCCCCTACTTTGGAGTGGACTTCTTCCATCTCTGCAAGGCTCCCGACCAGCCCCCTGACCCGGGGGTCCCTAAGGAAGTCATTCGCAGATCTGCTCTTACCATCCTCCCTTACCATCCTGTCCAAGAACTCCCTCGAGGCGGCGATACCCTGGCACAGCAGATGGTTGATTAGGTGATGGAGCCTCATCGCAGTGGCAATCTGTGATATTGATCGATAGGCGCTCGCCTCGCCCCTGGAGATGGCAGCTTGGGCCCTTTCCATCGCGTTGGACAGCCCTCTGTGGCTGATCAGGCCGGGTATGACGTACCTTCCGAGCCTCTTCTCGCGGTCCACGATACCTTCCTGCCAGACCCTGAACGGCTCGGCGAGATCCCTGATTTGAATCGGGACTTCGACCGTCGTCTCAGTAATTTCCAGTCCCGAAACGTGCTCCGCCATCATCGGGTCGTCCCGAGCCCTCAGGTGAATCCTCTGGACGGCAAGCCTGTTGCAAACCTCTTCCACCTGTTCGGTCTTGGAGCCGGGGCTCGCTGTGGTGGCTAGTATGAGGGGGTCCTCTGACTGCGAGATGTAGAGCTCGGCGACTTGTGCCATCGCATGGTCTCCAGTGCAGTGGTGAGCCTCGTCGATGACCAATAGGGAGCATGCAGCCAAGGATAGGCTTCCTCGCAGAATGTCGTTTCTGACCACTTGAGGTGTTGCGAAGACCAATCTTGAGGAGGGCCACAGACCGGGCCTCTTCACCACGGGTTGCTGGCCGCTGATGGAAATCGGATTGATTTCACTTCGATTCACAAGAACCGGCGTCGTGCTCTCTAGGTGCTGGTTGATCAAGGCCACTGTGGGGGCGATTACCAGGACCCAACCTGCGTCGACCTCGAGTCTCTCTGCGATTGCCATCCACGCGACGGCCGTCTTCCCAGCGGCGGTGGGTAGTACTAGTAGCATCGACCCAGATATTGATTCGTCCACGGCTTGGAGCTGATACGCCCTAGCCTCGACAGTGCCGGGGGAGAGTCCGGGATGGCCGACGAATGGGTCCATGGGCAAAGACCTCCGGAGTCAGGGTTCAAAATCATTGCACAGGGGGGAAAGGCCCCACACACCCCGTAGGGGTGCATAGGGTCAATCCCGATTCGTTCAAATAGGGTATGTCAGTCGCAAAGCCGCTCACAGCGTGAGGTACCAGACACTAGAGGGCTCTGCAGTGGCATCCCCCAAACCCCGGCTGCACTCGCGGCCCGGGTCCCGTGTCACGGTATCTCCCTGGCGCAGTGGGCCCGGTCCAAGGCCGTTCGCGGCCCGAAATCGGTTATTATGGAGGAATTTGAATGGCTGACCGACACAGACCTCGCCGAGGTAGCATGGGCTATAGCCCTAGGAAGCGTGCGGTACGCCAATTCCCCCGAATCTCCTCATGGCCCGATTCTGACGCTTCCGAGGTACGTGTTCAGGGCTTCGCGGGATGGAAGGCGGGGATGACCCACATCATGATGAGGGACTCCAACCCCCACTCAACCTCTACTGGTCAAGAAGTCAGGAAGGCGGTCACGGTTGTTGAGGCCCCTCCGATGAGCGTCCTCGCTGTAAGGGCCTACAGAATGACCCCTTATGGGTTGCAGACCGCAGGGGAAATCTGGACTGACATATCCCAAGGTGGACCCGAGAACCTGACCCCCCGCTTCGCCAACCAGTCCAGGGGTGAGCGGGACATCGAGGAGGGCCGCAAGCCAGCTAAGCGCGGCGGGCGAATCCCCAGTCGCAGCAATGGCTCCCAAGAGGCCGCAATCGAATCCCTCAGAGAGCAGGACCTCAGCGAGGTTCGACTAATTGTGAGCACCCAGCCCAATTTGGTGCGCAGCATTCCCTCAAAGACCCCGGAGATCATGGAGATCGGCTTGGTTGGCGGCGATAACGGAGCCAAGCTTGACTGGGCGATGGGGCGACTTGGCGGCCAGATCGGCCTCGAAGACGTCTACCAAGTTGGTCAGGAGGTCGATGTCGTAGGCGTCACGAAGGGCAAGGGATGGCAGGGCTCTATCAAGAGATTCGGTCTCAAACTGCTCTCCCACAAGAACAGCAAGCGTCGACGTCAGGGTGGAAACATGGGGGACTTCGGTACCGGCTACGTCCGCAAAACCATCCGTCAAGCCGGGCAAGTCGGCTACCACAAGAGGACCGAGCTGAACAAGAGGATCCTCCGCATTTCTAATTCGGACGAGTCCGAGATCACCCCAGCGGGGGGCTTCCTCAATTACGGGGAGGTCAGGAACCCGTACATGATCGTCCAGGGAAGCCTTCCCGGACCAGCAAAGAGGCTCCTGAGATTCCGCGACGCCATTCGTCCGAGGGTAAGCAAGAGTGAGGTCGAGATCACCTACGTCAGCACCTCGAGCAAGCAGGGAGTGTGATTCATTGAAGACGAAGGTGTACGACTTGGTGAACTCCGTCGTCCAGGAGGAACTCGATGCGGGACTTCTAGCCGAATCTTACGCCGTAGAGGTCAAGGACGGCAAGCCAATAACACTCCCCGAGGCATTCTCATCGGATGTCAGACTGGATATCATCCGCTCTGCCGTGCATGCCTCCCGCGCCAATCGCAGGCAATCCTACGGCCACCGAGAGCACGATGGCAAGCGCTCCCCCCAACCTGGGATGAAGCATTCCGTGGAGTGGTGGGGCAAGGGACGGGGGGTCTCGCGGATTATGAGAAAGACGGGACAGAGGACCGGCGCGCAGAACCCACACACCCGCGGTGGACGCAGAGCCCATGGGCCCAAGGTGGACAAGGACTGGTCCCAGAAGCTCAACTCGAAGTCGCGCAAGACCGCACGCAACTCCGCTATCGCCGCCTCCTGCGACTCCGAACTAGTCTCCTCCAGAGGCCACAGGTTCGATGGGGACACAAGATTGCCAATCATCATCGATGACTACGTTGAATCCAGGGGCGGCACTGATGAGAGATACGAAATCGAGTCCATCCCCCTCCAGTACTCGACTCGCAAGTTTGTTGCTATTATGGAGGCACTCGGCCTGTCCGACGACCTCGACCGCTCCAAGCAGGGCCGCACCATCAGGGCTGGCAGGGGAACGATGCGCGGTCGGAAGTACAGGACCCCGAAGAGCCTTCTACTGGTAGTCGCCCAGAAGGGTGGCTTGGACAAGGCAGCTCGCAATGTTCCCGGAGTTGATGTAGTCACCGCCAAGGACCTCAGTGCCGAGGATCTGGCTCCCGGAGGCGATCCCGGAAGACTCACAGTTTGGACTAAGGCCGCAGTAGAGGCACTGGAGTGATTGTAATGGACCCATACGACGTCATCATCATGCCTTGGATCACAGAGAAGACCCTAGAGGCCAGAAGGATAGCCGACCCCGAAGGCGGCCACCGCGAGAATAACAACAGGATCGAGTTCATCGTGCGCCGAGAGGCGACCAAGAAGGATATCCGCGAAGCTATCGAAAGCCTCTTGGAGGTCAAGGTCGCCAAGGTTAACGTCAGAATCAACAGGACCGGCAAGCACGCCAGCATTCGCCTTGCCGATGGATACGACGCAGAGGAGGCAGCGCTCAAACTCGGGGCGTTCTGATAAGGTGATTTGATGGGTAAGAGGACACGCTCACAACGCCGCGGTTCGAGCCCCAAGAACAGGGTCTCGAGTCACCGCTTCCCTGCAGCCAACCGTCTGCCCCGCGTCAGCGGGGAGATAGCCGAGGTCATCGACCTCATCCACAGCCCGGCCCATACCGCCCCCCTTGCCAAGGTTAAGTTCGAAGATGGTGCAGTAGCCCATCTAGCAGCCCCCGAGGGCATGTCCGTGGGACAGACCGTCGCCTTTGGCGATCGCGTCGCTCTAAGACCTGGAAACGTTACCACCTTGGACCAGATCCCCGAGGGGACTCAAATATGCAACGTCGAGGCTCGTCCCGGCGATGGTGGCAAGATTGCCCGCTCTGGGGGGAACTCAGCCACAATCGACACAAGGATGGGAGATCTCGTCAAGGTACGCCTTCCCAGCGGGCGCATCAAGGACCTCCCCGCGAAATGCCGCGCAACCATCGGTGTTCTCGGCGGCCACGGCCGCACCGAGAAACCGCTTGTCAAGGCCGGCGCTGCCCACCACCGGGCCAAGGCCCGCGGCAAGCTCTACCCCACCGTCAGCGGTGTTGCGATGAACCCAGTCGACCACCCGCATGGCGGTGGAAACCACCAGGCCGTCCACGGCCCCAACTCGGTGAGCAGGAACGCTCCTCCGGGAAAGAAGGTCGGTAACATCGCCCCCAAGAGGACCGGTCGTGGCAGGTCGAAGAAGGAGTAGTGTGAGACATGGCACGCAAGAGAAGGGTATTCCGGACGGCCAAGATGGCGCGCCGGCAGGCGAGGAAGCGACGCTCCAAGATTAGCGAGCGCCGCAAGAAGGAGTTCCGCTGGAGGGGCTACAGTCTTGGGGAACTACAGGAAATGCCACTTTACCCTCCGGACGACGACATAGACGCCCCCTGCATCGCCACCCTGATGCCCTCGAGGGTCAAGCGCACTCTTGCTCGCGGACTCAGCCTCGAGTGCGAGAAACTCTTGGAGAGGGTCAGGGAAAGCAACGGCAAGGTCGTCAAAACTCATTGCAGGGGGATGTACGTCCTCCCAGAGATGGTCGGCTCGACAATCGGAGTCCACGACGGCCAGAACTTCGTCAAGGTCGAAATCGTACCGAATATGATCGGTCATGCACTGGGGGAGTTCGCGAAGACGAGGAAGTCGGTCACCCACACTGGACCGGGTGTCGGTGCAACCCGTTCTTCCCAGCATGTGGCATTGAAGTGAGGTTAGTGGAATGAGCAGAGTGACCGGCACGCCGCAGCGGGGATACACCCAGTTGCTCGAGGGCACGAACCTCGTGTCAGCCAGAGCCGTCGATGTGGACTGCCACCACAAGCACTGTTACCACATCGCCAAGGCGATTCGAGGCATGGGCGCCGATGAAGCCATCAGCTACCTAGGGGACGTCATCGAGAAGAAGCGTGCCATTCCCTATCAGCGCCGTTCGCGCAAAGGGCGCGGCGGCAACACCATGGCCGGTCACCGGAAGGGAAAGATGGGACCTGGCAAGTTTCCGAACAAGGCCTCCAAGGAATTCATCAAACTCATCAACAGCGCCATGGAAAATGCCAGACAGCGCTACGATACCATCGACCCGGAGGAGATGGTAATCACCCACGTCGCCGCGCACCGCGGGCAGGTGGCCAGCAATTGGAAAGCTAGGGCTCGCGGCAGGTCTTCGCCTTGGAACCATTATCAAGTGAATCTAGAGATTTTCCTAGAGTTCTTCGGAGACGAGGAGGAAGAGCCCGAGGAAGGGGAGTTCTGAGGTGGTGGCATGAAGCAGAACACGATTCGCAACATGATAGGCCGCAACGTCGAGAGGCAGTTGGTGCGAGAGTACCTCCTGAAGGAGACCGAGAGGGCCGGCTTCGGAGGCCTGCACTTCAACAGGACGCCAGAGGGCACCAAGGTGACCCTTAGCGCCGAGCAGGTCGGTCGGGTGATCGGCCGGCGAGGCAAAGTCATCCACGAGCTCCAGCGACGACTGCAGGAGGACTTCAATCTCACAAACCCCCAGCTGGAGGTCGAGGAGATCGAGGATTCTAGAATCAACGCGCAGATTATGGCGAGCAGACTCGCCAGTTCGCTCGAGCGAGGCTGGTTCTTCCGTCGAGCCGGTCACAGCACGGTGCAGAACATCATGGACGCTGGCGCAAGGGGGTGCATCGTCATCCTCAGCGGCAAGATAACAGGCGCGAGGCACCGGGTCGAGAAGTTCCAGAAGGGGCACATCAAGTACTGTGGCGAGACGGCCCTGCAATTAATGGACGTCGGTTTCTCTACCGCCGTCAAGAAACTCGGAACTGTCGGATGCACAGTCAGAATCATGCGACCCGGAACCAGTCTGCCACATGAGATTTCCATCAAAGAGAGGCACGAATCCGGTCTACCCCAACTGGTCGAAGCCACCGGTTTCGTCCCCCTCGAGTTGGACGAGGCCCTAGCAGAAGGAAAGGAGGAGGAGTGATGCCACACGTAAGCTCGAAGGACATCGACGAGATGAACCAAGAGCAGCGAGAGCGCACGCTTGAGGAACTACGTGACGAGATGCTCCAGTTGAGGGCCCAGCAGGCCTTGGGCGGCTCGTCCTCGAACCCTGGGGCTTACAAGCAGACCCGTAGGAGCATTGCGAGACTACTCACGAAGATGAACCAATCCAAGGAGGAGTGATAATGGCTGGAATTTGCAACCTTTGTGGCCTTCCCGATGAGCTCTGCATCTGCCAGGAGATTGCCAAGGAGCAGCAGAAGGCCATCATTTCGGTTGTCAGAAGGCGCTACGGAAAGATGGTCACCATGGTCGAGGGCATAGATGATTCCGCAATAGACATTGGGCAGCTCGCAAAGATACTCAAGGGCTCCTGCGCCAGTGGCGGGACCGTCAAGGGCAGAACCATCGAGCTACAAGGCAATCACAAGAAGAAGGCGGCCAAGGTCCTCGAGCAGAACGGCTACCAGGTGGAGGTGCGCTGAATGAGCGACATAATCCACATGCCTTGGCTCGCTCGTCGACTGTCGGTCGTCGATTCCACGGACCCCACGCTCATCGGCGTCTGCGGAATCGTGCAGGACGAGACCCGTCGAACCATTCGAGTCATGACCGATATCGGCACACTAACCCTGGCCAAGGACGTAATCCGCTTCACCATAGGCGATGAGGAGATCGATGGAGCAATCGTGACACAGCGTCCCGAGGATAGGATTAATCGAAGATACAGGGGGACCTGAGATGCGTGACATAGGAATAGACGTTCTCCCACCAGAGGGGGAGTGGGATGGAAACGAGAACTGCCCGTTCTACGGAAACCTGAGACTGCGCGGGCAGATCATCAAGGGCGTAGTCTCGTCTAAAGGGATGCAGGACGCGGTAGTCGTCGAGCGCGAGACCACCCGTTACATGAAGAAGTTCGAGCGCTACGAGAAGCGCACCCGTAGCTACCCAGCGCATCTGCCGAGCTGCATTGGGGAAGTCTCTGCAGGGGACAGCGTCCGCATCATGGAGTGCCGACCACTCTCCAAGACGGTGAAGTTCTGCGTCATAGAAAAGGGGGGAAGCGAATGAAGGGGATTCCCGGGCGCGTGACCGCCGGCCTGCCGACGCAGGCCCGTCTGGAATGCGTCGACAACACCGGTGCCAAGGTTGTCCAGTTGATCACCGTGCTCAAGAAGGGCGGGGTCGCAAGGAGGTACCCCTCTGCCGGCGTCGGCGACATGATTCGAGTCACTGTCAGGAGAGGCACTCCAGAAACCCGCCGCCAGATATTCAATGCCATCATCGTCCGTCAGTCTCGTCCCTTCCGCAGAGTCGACGGCACGTGGGTGCAGTTCGAGGACAACGCATGCGTGATTACGAACGAGAAGGGCGACGTACAGGGCTCCGACATCAAGGGGCCCGTGAGCAGGGAGGCAGCCGAGAGGTGGCCCCGAATCGCTTCTACGGCGAAGCAGATTGTGTGAGGTGAGATTTTGTCAAGCAAGAAGGCAGGAAAGCAGAGAATGGCCCAAAGGGAGGCCCACGTCCACGTCCGCCGAAAGCGGATGAGAGCACGCTTGGTCACTGACGACCCCGACCTAAAGGACGTCCGATCAGTCACCGTCCGAGTCGGCGACGAGGTCGAATTACTGAGGGGCGATTTCAGCCACCCCAACAGCGTCAAGCCCGACTCCCGCGGAAAGAGGCTTGGCCAGACCAGAGGAAGGGCCGGCATCAGGGCTAAGGTAGCCACCGTAGATACGGGCAACGGTTTCATCTTCGTCGACGGACTCACCCAATCAACCGCAGACGGCAAGGAGGAGGCAGTCCCGGTTAACCCCTCAAACGTCATTGTCACCAAGCTCTACGAGGGCGACCCACTTCGAATCCGGAGAATCATGGAACGTGCGAAGGGAGGTGTCCCTGAATGAGCAGGAGCCACATCAAGCGACTCGTAATGCCGCGGAGCTGGCCACTGACCAGAAAGACGAACATCTGGGTGCAGAAGCCGAACCCGGGTGGCCACAACACGGAGATGTGCATGCCGCTCGGCATCGTTCTGAGGGACGTCCTCAGCATCGCGCACAACATGCGCGAAGCCAAGCGAATCCTGCACTCCCGGAACGTCAGCGTCGATGGACGGGTTGAGACCGACCGCTCCCGTGGCGTGGGTCTGATGGACGTCCTGACGATAGGCGAAGACAACTACAGGTGCGTCTTGGACACCAATGGCAAACTGCGGTACCGCCCGATTTCCAAGAAGGCCGCTGGCAGCAAGATATGCAGGGTAACCGGAAAGACCACCATCAAGGGTGGCAAGACTCAGATTCACCTACACGACGGCCGAAACATCGCTGTTGACGACCCTCCAAAGTACAAATCTGGCGACTCGCTGGTCATCTCACTGCCCGATCAGGCCATCTCCTCCCACATTGCAATGAAGAAAGGGGCCCTGGCTTATCTGACCGGTGGCAACCACATCGGTGAGACTGCGGTGATCCAAAGTCAGGAAGTCAAGCGCTCGTCCAAGCCCAACGAGACCTCATTTGAGGAATTCGGTACCATCACTGACTATGTCTTCATCATCAGCAAGACCACTGACCTCCCCCTGGAGGGTGACTCATGAGCGATTCCACAAACCCCATGCTATCGCCCAGCATCACCAAGGTCACCGTGAACATCGGTGTTGGCGAGGGCGGTCGACGGCTCCAGCTCGCTGAGAGGGTCCTCGAGGTCCTCACAGAGATGAAACCGATGCGCACGATCTCCGCCAAGACCAACAGGGACCTCGGCACCAGAAAGGGGGCCCCAATCGGCTGCAAGGTCACTATGCGCGACCCCGATACCATCGAGGCCTTCCTTAAGGACGCCTTCTGGGTGCGGGACCACACGCTCCCCGAGTACAACTTCGACTCTCAGGGCAACCTGTCCTTCGGTATTTCCGACTACACGGACTTCCCCAAGCAGAAGTACGATCCGGACATCGGCATCTTCGGCATGGACGTCAACGTAGTCCTCGAGCGCCCCGGTCACCGAGTCTCCAGAAGGAGGAGGCGCAAGTCCCGTGTTTCCGTGCCGCACCGGATTGGCAGGGAAGAGTCGAAGGCGTGGTTCGCTGAGCGGTACGAGCTCAGTATAGTGGAGGAGTGAGAATGGCACGCGATCACGGCGAGAGCATCGGAAGAAGCAACGGATGCAGGCGCTGTGGGCGCAGGAGGGGCCTGATTCGGCGCCACGGCCTCCGGCTTTGCAGGCAGTGCTTCAGAGACGTCGCTGCCGATATTGGATTCAAGAAGTACTCATGAGGTGATTAGATGCAGTTTGACCCATTGAATGATGCCTTTACGACGATATACAACGCAGAGCACGCCGGCAAGTACGAGGTTTCCGTGCGCCCAGCCAGCAAGTTGCTGGGCAGCATGCTGGCCATCATGCAGAAGTCCGGTTACCTAGGCGAGTACGAACACCTGGAAGACGGGCGTGGCGGATCCTACAGAATCGAGCTCATCGGAGCCATCAACCGTTGCGGCGTCATCAAGCCGCGTCACTCGGTCAAGCGCTCGGATTTCGACAAGTGGGAGTCTAGGTACCTCCCGGCCAGGGACTTCGGTCTACTGATACTGACCACGAACCAGGGCATCATGAATCACTTCGACGCGAAGAAGGAGAGAGTGGGCGGGCGACTGCTCGCATATGTTTTCTAGAGGAGGGATTAGCATGCCGAAAATCGCCCAAGTGTCACACGCCATACCCCTTCCAGAGGGAGTGAGCGCGAGCTTAGAAGGCAATACTGTGACTTTGAGCAAGGACGGCGAATCACTTGCCAGGGAATTCAGCCACAACCGAGTCTCGGTTCGACAGGATGATGGCGACTTGAGAGTTTTCTGCGACCTTCCACGCCGCTCCGAGAAGGCGATTGCGGGAACCTGGGCCGCTCATCTCCGCAATATGGCCAAAGGTCTCGACGAGGGCTTCGAGTATCGCCTAAAGGCGGTCTTCAGTCACTTCCCGATGACGCTCAAGGTCCAGGGCAACCAGTTCATCATCACGAATATGCTAGGGGAGAAGGTCCCGAGGGTGGCAAGCCTACCGTGGACGCCTACTGAGGTCGAGGTCAGGATCGAGAGCAAGTCAGATGTCATCGTCACCGGTGCCGACCGCGAGAAGGTCGGACAAACGGCGGCCAATATCGAGCGAGCCTGCAAGATCAAGAATCGAGACCCAAGGGTCTTCCAAGATGGGGTCTACATCGTCTCGAAGGGAGATGGGAGGTGAGGGGATGACGTACGATGACTTGACCGTGGCCAATCTCAAGGACCTGCTGCGCGAACGCGGGCTACCCGTCTCTGGCAGAAAGAGCGAGCTTGTAGAACGCCTGATTGAGGCCGATAAATCAGCCCCCGAAGAAGAGCATGAAGGGGTGACACCCGAGGAACCGGACGTCATCGTCGAGGACGACCCCGTGGATGACGATGACGACTACTTCGAGGAAGAGGGCGACTTCGAGGAATGGGACAACTTCCACACCTCGCGGCAGAAGCCGGTCCTCGACGATGCCACGCGGGCAGCTCTCGACATGCGCTCTGCGCAGAGCAAGAAGCAGCCCGCCTTCAGACGCCAGGAGTGGTTCCGCTACCGACGCCTGTCCAAAACAGGCTACCGCAAGCCTAAGGGCAAGGACTCCAAGATGAGGATGAACAGGAAGTACCGCCCCCCAATGGCCAGGGTCGGATATGGCAAGGTCGCCGCAGCTCGCGGACTCCACCCCTCGGGATTCAAGGAAGTCCTGGTCCACACCGCCAACGAACTGGACGGACTCGATCCCGAGCGCCAGGCCGTTAGAATCGGCGCTGGAGTGGGCAATAGGAAGCGTTCTCGAATTCACGACCGCGCCGATGATCTGGGCCTGCGCGTTCTGAACCGGCGCCCAATCGTGCGCAAGGGGGACATGCAATGATGATTACCAACCAGAAGAGGATGGCCGCCCATATCCTCTCCAAGAGAGAGGGCCGGACCGTCGGAATCCATCGTATCTGGGTCAATCCCGACTACTTGGACGAGGTCGCTGATGCCGTCCAGAAGGAAGACGTGCGCAATCTCATCGACGAGGGGATCATCGTGGCCAAGCCAATCGTCGGAACCAGCCGGGCTAGAGCGCGCAAGGCCTCCCATCAGAAGTCAAAGGGCCGACGCAAGGGCCAGGGCTCCAGGAGTGGCAGCGCAAACTCGCGCAACCCGAGGAAGCAGCGCTGGATGACTCGGATAAGGGCACAGCGCCGGGCTCTCAAGGCACTGAAGGACGAGGGCTCACTGACTCCCTCCCAGTACCGGCACTTCTACCTCAAGGCGAAGGGCGGCTCCTACCGCTCGATCGCCCACATGAGGAGCAATATCGAACTCGAGGGGATTTCCATTGGGGGTGAGCAGTGATGGCACGAGGGCGAAACCAGCGATTGCGATTCAAGCGTCGCCGCAATGCAGAGACCGACTACCACAGGAGGATGAGGATGCTGCGTGGAGGCGTCCCTCGCGCAGTCGTGCGAGTCTCCAACACCCAGGTCACTTGCCAACTCGTCTCATTCGACGCAGGGGGCGATAGGGTGCTGGCCTCGGTAACGGGGAAGACTCTAGTCAACAAGCACAAGTGGCCTTCTGATGCCTCCCGCAAGTCGGTGCCAGCCTGCTACTTGGCGGGAATGGCTCTCGCGAAGTCTGCCTTGGCCGCCGGGCACAGTGAGGCGATCCTCGACATAGGACTAGCCGCCGCCTCCAGAGGAAGCAGGGCCTTTGCCGCGCTGCGAGGGATGGTCGAGTGCGGACTCGAGATCCCTCATTCCGAGGAGGTGCTGCCCAGCGACGACCGGGTAAGCGGCTCTCACATCGGCGACGACTTGGCCAAAGCCGTGGAAGCGACGAAGAAATCAATCCAGGGGGCGAAGTCATGAGCGAGGAGGCAGCACCAGCCGAGGAGGCCGCACCAGAAGAGGCAGCACCAGCCGAGGAGGCCGTGCAGGTCGCACCGGGCCTAGCGCTCGCCCAAGCTCCCCCCGAGCAATCTGAGGACGGCCCGAGGCGAAGGCGCGGACCAGATCCGCTGGCAGCTCTACGAATTTGGGTGCCACGCACACGCCTTGGCCGCAGGGTCATGAACGGGGAGATACTCACCTACGAGCAAGCGCTCGCTTCCGGGTTGCCGATTCGAGAGGTCGAAATCGTCGATGCCCTGCTTCCGGGCCTCGAGGACGACGTCCTCAGCGTCAACATGATCCAGAGGATGACCGACTCGGGACGCCGCGTCAGGTTCAACGTGCTGTGCGCGGTCGGCAACGGGGACGGCTACGTAGGCCTCTCGGTATGCAAGGGCAAGGAGGTCGCAAGCACCATCCAGAAGGCTATTGCCCAAGCCAAACTCAATATCACCCCGGTAATGCGCGGCAACGGTTCTTGGGAGTCCTCCGAGGGACCCGGCGACAGTATCCCGTTCAAGACCACAGGCAGATCGGGCTCTACCCGAGTGACCCTGCTCCCCGCCCCCGCTGGCAAGGGCCTGGTAATCGGCGACTACGGCCGCAGGGTCCTAGCGCTCGCTGGCGTTTCCGACGTCTGGTCCCGCTCATCCGGCCAGACTCGATCGACGATCAACTTCGCCAAGGCCACCTTCAACGCATTGGTCGAGCTGAGCCGAACCAAGGTAAGCGATGACGTCCGCGGACGCCTGCAAATCACCACTGGGAGGAAGCTCGCATGACATTCCTAGTGATCAGGGTCCGGAGCGACCGGGGCGTCACCAAGAAGATTCGCGATACAATGGCGATGCTCAACCTCACGCGCGTCAACCACGCAGTTCTCCTCCCCGAGACTGCCAGTTACTCTGGCATGCTACACAAGGCCAAGGACTTCGTCACGTGGGGCGAGGTCGACGCCGGAACGATTAGCACGCTCCTCGCTGAGCGCGGCAGGATGACAGGTGACAAGCCCGTGAGCGACTCAGCGGTTAAGTCCGGCAGCGATTACTCCACGATAGGCGCCTTGGCCAAGGCGATTGCCTCGGGCGAAGCCACCATGAGGTCCGTCGAGGGTCTCAAGCCGGTTTTGAGACTCCACCCCCCAAGGGGCGCCAAGGGCTGGGGCGGCATCAAGCGCGCCTACTCGGTAGGCGGCGCACTGGGGTTCCGCGGCAAGGAAATCGAGAGTCTGGCCGCAAGGATGGTCTGAGGCGAGATTATGGTGTCCAGGACGAATAAGTTCCGAGGCAGAAGCCGCTACCACGGCCGTGGCAAGAAGGCAGGCCGCGGCGCGGGCAAGCGCGGCGGCCGCGGCAATGCCGGCCTGAACAAGCACAAGGTCATGACGAGACTGAAGTTCATGCCGGGCCACTGGGGGATGCACGGCTTCAACCGGCATCCGAGCTTGCGGGTCGTTAACACGTCGATCAACATCGGCGAGGTTAGCGAGCGAGCCGAGGGCGACTCCATCGACCTGACCGAGATGGGCTACGACAAGCTCCTCGGCCGAGGAAGCATAGACCGCGCCCTCGAGATAACGGTTCGCGAGGCTAGCACACGCGCCATAGAGAAGGTAGAGGCTGCCGGCGGCAGCATCGCCATCGACGACGATGAGGAATGGGATGAGTGGGAAGAGGAGTGAGAGCTCCGCGCAGGGAGGTTAGGCTATGGTGAAGCGTGGACCGAGCGTTTTCGGGCTCGTCGTAGTGGCCGCTGTGTACTGGGGCGCGCTCTTCTACTGGATCAAGGACGACCTGCAAAGCAACATCGCAGAGGACCAGACTCGCGCTGTGATTCTTTTCGCCACCTCGATCCCCTATGTGGCCTACGTCATCTGGGGCACCATGAACGACCTCCCAGAGGGGCTCGCCGAGATACCGTTCATAGGCAAGTACCTGAAACTCTACGTTTGGCTAGCCATAGTCATAGCCCTGGCCTACTGGGGCTGGGTCGATCGGGCAGCAGTTGGCTTCCTTCTAGTGGGAGTCGCCCTTTTCGGGCTCGGTACCGGGCTCTCGCTCTCCTGCCTCCTCTACACCGGCGAGGAGGCCAGTCGCCTCTACGGGATGAGGCGCCTCGTGGACGTCTACCCCAGCATCACCAAGCCAGAGGGGCACGTGAGGTTCAACCAGAAGCTGTGGACCACAGTCCTCGTACTGATCATCTACTTCGTAATGACCAACGTGATGATCTACGGCCTCTCCGATACCACTCTGGACGTGTTCTCCTCGTTCAGGGCCATCATGGCCGGGGCATCGGGCTCGATCATGCACCTGGGCATCGGGCCCATCGTCACGGGCTCGATCATCATGCAGCTTTTCTCGGGCGCCAAGATTATCCAGCTCGACCTCCAGGACGCTGGTGACAAGCAGCTCTACCAAGGCGTCCAGAAGATACTGGTCCTAATCATGATACCCGTCGAGTCGATCCCCCAGGTCTATGGGTTCCTCGACCCCTCCGAGACTCTGATCCTCGACTACGGGTTGGGCTGGGCAAACGCCCTCATCGTCTCGCAGTTATTCCTCGGCTCCCTACTCGTCTTCCTTCTCGACGAGCTGGTCAGCAAGTGGGGCATCGGCAGCGGCATCTCCCTATTCATCGCAGCAGGTGTGGCCCAATCGACCTTCGTCGGCACCCTCTCACCACTTCCAACCGTAGAGGGCGCCCCGATGTCATTTGACAACCCCCCCTCGGGCACGCTGCCGATGATCTTCTACACGCTGCGGACCGCGACCAACCAGCAGCTCGTCTCGCAGAACGGGTTCGAGCTGATGCTGCTCAACCACGCCAATCCGATCGCAGCCCTCATCTCCTCCATCATCGTGTTCCTAGTTGTCGCCTACGCCGAATCGAGCAAGCTCGAGCTGCCGCTTACCCACGGCAAGGTCAGGGGGCACAGGGGGCAGTACCCGATCCGACTGGTCTACGCCAGCAACATCCCTGTGATACTGATGGCCGCGCTGCTCGCCAACGTCAACATGTTCACCCTCCTGTTCTGGAGCCACCCCACACTCTCCACAGTTCCGATTCTTGGGAGCAAAGGATGGCACTCCAAGGCCCACTGGTTCGGCTCCTACGAGGCCGGGGCCACAACCCCTACTGACGGCTTCGCGTGGTACTCCTCGATGGTCAACGGGGTGGGGGACTGGCTGATACCGCTGCTCAACCAGACAGGCGACGCCTACGGCCATAGCCTGACCCAGATAATGACCCACGTGTTCGTCTACGTTTTCTTCATGACCGCAGGATCGACCGTGTTCGCCAAGTTCTGGATCGAGACCACCAACATGGGCGCCAAGGACGTCGCCAAGCAGATTGAGCGCACGGGGATGCAGATTCCTGGGTTTCGCAAGAACCCGGTCGTGCTCGAGCGCATCCTAGAGCGCTACATCCCCCCCGTGACCCTGTTCTCCGGCGCCTTCGTCGGCCTGCTGGCCGCTGGCGCCGACCTGCTCGGCACCGTTGGCAACGCCACCGGGACCGGGCTGCTCCTGGCCGTTGGGATCATCTTGCGAACCTACGAGCAGATCCAGAAGGAGCAGGCAATGGAGATGCACCCGGTGCTGCGCGAATTCTTCGGTGCCGAATGACCTGTCAAAACGTCACACCCGACCTCAATTGCCGCCGCACCGCGCTCGTCACGTTCTTAAACCGCAGGAAGTTCGGCAAGACGCTGCGTCAAGCAGGCGTTGGAGACCGAGCACTACGGTGCCATGAAGTCCTCCATCACGCGGGGCGCTGCCGAGGAAGTGCGGCCACGAACCCGTTCGTGGTTTAGGAGGTTAACCACAATACAACTTAACCCCCGTATAGGGGGTGCAAGAAGCAGATATTTTTTCATTCGATTTTCAATGAAGTGCATCTGCGCCATTTTCCAATACAGTGACACTTGTGACACACTACAAGCTCCTGCTGGATCAGTGATTCGCTCACGCGAAATCCGGTTGATCCTGCCGGAGGCTACCGCTATTGGAGTTCGATTAAGCCATGCGAGTCGAGAGTCTTAGGGACTCGGCGTACCG
>JASLNR010000011.1 GCA_030745885.1 Candidatus Thalassarchaeaceae archaeon
TCTGTGCTTTGATTGGCTATGAGGAGACCACCACTGACTTCACCTCTGAGGTGCAGGGTGTGATTGACGGTGGATGCGGTAGCGTAGTGCTGATTTCGTACGCCGCTGACGGAGCGGCCATCGTTGAGGAGCTCGCAGCTCAGAGCTTCTCCGGACAGATTTTCGGAGGCGACGGTGTCGCTGAGGAGGGACTGTGCGCTTCGATGGCTTCTGTCGACACATGCGCTGGCATCGTTGCCACCAAGCCGGCTTCGGCTACGCCGAACGAGCGCTCGATGGCCTTCAACGCTGTCTGTGGGTCAATCCCTGACTGCGCTGGCGGTATCTACACCGCTGAGGCGTTCGATGCTATGATCATCTTGGGATTCGCTGTATTCGCGGGCGCTTCTAGCCCCGAGGGTACGCCTCTCGGAATGCTGATCAACGCTGTTGGACAGGGCTTCGTAGGCGCCAGTGGTGTCCACACCTTCACCCCCGGTGGAGATGTGGGCGGCAACGGATACTGCGTTGGAACCTTCAACGCAGCAGACGACGGAACTGTATCGTTCGACTGCGACCGATTCTGGTCGCTTGAGAACGGCATACAGTAAGCCAAGTCCTTAGTGACTGAAGAGAAACTGGGAACGTAAAGCACCACGGCGGGTTAAACACCTGCCGTGGTGCCCCCCAACAATGATTACCGTCCACAGACAGCGTCAGGTGGGCGCGCGTGCCTAGGTGACGCTGATGTTTGAATCACAACTCAGCAAGTGGAATGCCCTAGGCCGATACGAGCGCAGGGCAATTCTGGCCCTGCTCATCATCCTAGACGCCAATCTGGGTCTGCTGAAGGGCTGGGGCCTGCTCAATCTCGTGGATTCCCTTGTCAGTGGCAACATCCCCAACGACATGGTCTGGCTGCTGCAGGTCATAGAGTCGATTTCAGGTGGCTTCCTAGTAGTCAAGATACTGTTCGATGACGTCCCCGAGGGCTGGTTAAGATCGATCGCCATCGCGATGTCGCCCCTGTTCCTGCTGTTCATGGTGGGGTTGAGCCTCGACAACCTGTTCAAGGGACTGAACGATGACGTGAGACTCACTCTCGACCTCGTCTCAATTGGCACATCCACATTGACTTGGTCGTCAACATACCTCGCGATAGCCGTTGGTCTGACCCTGACCTACAAGGTCCAGCGATACGGAAACTTCGCCCAGAGCGAGTTCTTCATGCTCGGCATGTACCTCTCTATGGTGATGGTATGGTCGGACTACTTCTTCCCAATGTACGATGCCCCTCTGGATGGCACTCTCGCTTGGTCGGTCCTCCTATGGACGCTTGCTGCCGCTTTCGTACTCACTGGCGCGGCTGGAATCATAATCGACAGGCTCGTGTACCGTGGCTTCCGCAAGAAGGAGGCATCCCCGCAGGTGATGATGATCGCCTCCTTGGGTGTGGCCCTTGCCCTGAGGGCAATCACGTACCTCCGTTTCGGTGCCGGCAAGAAGATGTTCGAGCCTGATGCCGATTGGAGGGTCCCGACCCTTAGGTGGGATATTCCCACACAGAAACTGCGGCTTAACCTAGGGGTTAGGGACCTCGAAGAGGGCGAGACGTACACCCACGGGGCGACCATAGGCGAGTGCACTGATATCGACGGCGATGGGGTGCTGGAGGCGCAAGTCAGCGAGACCAGCAAACCCCTCTTCGATCTCTACAACGCAGCGAATGACTGCGTGACAGAGGCAACCACAGGCTATGCGTACTACAAGGGCGCAATCCCGGTCCTAGTCTTCTCCTCCGTAATCCTGCTGCTTATTCTTCTCAAGAAGACCCGACTCGGGCGCAGAATGAGGGCCGTGGCGGACAATCCCGACCTAGCCGCCAGCAGCGGTATCAACGTCGAACGCATCCAACTCACGAGCGCTTTCCTGTCAGCCGCAATCTCGGGGATGGGAGGGGCCATGTTCGCAATGACCCTCAGGTTCACTCCCGAGACCGCCTTCACCCTCTTGCTGCCCTCATTCGCAGTCATTGTCCTGGGGACCATCGGCTCGATCCCCGGCGCGATAGTGGGATCGTTGATTGTCGGTTTCGTCAGAGCCCTCTCCTCACCAGTCCTGATTGGCATAGGCCTACCTCTTGGACGCTCCAACTACACAGCGCTGGATGGCGTGATGCCCTACGTCTTCCTCGTCGCCGTGCTCATGATTATGCCAGAGGGCATCGGTGCGGCATGGGAGAAATGGAATGTGGACAGGCTGCGCAGACGCTCCGAGGAGCAGCCGTCCAAGAAGATCGGCGCGCTCCTCGCCATATCTCCGTTGGGTGCTTTGGGAGCGCATAACTTCCAGCAGAGGAAGAACGCTAGAGGGGAATCAATGATGATAGTCACCATAGGGGCCTATTTCTTCAGCCGAATCACCCGTTTCATAGCGGGTAATTCGTTCGCCGATGGCTCCTGCTCGGATGACTGCCAGAGCTCCGATTTACACGCGACCAACTTCGAGATGGTGACGGGGCGGTCCGGGGGCGAATTCACCCTCGACGACACACCATTTACACAGTCAGACATCCAGACCTCGCCTCCCAGTGACATATCGCCCTTCGAGGAGGGGGAGTGGCTAGCGAACGCCCTGAGCGAGCTTAACAACTCGTGGGTAGACCTGATGAACACCGAACTCACTCTCGTGAACAACCTTGTCAACCTCGGTGAGATAGTCTGGCCTGCGGTGCCAATCCTCGTCTGGGCAATCGCCATGTGGGAGGGATACCACCTAGTGAAGGGCCGGGACGACGACGCTCTGAGGCCCCTGACTAATCTGGTCGACAACCTGACTGCGCCCATAACCCAGTCGAAGAACTCCGGCTCTGTCGCCATGACGGAAGCTCTTGGCCCTGCTAAGGGGGCCCTCGATTCCTTCCACACGAGGCTTTACGACTTCCTCGACAAGACCCATTCTGGACTGGATCAGAGGCAGAAGTATGGGATTATAGCCGTGCTAATCGTATCACTCGTGCTATTCGGACCAGTCCCACAATTCTTCGCAAGGGCATTACTGATTCTATCTCTTCTTTGGGCTGCTGGCCTGGCAGTTCTGGCCTACAGATCTGGCGAGTCACCACTGGAAGAACTGA
>JASLNR010000012.1 GCA_030745885.1 Candidatus Thalassarchaeaceae archaeon
AGACTCCCGAAGTCGCTGCTAAGAGGTGTGTGGCAGCTGTCTCCGCTGGTAGCCGAATGATACTAGTGGGGGGCTCGACAGACACGGATATGGTCAACGTCCATGACACTATAGTGGCGATACGCGAAGCCCTGGAGTTAGTGACTTGGGCTTCCAGCCAGGACTCCGAATCCGAAGAAGGCGATTGGGCGGTCCCAATAGTGCTCTTTCCCCAAGGTGCAGCCGCACTATCCCCGGCCGCCGACGGCATCACCTTCATGATGCTCATGAACAGCACCTCACCACGCTTCCTCATCGAGGAGCAGGTCGTGGGCGCTCCGATCATCAGGGAGGCTGGCGTTACCCCCTTACCCATGGGTTACCTAATCTGCGCACCCGGGGGCCGGGCGGGCCAGGTGGGCCAAGCCAAACTCATCGAGCCAGACGACGAGGAGCGTGTTCGTTCGTACGCCATGACCGCCGAATCTTACGGCTTCAGCATGTTCTACCTCGAGGCTGGTAGCGGTGCCTCGCACCCCGTCGGTCAGAACCTGATTCGTGCCGCTAGGGAGGCTTGCAAACTCACGCTGGTGGTTGGTGGGGGCATCCGCGACGGCCCAACAGCCCGTCTAGCATCTGAGGCAGGTGCGGACTGGATCATCACCGGAAATCTGGCCGAGGAGTTCGACGATGCCGACGAGCTCCAGCGAGTACTATCAGACTTCATCACTCAGATGAGCTCCTGATACGCTCAATCTCGGCAATCAACCTCTCGAGCTGTGCCTCCATATCGAGTATCAATATCACCTGCTCATCCTCAGTCTGCAGCAGGCGTGAATTCTCTTCTTGGAGTTCAACGAGACGACCCCCACTCCCACTCATTTCACCATCCACACGACGAGAACGCTCGTTCTCCAACAACAGTTCCATCTGGACTATTCTCGAGTCGGCTACGCGGAGAGCCTCCTCCAACTCTGCTATTCTCGCCCTAGTTGCCTCTCCCCCTTCTCGTGCCTCCAACTCCATCTCCATAGCGCGAGCTCGTTGCCGTTCAGTAGCCAACTCCCCTTCTAGGCGGAGCACCTCATCCCATACCGAGATTACCTCTTCGGCCAAGCGCTCCGGTGACATGTCCGTGAGTCGGGAGGCTAGATCGGGCACTTCTGCCTCCTCATTCCCCTGTGACGGATTCGCATCACTCATTTCACTCGACGAGCAGCCTCGCGGGCCTACTATTGAATCTTGAGGAACCGAAGGGGACCGGGACTCGCTCCTCAGGGGGTTGCCACCAAACGCCGGCGTTGGGACGGGAGGCTAGTAACAACCCAGTCGCGTTTATATCACAACCTCAGGTGGTCCACCCAATGAAGGCATATCGAGCAGTTGGCAGCTTCAGGGCCCGAAAGAGACAACAGGAGTTCACTCTGGATTTTGTCGCCAGCGATGAGGAGGACGCCAGACACCGGTTATACTCGAATTTTGGCAGCCGGCACGGCGTTCCCCGCCGTTTTGTCAACATCGAGAGCCTCGAGGAGATTGACCCCTCCGAATCCACGGCGCCTACAGTAGTCGCACATTTCAGATCAGATTGATGGATGCGCGGCGTTCAAAGCCGACCCTGTTGCCGCAGTCTCAGAGGCAATAGCGTGCACAGGTTCCACCCTTCTCCGAATCTTCTCCTAATTGGCGGCCCCAAGACAGGTACCACGTCGTTGATGCATTGGCTGGCCTCACACGAACAGATTCACCACCCCTGGCCGAACGAGAGCCACTTCTTGATGGCGGGCCCGGCAGAGTTTCCCACCTCACCAATCCACCCCAAGGGAACCACCATCCTAGCTCCGAGGGCTGATATCGACGGAGTCGGCGAACACCGATGGATAATGGACAAATCAACTTTCCATCTTTATTCTCAACGCGCGTTGGAAGCGGTCTGCGAACACCTCCCCGAAGCCCGGGTGGTGATTACCCTGCGCCACCCTGTGGACCTAATGCTGAGCATGCATCAGGAGCACCGTAAGAGACTCGTTGAGTACGACACCAACCAGACCACTATGATCGAACTCTCCCGTAAGCAGTCATTCCGGCCCAATGAGGATATACCTGAGACATACAGCTTCCTCCACTTCCCACGTCTGAAGGACCCAACTCTCCGTTGGGTCGAGGCGCTGGGGGATAGGGTCAGAGTTGTCCCATTGTCCTCGATTGCTGCCGACCCCTTGCGGACGACGAACGAAATCCTCTCGTGGCTGGAAATCGAGAGGATGCCTGAGGGCACTTCACTACCTCGTTACAACGAGAGAGGTGAGATGAACCCAGCAGGCTGGGCGAAGACACTTCGAGAGCCACCCTCCTTCCTGTCCAAGTTGGCGAGAATACTACTCCCAACTAAGGGACTACGCAGAGCCGTCCTCGACCCAATCCGATCGCCCGGGTTCAAACCCGTCGCCACCGACTCTCCGGTTATGGACGAGCAGACACGTCATGAACTCGAGAGAGCGTTCGCCGATGAGATTGAGTTCCAAGACAACCTCACCTCATACATTGACCCGTCTATTATTGTGGGTGGGGATTAGAACCCACTCGGACCAGACCCAGACGCGCAATGGTGAAAGGAGAGTCACAGGAGGGCAGGGCCGATGAAGAAGTGGTTCATGCGCCAGTATTGGCGCATCCAGCAGAGTCAAACACTCATTTCGATGGGGTTCTGGACAGCCACCCTGACTCTGTTGATCTGGCCTTATGTGCGCTGGAGACCGATGTTCACTGGCTCGTTCCTAGGCCTACCCTCGACGTATTGGGGACTATTGGCCATCGGAGGCTCGGTACTTTTCTCTGTTCTTTTGGTGGGGCGCATCTACGACGCCACACTGGGTCTATGGAGGGAGCACCTCACAGTGGTCCAAGAGCGCAACCCTTTCACCACCTACAAGCTGAACGCCTCCTTCGGCATCCTTCTCGCTCAGACGAACGCTATTCTCCGTCGCATCGATCCGGAAGATGAGGAGATACAGAGGCACTGCGACTTCGTGGATCGGTGGTTGGAGTGGAACGCGGAAGAGGAGATTTGGGCCCGCACCATGTCCTCATGGAAGAACATCGTCGGAGACGAGGATCCATTCCTATTCCATCTCAACGAGGCGGCACGAGATCGCCTAACATCTTCCGCCGACGATTTGCAGGACTACTGAGCGCGGTGTCCGAATGTTCGACCACGAATCCGTAGTCTCCCTCGCCTTGCGTGCCGGGCAGGCCATCCTCGAGGTCTACAACGACCCGAGCTCGATTAGCGTGACAACCAAGGACGATAACTCGCCGCTTACCGAGGCCGACCTCGCGGCGCACGAAGTCATAGTGAAAGGACTCTCAAGGATTGACCCAGGCACACCCATAGTCTCCGAAGAGGGACGTCTGGGCGACCCCACCAAGTTCGACACCTGTTGGCTGGTCGATCCCCTAGATGGGACCAAGGAGTTCGTCAAGCGTAACGGCATGTTCACCGTGAACATCGCTCTGATGGCTAGAAGAGAAGAGCGTTGGACCCCACTATTCGGAGTCGTTCACGCTCCTGTCTCAAGGGTGACGTGGTTCGGGGGCGTAGCAGTTCCCGCTGAGAGGAGGGGGCCCGACGGCTCAGGCGGGATGGCAGTCCGACCCAATTCCACGCCCGAACCCACCCGTCTGGTGGCCAGTGGCTCGCACCGGGGTGAGATGGATGAGAAATTCGCTGCCTCTCTCGGGAGATATGACCTAGTTCGAATGGGCTCCTCTCTGAAGGCTTGCGTGGTCGCGGAGGGTAATGCCGACCTGTACCCTCGTTTCGGACCGACATCGTGCTGGGATGTCGCCGCAGCTCACGCAGTTGTATCCGCCGCTGGAGGCCTAGTCGTCGGTCCAGACGGGACACCACTTGACTACGATCTCGTAGTGGATGTCCTGAACCCACATTTCCTCGTGGCAGCGGACGTTCGCTGGATGAAGCACTGGGTCGAGTGCAACTACTGATCCCCGTCGAGCCAAATTCCGATATTGAATCCAGTGAGTCTTCCAAGCTCAGTGACGTCGGTTGTCACCTCGGCATCCATCTCGGTGCGTTCCTCTATCGTGGGCAAGGCACGAGCAGGACGGTCTTTACTGAGCACCCGCATCTTGTACACGTTTACCCCCTTGCCTTGCAGATAGCCTACAAACGGCTGCTTGATGAAACTGGGAACTAGTGAGGCGACGAACCGGAAACCCCGGCCAAAGAGGGTGAGCGGCCGCCTATCTTCTGCGACGTTGGAATTGTGAACGCTGGATAGATCAAAGTCGTATGCTCCCACGCCGATGTGCTGCTGTACCTCCACTAATACCGCTTCAGCATCCTCCCGCATCCTCCTTGAGTCAATCAACAAGAAACGATCACGTGAGAAGACTTCCAACCACCTCCCCATGGAAGCCCCGTAGAGCGTATCGCAGCGTAGGCGCTCATCACGCCAAGCCGAGGCGAAGTCAACCCAATCGGCCCCATTCTCCTTGTCTTCCTCAGTGTCCAGGATCATGCCCCAGTGGCTAATCGTACGACTTCGTGGCTCCCTAAGGCAGACCACGAAGCGGGCTTCCGGCCAATGCTCTGCAATCCTAGTTGGAGCGACCGGGCATGCGAGTGCGTGTACCGAGCAATCCAGCCTCAGGCCGACGCCATCGAAACAGGTGGCATACCATTCCCAATTTGGCTCTTCAGTATCCCTCCCGAATGTGCCCTTGTGCGACGCAACCACATTGGGCTCCTTGGGGTCTGAGACACATATTTCGGGGTGCTGCTCGAGTGCGCTGGCCAACCAAGTGGTACCAGATTTCGGAGCCCCTAGCAGGAAGGCCCCAACATTCGGCACAGAATCCTCGTGCATGGTCACAGGCGCTCCTGACCCCCGTACGATATAGGTTGTACGCGCTCCCGGCGGTGTGATATAGGCAACTACTGTCGCACGGCCGTATTTCAGGTGGCTATGATGGACAACAGAGTAGTCTGGTTGACCGGCCTCTCCGGCGCAGGGAAGACAACCATTGCAATGGCTGCGGCCGAGCGTTTCGGCTGCGAGGTACTCGATGGTGACACCATCCGGGATTTCTTCTCCAACACCGACTTCTCCCGAGAGGGCCGCGAGCGCCACCTACTGGGCGTCGCTAGGATGGCTAGGATGATCTCCAAGCATACCAATGTCATCTGCTCATTCATCACGCCCTACGAAGACGTCCGCGCGAAGATACTCAACATCCTCCCAAACAACGCCGTCATGGTGCACATATCTACTTCCTTAGAGGTCTGCGAGAATCGCGACGCGAAGGGACTGTACGCGAAGGCAAGATCTGGAGAGATATCCAACTTCACGGGCATCACCGACCCCTTCGACGAGCCTGAATGTGCTCATCTCACACTCGACTCCAGTGGGGGGGAGGGCAAGAGCGTGGATGAGCTGGTTGACCAATTGGCACACCTCTTTGAGAAGCCCAAGGGTGTGCTGCTCCCCGGTCGCTGGCAACCGCTGCACGTCGGTCATGAGTGGTTGATTCAGAGCGAGCTTGACCGTGGCAAGCGTGTGATAGTCGGCATCAGGGACACTCCAATATCCGAGTCGGACCCGTACTCAGCCCAGATGCGCAAGCGAATGATCGAGCATCGCTACGCAGGTGAAGACGTCGAGGCGTGGATAATGCCGGACATCGAAGGAATATCGTACGGGAGGAAGGTCGGCTACGAGGTCCGCGAGACCGAGGACATCCCAACCGAGGTGTTCGAGGTCTCGGCGACAGGTGTTCGAGGCGGTAACCGAGCCAACGTCTCCGAACGAGTCATGGAGTTCATGATTGCCGAGGGGATTTGGGACGGCGAGTAACTCCCGACGGCTTCATGGGGGTCGGGCATCACGAGCGGCTTGATGGCAGCCGACCGAGAGGAGTTGCAACGCATCGCCCAAATGGTTGAGGTTAACCGCGAGCGCATGCAGGCCATCGAGCAACAATTGGGTCAGTTGGAATCCATCCACGTCGAGCAGATTCAGGCCATAGAGGCCCTGCAGGCAATCCCTGAGGAAGGTGCTCAGGGAGCCATGATTCCCCTTGGCTCTGGAGTCCAAATCATCGCCGACATCCCTTCTGGGGGTGGGGCGGTGGTTGACATCGGCAGCAGGGTGCAGGCCGAGCGGACAAGGGAGGAGGCCGCCGATATACTCAGCAAGAGGAGTGAGGAGTTGGCCGCCATCATCGAGAGGATGAAGGCCGAGTTAAACGAACTCGAGCAGACCACCGTAGGCCTGGCACAGAAGTTCAATGAGAACGTGGAGGGGATGCAACCCGAAACAATCACCGATGCGCCCGAGCCTACCACCCCCACCCCAACTCCACGTCGCTCCAAACGCAAGCGGGGCACGGACCTCACCTTGGATGACTGAGGCGATTGCATGGGACTGTTCGACCGCTTCAAGAAGCGCTTCAAGAAAACCGAGGAGGAGGTCACGGCTGAGGAGGACTCTGCCGAGGCCGAGGAAGCCCTTGACGAAGGGACTCGGCTGAAGGAGGCGCTGGAGCAGAGCAAGCCGGCGGCCAAGGCACCACCACCTCAACTTCCAGAGGCAGAGGACGAGTGGGATGACTCTGAGGCCGAGGACCCGTTCACCAAGCCGACAGATCGCAAGGAGCGCAAGAAGGCCCGCCGTGCAGCTTCGGTGAAGAAGGCCGAGAACCCTCCTGAGATCGAGGAGGAGGTGCGAAGGAATCCAATGGAGAGCACCACCGGCCGTACGTTGGTCGCCAGCGGGCCGGCAGAAATCGAAGTCGATTTCGGCGACTCCGCCACGAAGACCGGAGGAAGGGTAGTCAAGGGCAGTGGTAAGTTGGACCAGTTGCTAGAGGAACTCGAGGAGGAA
>JASLNR010000013.1 GCA_030745885.1 Candidatus Thalassarchaeaceae archaeon
GTGAATTCCACCGTCATCATCGAGGGTCTACTGAGCGACCCCTGAATGACAAGTGCCATCATCATGGGTCTGCAGGCAGAACCCAGGATTACGCATACGTCACAAAGCAACCGTGGTACTCAGGGGCATCATCTTCCCTACACTGAGTAACCCCTCAATGACAGAGGGGTGGCTCAGTGAACCCTCGATGATACGGGCAGAGTTCACGCTAGGGACTAGATTACTCTGAATTTCGATCGTATGGCTCTATGTTCTGCCACTCAGAAGCGTCCGATCGGGAGACAACTGCGTGTACCCATTCGGAATCGGAGCAGTTGAACACCTCGTGCGGCAGGCCTGGTTCGATGTAGAACATATCACCCGCACTGTGTACCACGGACTTCCTGCACCCCGGGCCATACTCGTGGCGGACGCTTCCCTGCATTAGGTAGACCATGACGTCGAAGCCGACGTGGATATGTGCTTTGGCGACCCCGCCGGGAGGTATGTATGCTCGATTCATCGATAGCCCGGTCGAAGGGGTGTTCTTACCAGAAAGACCAGGTGCGTACTGAATGTTGTTCCAACCCCTGACTTTCTCCAACTGCCTGAGGCTCCAGATCCCTCCCTCGTCGGTCACGTACTGGCTCAGGTCCGATTGCTCGCCCGTAAGAATTAGTTCCTCCTCGCTCATGCTATCGAAGGAACGAGGGCGGCAGTTTGATTTGAAATATCCCGACCTGAGTCTCACGGCCTCGGATAGTTGAATTGGAAGGAAGTTGCGGATAATCTCTCGTGAGTCCGAACGCACGAGGGTCTGGGATCTCAGAGTTCCTTTGGCCGGAGGACTTCCTCCACCGTCCAACCGTCGGCTGAGGCGACGAGCATCACGGCCGCGGCCGTGGGCATGACGTGCCACTGGCCGCTCAGGTGGTTGACGAGCATCTCAGAACCCGGGTTGTGGCCCAATATCATGGTGGTCCCCTCTTCGAGCATGTCCTGCAGCTCGAGCATGAGATCGTGCACCCCAGCATGGTAGATTCCCGGCCTGACCTCGGTTGTGACATCGCCAAATTGGCGTGACATTCCCTCGAGGGTCTCCCTAGTCCGCGTCGCGCTGCTGACGAGGATGAGTTCGGGGGCCCATCCTCGCTCGGCCAGCGCGTCGGCCATGCGAGGCGCGTCGCGCTGGCCTCGTCGGTTCAGAGGGCGGTCGTGATCCCGTAGTTCGGGGTGGTCCCAGCTGCTCTTCGCATGACGCATGACGATGAGTCTGCGAGCCGCCCCGCCATCGAGTCGTTCTGACCTGGGCATGGCAGGTGAGGAGAGCGGGTGCTCTTGAAGTGCATGAATCTCATAAGTCGGCTCACGGTGGGGCACTTGTGCATGACCGCGAGGAACTCTACATCGGTGGCTCGTGGGTCAAACCCAACGGGAATGGCTCCATCGAGGTAATCAACCCGGCCACCGAGGAGCCCATCGGTTCAGTGCCCGTAGGCGATGCCAGCGACGTCGATGCTGCGGTCACTGCAGCACGGGAGGTGTTTTCGGATTGGTCGCAGGCTTCGATCGAGGAGCGCGCGGGGCTCTTGGACAGTCTTTCCGCGGCAATCAATGAGCGGGGTGAGGAGCTCGCACAGCTCATCACCGCCGAGGTGGGGACCCCGATAGAATACTCGCGCATGGCCATGGTAGGAACGCCGCGGGTCGTCTCGCGCTCGTATGCTAAGATACTGGACGGCTTCGTGTGGGAGGAGGAGGTCCGCAACTCGCTCGTAGTCAAGGAGGCTATCGGCGTGGTCGCGATGATCACCCCCTGGAACTTCCCACTCCACCAGATCATTGGCAAGGTAGCACCGGCGCTCGCTGCCGGGTGCACGATGGTTCTCAAGCCCTCCAAGGAGGCTCCGCTCAACGCCTTCATCCTGGCTGACATGCTCCATGACATCGGCCTTCCCGCAGGCGTGTTCAACCTCGTCTCCGGCCACGGCCGCCAGATCGGCGAGACGATGGCTGGCCATCCGGGCGTCGACATGGTGAGCTTCACGGGCTCCACCAGTGCAGGAGTGCGCGTCACCGAGCTCGCGGCGCCGACCGTGAAGCGCGTCACGCTTGAGCTCGGTGGCAAGAGCGCGAACATCGTGCTCGACGACGCGGATATCCAGCGGGCTGCCAGCTCGGCCATCTACGCCTGCTTCGGCAACTCCGGCCAAGAATGCTCAGCGCTGACCAGGCTGCTAATCCCCGAGGACAGGAGGGAGGAGGTCATCGAGGTCATCGCATCGAAGATCGGCCGGTACTCGGTGGGCGACCCACTCGACGAGGCTAACCGCTGCGGGCCTCTGGCCTCCAAGAGGCAGCAAGAGAGCGTGTCGGACTATATCGCCAAGGGAATCGACGAGGGGGCGACGCTGGTCGCTGGAGGGGAGGGGATGCCCGAGGGCACAAATCGGGGATTCTACGTCAAGCCGACCGTGTTCGCGGATGTCACGCCCGAAATGACGATCTTCCGCGAGGAGATCTTCGGCCCCGTCCTCTCGATTACCACATACTCGACGGAGGATGAGGCGATTTCCCTCGCCAACGATTCCGATTACGGACTCTCTGGTGGAGTTTGGTCGAGCGACGAGGAGCGAGCTGTCCGTGTAGCCCGTCGGATGCGCACCGGTCAGGTCAGCATCAACGGCGGCGCGTTCAACGTGTCCGCTCCCTTCGGGGGTTACAAGCGCTCGGGGCTCGGTCGCGAGCTAGGGGTCCATGGGCTCGAGGAGTACCTGGAGATTAAGTCGATTCAACGCTGAGGCGTAAGAATGGTCGGGCCTAGGCTACTAGTAATAACGGGGACCAGCGGAGTGGGCAAATCCACCCTAACTGCCAAGTTGGCATCTTCGCTTGGCTTCTGCAAGGTGGCGGCGACCGACACTATTCGAGAGGTGCTTCGCACCCAGTTCGACGTCAATCAGGAGCCTGCACTGCATCGCTCGTCCTTCGAGCCCGCTGGCAACGGCGCCATCGCGGACTGGCATGCCACGGTTGCGGTCCTATCGGAGGGGGTGGCGGCGATAATCGACAGGGCACTCGGGAAAGAGGGGGATCTCCTGCTGGAAGGCGTGCACTTCATCCCCGGCCCCAAAGTAATGGAGTCTTGGAGGGCGGCGGGCGGCGCTGCTTGTGGGGTGGTTCTGAACGTGCCCGATGAAGGGAGTCACATGGAGATGATCCTGCGCCGTGAGCATCACAACGGAAGGGCAGCGTCCCACTACCTAGGCAACCTCGGCCGAATCCGAACCATCCAGGACGAGATGGTCAGGAACGCCGAGGCCTCTGGCTGGATAGTGATCGATGTGCCCGCAGACGAGGATCCGATAGGGCGAATTGAGGGCGGTCTCGTCTAACGACCGACCCACTCGGCCTCGGAGCGCTCGAGGAAGGCGCTCACCCCGACCTCCTTGTCTTCTGTGTCGAACAGCGCCACGAACTCCGAGCGCTCCATCAGGACTCCCTCGGTGAACGGCAAGTCCAGAGCGGCGCGCACTGCTCGCTTGGCCACCCTGATGGTGTATGGTGACTTCTTCGCCATTGACTCGGCAATCGCCATCGTGGCAGTCTCGAGGTCCTCCGTGCCAACCACCTTGTTGACGAGTCCGATGGCAAGTGCTTCCTGGGCCGAAACCATGTCCCCGGTGAGCACCATCTCCATCGCCTTGCCGTAGCCAACCAGACGGCATAGCCTCTGGGTCCCGCCCCCACCCGGGATGAGTCCGAGATTGATTTCGGGCTGTCCGAAGGTCGCCCTCTCTGAGGCGATCCTGATGTCGCACGATAGAGCAAGCTCGGTTCCGCCACCAAGAGCGAAGCCATCGACCATAGCTATGGTCGGTTTGGAGAGGTTCCATATCGCCTCCCATGCGTTGTCCTCGAAGAACGGTCGCACGTCGTCCGAGGTCTTGCCAACGAACTCCGAGATGTCGGCCCCCGCGGCGAATGCAACCGGCTTCTGGCGCTTCCCCTCGGGTGGATCAGGTGGTGGTGCGCCTCGGACGACCACGCAGCGCACGTCGTCATCGGCCTCGACGCGCACGCACTGAGCATTGATTTCCTGATGGGACTGCAAATTGAGGGCGTTGAGCTTCTCCGGGCGGTTCAGGGTCCATACCGAGACCGAGCCACCAGCAGGGCTCGACCCCTCTATGGGGACGTCTTCGACGAGGAGAGCATCATCTCCCATGCGGTGGCGAGCATCGCCTTTCGCTTCAACATATCACAGGGCTACTCGCCCGGACGGACCGGTGGGGGTAGGCTGGGAGGGGGGGGGAGGGGGGGAGATTCGGTAGAGGGCATCGGGAGGGGGGTCTCGGGCAACTTAGGTTCGGGAGTTAGTCCAGAACGACCTTGGACATCCAGGGACACCCGGACCTTGACGACCCTGTTGTCATCTATCCTGACATAGGAGACCCCCTGGGGGATGGTCGGATCGGGATTCTCGGGCTCCGTGAGCACCGTGAGGCCGTGGTCGGGGTTCTTCAGCAAGGCAGAGATGTCCTCGCCATCCTCGATTGCGGTCCACTTGCTGACCTCCGAGGCGACGCGCTTGGCGAGCTCGATTCGGCGTTCACGATGAATCCTATCCCTAACCACACCCATCTTGGAACGCTTCTGCATGAGATAGGCATCGACCTCGGATTCCATCTGGGACTCCGGGTCCGAGGTGGCGATGTACACCTTGGCCAGCCCGGTCACGCTGTCACCTAGTTGGAGGCTGTCCCCCCCCAGCTCGGCGGTCGCTGCGGTAGTGGGCATCGGGATCGACGGAGGCAGAGGGGGTGCCTGCATGGGTTCGGTCGCCTGCCTGCCCCTGCTTCTGCGAATCTTTCCCTCCCTGCGCTGGGCCGCACCCTCCTCCGCGAGTACGGGCGGCGGTAGTTCGATGGCCCCGACCGTTTCGACCTGAGGGGCCTTTCCCGCTCCGAGGGCATCTGGCATCGGGACGGGCTGCCCGCCCGTGAATAGCAGCAGGGAGACTAGGAGTAGGATGACGACGGCGCCAGCGATTTGCACCAGCAGGCCCTCGCTGGCGATGAAGACGTAGTAGATTGGGATGGCGGCGATGATCAACAAGATCAGCAGGGGACGGGGGGTCGAGGCCATGCTACCATCACTCCACGAAAGAGCGCGTCTATTCACTTTGACGGGGGTTTGAGGAGTTCAGACAGCCCCTTCAAGGCCCGTCCGCGATGCGATAGTGAAGATTTCTCCTCGGCCGACATCTGTCCGAAAGTGCGCCCGTCACCCTCTTCAGGGACGAAAATCGGGTCGTATCCGAAGCCGCCCTCCCCCCTCCTCTCTTCGGCGATGCCCCCCCTACAGACACCGGACGCGCGCAGAGTCCTATCACCGAGATCGATGATGGCGGCTGCACGATATTCGGCTCCGCGGTCATCGCTCCCATCGAGCAGGCTCAGTACGCCGTCCAGGCCGATCGAGCGCTCGACGTACGAGGAATACGCCCCGGGAAAGCCCTCGAGTTCATCGATGAAGAGCCCAGAGTCCTCGACTAGGATGGCCGAGTCAGCGAGTGGGGTGCCAATGACCATCGAGCGAGCCTGCTCGATCTTGGCCAGGGTTACTACCTCAAGCCCGTCTGCCTGAGGTTCCACGAACTCGGGGGACTCTCCGTCCACAACGAGTGCTTTCACATTGTGGCCGAGGGGCTCGAACAGGGCTGCCGCTTCGGCGACTTTGTGCTCGTTCCCGGTCGCGAACAGGATTTCCATTCAACTACCTACCCGTGGTATCTCACTCTACCCGTGATCTTCTGGAAGCGCTCAATCACACGGCTGGCGGACTCAATCCCGGACGGCGAGCTGTCACCATCGAGGTAGCCACGCACGACAGCATCGACGGCACCTCCGAGGACCGAGTGACTGGCTGTCAGGCACTCTTTAATGACCTGGAGATCCAGTCCGAGGTGCTCGAGCTCGGGCGATTGCCTCGCTAGGCCGAAGTCGATGAGGTGCAACTGCCCTTCCTCAGAGACGATGGCATTGTGAGTCGTAAGGTCGCCGTGTGAGAACCCAGCCTCATGCAGAGTCCTGATCAAGTTGCCTAGACGCTCGAGGCTGCCGATATCCGAAGACCCGTCCTTCAGGGATTCATACAGCGGTCGTCCTTCAATCCTGGACATTAGGATCCAGGCTTCCTCCTGATCGAGGTCAAACAACGACGGCGCGGGAAATCCGAGGTCATGCAGCCTGCCAAGAATTCGCGCCTCGGACGTTAGTCTCTGGCGCGTTAACCTCCGATCCAACTCAGGGTGCCTGTAACGCCGGGCTCGTCTGGTCTTCAGCACTGCTGGCTTGCCCAGCCACGAGCCCGCAGTTACCGTTGCCTCGGCCCCCTCGTGCAGAACCCCCTGGGGGATCCACATGGGAATCGCCTCGATTGCCATGCAACCCCGAGGCTAGGTGACTTGAAAGCGATTGCACATTACTACTGCTCAGTCGGCATGTTCACCGGAACGCCCGCGGGTTTCCAGGCACGTGTTCCGCGAAAGAGCGATTCCGTGCATGGCCTCGGCTGTTCCCATTGAGCAATGATTGGAAATAGTAGAGTGCTCACGTAATGTTGACTCAGGAGGGATGGAGGCTTGTCCGAGACCGTCACAGATACTGTGCTCTCGCCGATCAACATCAAGCAGTGGTGCGAAGAACACGCTGACGAGTTCAAGCCTCCTGTGAGCAACAAGTACCTCTATCTTGGCAATGACTTTTTCGTTATGGTCATTGGCGGGCCCAACGCCCGCAACGACTTCCACAAGACCAAGTCTGAGGAGTACTTCTACCAGTTCAAGGGCGACATCTGCGTCCAGACTATCGAGGAGGGGGGGATAGTCAACCATATTATTCGGGAGGGTGAGACATTCTTCATCCCACCCAACGTGCCACATGCGCCCCAGCGTCCTCCTGACACTATCGGTATCGTCGTGGAGCGGAATCGTCATGCCGGCGAAACCGAGCACCAGCAGTTCTACTGCCCCAACTGCCACCAGTTGGCCTGGGACGAGGAGTTTGACTGCAATGACATCGTCGACCACTTCAGCGAGTCCATGGAAGCATTCTGGGCTGATGAGGAACGGGCTACCTGTCGCGACTGCAATACCCGCATCATGAAGCCTGCACCCGTTGCTAGGATAGAAGCGGAGCCCGAGGTCCTGATAATCCGTCAGGGAGGCTAATCCAGGGGTCACCGCGCATGCTAAAGATCGACATGCACACCCACATTATTCCTCGCGACTGGCCCGACCTGAACGAACGATATGGGTACGGGGAGTGGATCCAGCTACGGCACCTTGAGCCGGGCAAGGCCGAGATGCATTCAGGAGGAACGATCTTTCGTGTCATAGAGAAGAACTGCTGGGATGCGCGGGCCCGCCTGCAGGACATGGATAAGACAGGGGTCGACGTGCAGGTCATCTGTACGATTCCCGTCCTCTTCTCCTATTGGGCAGAGCCCAAGGACACGCTTGATTTCTCGCAGATACTCAATGACGACATCGCCCGGACCGTGAATGAACATCCGGGTCGCTTCATCGGCCTTGGTACAGTTCCCATGCAGGACACGGACATGGCCATTGGGGAACTAAAACGCTGCGTGAAGGAACTGGGCTTTCCCGGCATCCAGATTGGATCCAACATCAACGAACGCAACCTAGACGACGACGTCTTCTACCCGATCTTCGAAGCTGCGCAGGACCTCGATGCCTGCGTCTTCGTACATCCCTGGAAGATGCTCGGACAGAACCGGACGAGGGATCACTGGCTGACTTGGTTGGTGGGCATGCCTGCAGAAACGGCCCTTGCCATCTGCTCGCTGGCCATGGGTGGCGTTCTCGAGCGGCTTCCGAATCTACGAGTAAGCTTCGCCCATGGCGGAGGCAGCTTCCCCCTGACCGTCGATAGAATCGTTCACGGCTTCCGGGCCCGCCCCGACCTGTGCCAGACCAGGACGAAGGCATCTCCAAGCGAGATGCTCGAGCGCATCTATGTTGATTCAGCCCTCCATGGCGAGGAGTCGCTTCGATATGTAATCAGTCGCTTCGGTGCCAATCGCGTCTACTTGGGTTCCGACTACCCCTTCCCGCTGGGGGAGACACCTCCGGGCTCCATAATCGAGGGCATGGATGATTTCGACCAGGCCACGCAGCAGAGTCTTCTCTCCGGAACCGCCCTTGAGTTCTTGGGAATGTCCGAAGCAGACCTGGTGAGCTCTTCACCCAAGAAGGCGCCCAAAGCATGACGTTGCAGGATAGCAGGGGTCAGTCTTCCTTCCGGGAGGCGGACTGCTGCGCCCAGACAAACAGAAGGGGCAATAGCATCATGACTGATGCTTGAAGGAGCAGGGACGAGTACGGCTCGATAGCCTCGCCGAAGGAGTGGACGATTACCTCCACGGTACCATCCTCATTGTGTGCCACCCATACCACACCATCAGCCAGCACCTGAGGCTGTGTCTGGTCGACGTCCTCGTCGTGGGTCAGTTGGATCAAACCGCCCTCGAACAGATTCAAGACGTATACGTCATTACTCCTCGTGAGATCCTCGGTGGGTGCCGTGGGATTGTCCCTTGTGACTTGTAGGAATGCAACCCGGCCATTCGAGATGCTGGGGGAGGATGAGTCCCACCTGGGATTCGATAACAGGGTCTGATTGATGGTGAGCGTGTCTATTAGCATGGTTCGATTCACCGGGCCCACGTCGACAACGGCCACGACCCAATGGGAATCCATTGCCAAGTCTGTCACTGTGGAGTTGTTGTAGTCGAAAACCAGTCCCGAGTCAACCAGTGACTGCTCAGTCCTCTCATCTGCCCTTGGATCGAGGTTGATGGTTATGGTCAACTGCGACTCTATGGAGGTAATGTTGACCGTCGGGCCCGAAACGGTGGGTTCGGACCAGGCGAAGAGAGACCCCGAGGCGGCGAGGACTGTGGAGTTGGTGCCCCCCATGGGCATCTCGGCCTCCTGCTGCGAGTCATCTATCAGGAGCACGCCGTTTTCCGTTAGAACGACTATAATTATCCCACCGCCCTGATCGGATCCCAGAGCGAGATCGATAATGGGAAAGTCGACATTCTCGCTGAAGGCAGGGAGAAGAACCCCCTCACCACTGTCATGTACGAAGAAGTCTAGCCTATGCTCATCGTAGACAACGAAGCTCGACCCAGTGGCGATGACTTGGGGAGCCTGGGCCCATTCCGAACCCCCTATCGTTCGATTGCTCTGAGAGGAGACGTTCCACGCCGTTATTGACACACCGCCATCTGCAGCCTCTTCGATACCTATCAGCCACTCTCCGGAGCCAGAGGCAGAGGTCGGTGAATCGGCCTCCTCGATCGTGAAGTTCTGATGGGTGGCATCCCATAGCAGAACCGAACCGGTCAACACGATCAGTGCTGTGATGAAGGCCCCTGTCTGCTCCCTGCCCGGCTCCCTAATCGGGTCCAACAGGGAGGATGCGGACTGCAGAGTCCGACGAATCGATGTTTCGGGATCGTCAAGGATTCTCGCGAGGCGCCGGGTGAACAGTCGCTCGTCAGCTACACGCCAGATGGGACCGTGGGTTTTCGCAGTCAGATTGACTGCCATGATTGCGACAGCCATGCCGCCGATTATGTCCACAATCCAGTGGATCCCGAGGTAGAGGATCGAAAATGCCGTGAGCATCATGAAGATGACGAGGAATATGCGGAATCTCCTCCACCTGCCGTCCTCGTCCCAACGATACATGGACAGCCAAATCGCGAATGGCAGGCCGATATGGAGGCTCGGCATCCCGTTGGTGAAGGGGTCGATTCGGTTGAACCAGTTGTGAATCTCGGGAGTTAGGTCGTATGCGATGGTCTCCATGGCGGGGATGTAATCTCCGGAGACCCTGACGTTGAGGAATAGGTAAAACGGAATTGCCAGAATGTAGACCCAGAACATCGAGAGAGAGACCCGATCAGCCATGTGTCTGTCATCGAAGTAGATGGGGTAGGCGAAGGAGGCGAAGGTCGCGGTCATGAAGCCCATCACGTAGAAGTGCGTCAGAGAGAGATCGAGGAAGTCGTTCCTCAGACCCTCTTGAATCCACAGGACGATGTCCCCCTCTATCGCATAGACGAGGGGAGTCATGTCTAGTTGGGTGTTAGCCATGAGAACGCGGTCCAAGCCATCCAGCACGTCTTTCCACAGGTATACTGAGAAGACCACAATCATGTGGGCCCAGTAGCGCCTGAACATGTCGATGAAGCCGTCCATGCTGACTTTGGCGTATGGCGGTTTGAAGATAGGGATCATCGCGATGCTAATCAGAATCGCACCCGTCACCCAAGTGATGTATATCCCGGTGTCAGCGGCCATTCCAGACTTTCCGGGATGCGGCTATGACATCAATTCGACCCATATCGGGGCATCTTCACGTGATTCGGAGGACTTGGGACGAGCCGCTCTCGAGCTCTTCGATGATGCGTGCCATGATGGAATCGAAGGCCCGGGCAGTCTCTCCCTCTGGGTCAGCGATGATTCTGTGGACTCCGTCGTCACCCCCTCTGACGATGCCTGGATCGAATGGTAGTGAGCCTAGGAAGGGCACTTCGAGATCGTTCGAGGAAGTCTCGCCACCACCCGACTTGAAGACGTCGAGAGTAATCTCCCAACATCCCTCCTCGTCGGTTTGGCATTCTAGAGGGACGCCGCTCGGTCCCATAACTGAGACCTTGGTATTTGGCTCCGCAGTCCCTCGAATTGTGTAGCCCCTCATGTTCTCTATGACTCCAAGGACGGGCAAGGAAATCGCCTTGGCGAAGTTGATCGACTTGCGGCTGTCGAGGAGCGCGACCTCCTGGGGGGTCGTCACTATGACGACCCCGTCTATCCCGGGCAGGCTCTGGCTGACGGTCAATGGCTCATCGCTTGTACCCGGGGGGAAGTCGATTACCAAGGCGTCTAACTCGCCCCAAGACACATCGCCAATGAACTGCTGTATGGCACCGAGCTTGATAGGGCCGCGCCAAATCACCGGCGTATCAGGGCCATCAATTAGGAAGGCCATCGAGATTACCTTCAGGCCATGGGGGCCGATGGCCGGGAAAATCTGGCCATCCTCAACATTGAGATCCACGTCCCCTAGTCCGAGCATCTTGGGGACGTTCGGGCCGGTGATATCGATATCCATCAGTCCTACTTTTTTTCCTTGGCGGGCCAGAGACAGGGCGAGACCGGTGGCGACAGTGGATTTGCCGACCCCGCCCTTGCCAGAGAGAACCATCACCTTGTGCTTGATTCCCGCGTCCATCATGCTGATGCGCATCTTTCGCTGAATCTGCTGATACGCCTGCTCCATCTGAGCACGCTGCTCGTTAGAAGGGTCACTCCCAGGCGGTTGCTGGATGTCGCCTGGGGAATGTTGGGATATCGGAGAATCATCCATTGTTCGAAGGGCATCGACTGGCGTACTTCAATCCTGTTCTGTTGTCTCGGTGACGTATCTGTCGAATCGATTTCGTTTGGTTCATTAGCCATCGCATTATTGCGGCGGCGTGCGGCTGCTATTCGTGTGCGTTGGGAATACCTGCCGAAGCCAGATGGCCGAGGCGCTCGCAAAGGACTTGGGTCACGAGGCCATGTCCGCGGGAACCAACCCGGGAGGCATTGTCGCAGAGAAGGTCTTGGAGGTGCTGAGGGAGCTCGATATTGATGCCTCGGCACAGTATCCGAAGCCCGTTGACTCGATTGACGCCACTGGCTTCGACAGAATCATCAGCATGGGGTGTGGGGTCGAATGCCCAGTCCTCCCGATAGGTGAGGACTGGGGGCTGGATGACCCGTATGGCAGGGAAATTGAAGTCTACAGGGATACCCGTGATAGGATAATCGAGCGACTCTCAGGGCTATCCTGAGGTCCGACGCTTAGAAAAGCCGCTCTGGTTTCCGGCGGGCTGCGCGAGTGTAGTGTAGCGGTTATCACCCCACGTTGCCAACGTGGGAACCCGGGTTCAAATCCCGGCACTCGCACCATGAATATGAGGTGGGCCCCACTCATTGAACGTAATTTTCGCAACAGCAAGATTCGCGCTGCTATAGCTCTCACCTTTGGTCAGGCATGCTATAATCGAAGACAGCAAAGGATAGGAGACGCCCCTAGAGGGCCCAATAATGCCATGCCCTAATCTTGACCTCTGGGACCCATACCAAACATGTGCGGGCGGTAGTAGAAGACCCATATGCAGTTCGGAAAGGAGGTGTTTCCGCATCCTTCAGTGAAGACGAGGGTTCGATTTCAATCCCGACACAAGATTGGCTTCAACACCGGATTCGATACCATAATCGCTCCCGTCGCTGGCACATCTTTCTTGAACGGGAGAGGTGTCGGCCCTAACATGGGCGGTTGGCCAGAATTGAAACCAATGCCGAACGGGCTTGTCAACTACGGCGTTACCGATAATGGAATAGCCATAATCGAATTGTCATCAGACTCTGCTGGAGAACCATGGACGGAAGGCAAGACCTCTGTCAATACCTACACCCACGCGATGATGAGGGACATCGATGAAGCCGTTCTGAGAGCTCGATTCAACGATGATGTGACGGTCATCATCCTGACTGGTCACGGCGAGAAATTCTTCTCCGCTGGTGCCAGCATCTCTATGCTTGACAGCGTCTCTCCCGGATTCAAGTACTTCTTCTGCCTTCACGCCAATGAGACCCTGAGCCGCCTCGAACAGACTCCGAAACTGGTAATCGCCGCGCTGAATGGTCACGCTGTCGGTGGTGGCTTGGAAATTGCCATGGCAGCAGACATCCGAATCGGCCGAAAGGACGCCGGACAAGTCGGGCTTCCTGAAGTCTCCCTCGGCGTCCTTGCCGGAACTGGCGGTACTGCCCGCCTCTCGCGATTGGTGGGTAAGGCGAAGTCGATGGAGATTATGGTAACTGGTCGAAAGTTCTCCTACGAGGAGGCGATGGAGATGGATCTTGTACACGATGTATGGGATGGGAATGCGAAGCAGTTCAAACTGGATATCCTAGATTACGCTGGCCAATTCACCCTACCGTTCGCTGCTAGCAAGGCAATCGGCAATATCAAGCGCAGCGTCCAGAGTGGGATGGAGATACCCTTGGAGTATCATCTCGCACTGGAAAGGGAATTGCAATCAGATCTCTTCCAAAGCAAGGACGCCAAGGCAGGAATCGCAGCATATGTCGAGAAGAAAACGCCCCGCTTCGAGGGCAATTGAGGCCCATGGGAGATGATAGGATGAGTTCCAATAATGTAGTCGAGGATTTTCAACCCAACTTCGAGGCTTGGATACAGCAGTTCAACGAATGGCAGTCACGCATCGGATTCGAATCAAGTTGGCTCGGTGACTACCAATTCGAGATTAAATTCGATTGGAGCACAGCTGGTGAAAATATCGAGTTCGGTGACTTTGAAGGGATGCCGAAATGGGAACGCAGGATGCAGGTCCCACAGCAGAACATCCGTGATGCAATTATCAACATGGTGACAGTTCAGGGTGACACGGAGTTCGCCTCCGTCGAGCAGCAATGGCACCTTCTGGAATCGGCCCCGACCGAGTACGATCGAAAGTCCGCGCTTCGCGTCATGTGTGAAGAGCAGCGTCATGGTTGGCAAATGGCCTACGTTTTGTGCAACTATTTCGGCGACCAAGGAATTCGGGAGGCGCAGAAGCTGCTTGAGCGAAACTCATCGGCCAATCCCATCCGAGGTGAGGACGATAGGCCTCGTCTGCTGGGTTCGTTCAACGAACCGATAAATCACTGGATTGATTTCTTCATGTTCACTCATTTCATCGATAGAGATGGGAAGTTCCAACTGAAGATGCTCAGCACATCGTCATTCAAGCCCTTGGCAGCGAGCATGGGCCCGATGCTGAAGGAGGAGTCGTTCCACCTAGGAACCGGAGCCAATGGCATCCGCCGCATCGTCGCCCAAGGTGTAATTCCCTGTGCGCTAATCCAGAAGTTCGTCAACAAATGGGTCAGCACCGGCCTCGACCTGTTCGGAGTCGACGAATCGACCTCAGCTGAATGGGCCTACGTCTATGGAATCAAAGGGCGCTACGACGAGCGTGAGAGCGAGGTAGATGCTGACCGCAAACACCTCAACGAGGAGAGTCGCGGCCATTACTTCGACGAACTCAAGAAGGAGATGGTGGCCATCAACGCTCGAAGGAAAGATGGTGAGCCGGAGTTAATCATACCCTCTGACAAGTTCAACCGAAGAGTGGGCAAGTTCAAGGGAGATAGACACGATATTTACGGCAACCCGTTCGAGGGGGGTGACGAGGACTGGGAGCAGTACATCCGTGACTCTCTGCCGAATGACGAGGACGAGGGCCAACTAGAGGAATACTTCAAGGAAGAGTGGATTCAGTTTCGCGAATTGAAGGGATGAGTTCTCCGGAGTGGTATGATGCAGGTACACGCCCTGCTCAGCATCGATCGAGAGCAGATTCAGCCGTTCTTCGAGCGGGTGCCTGAGTTGTTTGAGGCTTATCATGACCATGAGAGCCAAGATCCTGAGGGATACCATGAGCTTCTCTATCGGGTATATCGGCCATACACGGATCGAATGTTCGATATGATAGACGAATGGATGGGTTTCGGACAACGAAGTTGGCATAGCGACGTCGGGCGCGAGGTGGTGCTGATGCTCTATGCGATACGCTATCCAGACACGCTTCTTCTGGAGAGTCTCTCGGACGAGGTTTTTCTGGACATCGGACGAATCTCCGGTTATCTTCACTTCATGAAGCACACATACACGATCTGGGACGATGACACTCGCAAGGGACTCGCTAGATTGGGGATCAATATTCCTAGCACTGACAGAGCTGACCCCTTCATCTACGGCGCCTACATTTCAGCCATCGAACTACTCAAGGAATTGGCGCCATACTACTCCTTCATGGAACGCGACGTACCCCGGCAGCGCCTCTTCCAAGCAGCCTTGGCGGGCTATGGAAGAGAGGGTTGAGGATGGTTCAGCGGGTGGCAGTAATAGGTGCTGGCACCATGGGTTCTGGAATCGCGCAGATTTGCGCTCAAACGGGTTGGGAGACTCGATTGTTTGACTCTTTACCAGAGGGCCTGGATGCTGGAATGGCACGTATCGATGCGTTCTGGAACGAGGGGATTCAGAGGGGCAAGACCACAGCAGAACAGAAGTCTGAGTGGTCAGGCAATCTAGGTGCAACAGCGAGTCTTGCTGATGCAGTTGCGGATGTCGACTTGGTCATCGAAGCGGTTCCGGAGATTCTCGAATTGAAGTTGGAGGTCTTCTCAGATCTCGACGAGTTGGCCCCCCCGGACGCCATTCTTGGTACCAATACCTCGGGATTAGGGATCTCCGGAATAGCGAATGCCACCAACCGGCCGGAGAAGGTCATTGGAATGCACTTCTTCAACCCGGTTCCCATCATGCAGTTGCTGGAGTTGGTGCGGCATGATGGTGTGTCGGACGATACTATCTCTGAGGCATGGGCCATAGGTGAGGCGATGGGTAAGACGCCCATACTAGTGAACGATGTACCGGGATTCGCAACCAGCCGCTTGGGCGTGGTGCTTGGCAATGAGGCGATTAGGATGCTGGCTGATGGTGTGGCCAGCGCCAGCGACATAGATACCGCGATGCGCTTGGGATATCGGCATCCGATGGGTCCCCTGGAGCTGTCAGATCTCGTTGGCCTCGATGTTCGACACGATATACTGAACAGCCTTGCTGACGCGTTTGACGATGAGGGGTATCGTCCCCACCCGATGTTGACTGCATTGGTTGATGCGGGTGATTTGGGAAAGAAGACCGGTCGAGGAATCTACGATTGGGGTTCTGGTGAGAAGGCTGAACGAAATCGGGGATGATGATTCACATTCCTATGGGCCAAACTAGCAGATGTCTTCTGTGAGAACACCGGCACTAGCACCATTGCACGGCGCTCACTCCAGCTTCGAGTCGCGCATTGCATAGACGAAGGCCCCGAGGCCGAGCACTAGCATGAGGCCGAGGGAGCCGACGACCAGCTCGGTCGAGTGCTCGGTGACCCAGTTGCTGCCATCGGCACCAGAGGAAGCCCTCTCGAGCGTGATGATATGATTCTGCTCACTTATTGGGGTCATGGACAGAAAACCATCGGTAGCCCGAACCCGAATCGGCATCTCCCCTTCGCCCAGAGTGGACCTAGCGCCGAACTGGAGAGTGTATATGCCGTCTCCAGCAACGCGATCAGCCCCGGTTCCGTCATCGTAAAGCAGCAGCCAATTCTCCGACTGGCCTATGGGGGCCAACCTTCCTATCTTCGCCTGTGCCGAGGAGACACCGTCGAAATCATGAATCGCCACCTCAATCGTGTGGCCCAATGCATCACCCGACAAGGGCACTTTGACGGTTTCAACCACGACTTGTTCTCGCAATAGGATGAGGTTCGATATGGTTGGTGGGTCGTTCACGATCTTGAGCTGCTTGGCTGACTTGGGGTATGCTCCCGTCTGGACATTGGTCGTCGAAATCGAGGCGTCACCCTCATCGATGATGAGAATGGGGATGGACTGCTTGCCCGGAGCCATGCTTTCGGGTACGGTGAAGGTCCCTGACCAGACCTCGCCCGTGCTAGTCAGTTGGGTCAGCTCCCCGCCAATGCCCAACAGGTCGACTGCGACGGACTCGATTCCGTGGCCGTCCACCGCCGTGACCGTAACTTCGACCTGTTCGCCGCGAAGGGTGATCTCCGGGGAGAAGTCGATTGACGTCATCCGTGGCGGGGAGTTTGTGACAAGGAGGCTGGCATCGGTGTCTACCGTGGTCCAGACGTCCTGCATTGTAACCGTCACAGGAATCTGCCCGAACTGTAGACCGTCGTGGGAAATGCGAGCGGTCCAGACGCTGTCGTGGATGACCTGGTCCCCCAATAGCCCCGAGTCGGAGAGCTCGATAGTGCCTAGGCCGATCCCAGAGAGATCGGCGCTGACTGCGATGATATCGGTATCGACGTCGACGACGACGATCTCCAGATGGGCCATGCCCCCTTCAGTCGTAAGGATGCCCTCGCGGAACTTGACCGAAGAGTGGGGGTCGGAGAAGAGGGATGGGGGGGTGTTCTCATCGAGGGTGATGATGGCGGGGTATAGGACTCGGTCAATGGTCTGGTGCTCGAGGAAGGCTATGTCGTCCTCAGGTCCGGAATCACCAAGTTCGACTTCCACCCAGCGGTTCACCTCGCTGAGGAGGCCAGCAAGCATGCCCTCGTTGATGATGCTTCCAGAGGCGGGGCTGTCTTCTCCGAAAGCGCCTTGCCAATCGGCGACGCTGAGATTGTGGCCATCGACCGTCTGTTCGCTCTCTCCTGTCACAGTCACATCCAGCACCATCGCTGCGTTGCCCACCAGCGAGAAGCTGTCGCCGACTATGAGGATCTGCGGGCAGACCCCGGTCTCTCTGGAAATGTGATTCGAGAAGACAGCGGAAGCCTCGGGAGCCTCGGCTTGGCGGATGAGGGGGGAGTTCTCGGGATACTCGTCCTCTACCGAGCCGTTGTCCTCGACGTAGGTGTAGCGTATGGTACGATTCCACCAGTCCTCCTGTGGGACGGTATACTCGTAGGTCAGGTTGTGCTCGGCCTCGAACTCCTGTTCGATTGGTCCGAAAGGCGTGGCCGAAACGTTGAGCCAGAACTCATTCTGTATCTTGTCGGCCTCGAACAGGTTCCCGCTGGCGTTCTCGTAGACGCTCGATTCGACGATTCTCCTTACTAAGCCGAAGCTGCCCTCGGCGTCACCATCGTAGGTTCCGTCGACAATGACGGTGTTTGCTATCGTCTCGCCGCCCTCGGATTGGATGTGGAAGATCGGGATTGTGCCATTCGCCTCGATGTACGGGTATTCCTCCGAGGCTATGAAGTCGAAATCCCCGCTGCCATAGAGGCGCGTGTACTGGTCAGTTCGGATTCCCTCCTCCCACTTCTCTCGAATGATTAGTTCATCGAGCTCGAAGGAGAAGCTATCGGAGCCAGCGCCAGAAAGTCTCACTGAGGCGTTGGCCTCGATCTGGACGTCTTGGAGGCGCCGGAGGCCGTCGTCGTCCCATATCTCGTAGTAGAACAGCGAGATCTGCCCGAAGGCCCCGGTTGTGCTATTGTTGTCGCCCCCGTTGAAGGAGAGCCATCCGGTGCCCTCGAAGCGCATGCGTTCGGTTACCTCTCCCTCCGAGAAGGAGCGTAGGACGTAAGCGTCGCTAATCCGGGCGTCTATGGTGAAATCGCCCCCATCTTCGCCGCCTTGAAATGATAGGGTCCCGTCACCGGACATCTCGAAGTCCTGCTGGATTAGCTCTGTGCCGTCATAGGTCTCGTTGAGCCAAATCCTATCTAGGTTCAGGTTCACCACGGCACCCACGGAATCATTGGTCAAATCGAGGAAGAGGGTGCCATTGCCAAGTTCGTTCGACTCGAGGATGCTGCCGGCCCGCCTCTGCCAGCCTCTGCCCTCGAAGGAGATTCCTTGGCCCTCGACCTCCTCCATCCCCGAGAGCGACCAGTCAGTCTCGCGAGTCACCTCGTGATCTGCGATCGGCTGGTTCCAATTGGTGACCTTGAGCGTTCTGCTGCAAACTGAATCGATGGTTTCGACCTCGATGGTCACTATATCGTCGAAGACGGGAGTGGTGGAGAGCAATACATCGATTTCACCACCAGCACTAATCATTGAAACGTTGAAGGAATCGATGATGTCGATGCCTTCGCGAAGATGCTGCACGCTGAGGTTAATCGCTCCGGGAGAGGAGCCGTTGGTGAATGGGGGGTCGAAGGTGACGCGGTACCTGTGCAATACGCTGATGGTGTAGTTCCCATCATCATCCCACTGCCAGTCCTCGCCCCAGTCGACGAGGACCTTGCATGTCGTCGCCTGCTCTTCCTGAGCGCTGACCATGTAAGCGGGAAAGCTCAGCAGGATCAGGGACAGCACTGCTAGTGCCTCACGGCCTCGTGACACGCTGCCCTCCTGAGATTAGGGCATTTCAACCAATGCCCGTCCTGTCAGCCGCTCGGACCCTAGAATAGGGGTTCCTCGTAGTCATCGTCGGCGCCGGATCGCTCCCTCCAGAGATTGGCGGGCATTCCGTCGTAGATGTCAGCGTACGGATCCTCGTTCGCGGCCTTCTTCCTCTGGGCCTCCGCTGCGGCCTTGGCGAAGTTCTCGGCATTGGGCTTGAACTTCCAATAGTGGATTCGCCACTCCCTGCCATCCCACAAGGTGGTCTCCTCGGACTCGGTTGTCAGCAGGTCGTAGTCCTGAAGTTGGTAGAACAGGTTCCTGTCCGTGGGCTCGAGAGCATTATCAATTATGCGATTGGAGAAGCCGAAGAATCCTAGCGCGTGCTCGGCAATTGACTCTGCGACAGTGGTCTCCATGTCGATGTCGACCTTGCTCTTGATGGCCTGAGTGAGTTGCGCCAGCGTCAGCCCCATGTTCCCACCCGTATGCAAAGTAGAGGGCGACGTTATTTCAAACATCGGGCCATATGTGCCGATTCGGCTATCCGGAGGTTCCCGAAGCGGTTAATCTGAGCGTCCTCGTCGCTTGCCTGTGAGCGATTCGCACGCACCGAGCTTCCTGGGTCTGGAGGAGTCCGAGTCGGGTCCGTGGGACGTCGTGGTGCTCCCGGTCCCGCTCGAGATGACCGTGAGCTATGGCGATGGGACGGTCGACGGGCCCGCCGCATGCATCAGAGCGAGTTCGCAGGTCGAGCTGCACGACCCCATTCTGCCCGCCGAGCTCCCTTGTGGCGCCTCAATCCACACCGCGGAGCCTTGGTCCTCCCAGGCCCCCAGCCTGCGCGAGCAACTCGACTCGATAGTCGATTACCTCGGGCCTTGGATGAGGGGGGAGCACTTCCCGCTGGTCCTAGGTGGTGAGCATGGGATCCTTCTTCCCATCGTGGAGGCGATGGAGGGTCATCCCGGGATAACGAGCCTTGCTGACCTCACGATTGTGCAGGTGGATGCTCATGCGGACCTGCGTGACGAACTCAATGGGGAGCGCCTCTCCCACGGAACGGTGATCAGAAGGGCTTTGGATTCTGGAGTGGGGGGTGTAATCCAAGTCGGAGTCAGGGCCTATAGCAAGGAGGAGTCCGATCTCATAGAGCGAGACGGGCGTGTCGAGACGTGGCTGGCACGCGACCTCTTCGGTGTCGCAGACGGGCAGCTGGGGTGGACGAGGCTGCTGGAGAGGATCTCCAAGATCGAGGGTTCCGTCTGGCTGACCTTCGATGTGGATGGTCTCGATGGCACCCTGGTGCCGTCCACCGGAACTCCGATCCCGGGAGGGTTGTCTCACTGGGGGGCAGCCGAGCTCATCGAAACGCTGTTCGCCGCCCCGGGGTGCGAGGTCCTAGGAGCGGACGTGAACGAGATCGTACCGGATGACGAGGGTTCTCTGACGGAGTTCAGCGCAGCCCTAACGGCCACCAAGATCCTGGCTTGCCACATCCTCGCACAGCATCCTCAGAAGGGTTGAATCGCCCCCGCCGGCTCCCGTTTCCATGCAGCGTGCCGCGGCGCTGGTTCTATTCGCAATGATCGTCTTCGGTGGCGCTGCCCCATTCTCCAGCGCCCAGCAGCCGGGCATAATCCAAGATCACTGGTACCACAGCTACGCCACTCTGACCGTGGATCTGCAGGCATGGGAGGACGACTACCCGGAGGTGGTCCGGCTGACCAGCGCGGGAACCACGCTGCACGGCAGGCAGCAGTGGGTGCTGCAGATATCAGACTGGTCGGTTGGCAACAAGAGCGACGGCTCGCCCAAGGAGAAGGTGTACATCGACGGAGGGCACCACGGCAACGAGCACCTGGGGACTGAGCTGGCATTCCTGACCGCCGAGTTCTACATCGAAGGATGGGGCGACGGCGATGCCGAGGCTGTTGAGGTGCTGCAGAGCACCGAGATACACATCATGGTGCTGCTCAACGCCGACGGCAACGATGCCGACACCCGGTGGAACATGAACCAGGTCGACTTGAACCGCAACTACGACCACCACTGGACAACCGACGAGACTGCTAGTGGGGACGGTCCTTTCAGCGAGCCCGAGACCAGCAACAACGCCGACTACATGCACGAGTGGGTGACCGAGGCCGACCTCTACGTCACCATGCACACAGGCACCTGGATTCTGGCCTACCCATGGGGCTTCACCCCCAGCATGCCCTCGGACTGGGAGCTCTTCGAGTTCATACGCGACGACATCCACGAGAAGATCGACGGCGACCTCCCGATCCGCAACGCCAACGCCGGAATCTACCCGACCCATGGGACCAGTCGTGACTACGGTTACGGTGTGATGGGCTACCCATGCTTCACCTTCGAGACAGATGACGAGCAGTTCCTGCTCGGCAGCATTCAATCGATCAGCGATCGCCTAGCTCTCGAGCTCGAGGTGATGCGTTACCTGATCTCCAACGTCTGGTACTGGCGAGCTAGGCTCAGCGTGAACTCTCTGGTGGTCGAGGACGACTACGTCGATCTGAGCGTGATCAATCTGGGCCGGGCCAGCACGGCCAACGCCACCGTGCACTACGTGGACGAGGCGGGCGAGGTGCTGTGGCACTCGGACAACTTCAGCGTCAACGCCAGCAATCAAACCGATGCGCGGCTCGACGCAAGCGGTCTGGTCATGACGACTGGGGGCAGCTTCGAGCTGCACTACCAGAAGCGCGTGATCGACGCCGCCCTGTGGGTTAACGAGCCGGTCAACGAGTCGGTGATTACAACGACGAAGGGCAGCGAGGGGCTGCTGCCTGCACCCTCGCTGGCACTGAGCATGCTGTGCATCCTATTCGCAGCGACTAGGGTGAGGAAGACGGAATCGGCATAAATTCACTGATATTATATTGAAAAATACCTCTAAGGGGCTATTTTTCAAGGCGATTCTTTGTATAGCAGGACTGAATCGGCGAGTATGGCGTAATTATGGATTGGAATAGTTGTGAATTCGGAGGCGTAGGCGAGCAGTTGGTTCTACCCCTGTTCGAGGGCATCGGGAAAGCACCGAACAACGCACTCGCTGGCTTGGGAAGAAGCCAGCGAGCGCTAGTGAGGGAAGCGATAGCATCGGGTGATTTCGAGGCCAAGAAGGGAAAGCGGATGTCCGTGTGGACGCCAGGATGCAACATACTGCTGGTCGGCATGGGCGAGAAGAAGGGGCTGGGGAGCAAACGAGCCCGGAACACCGGCGCTCGGTCGATTGCCTGGATGTCGAAGAGGAAGGGGCTCGATGTGACCGTGAGATTCACCTCCGGATGGACCAGCGAGCGCATGATAGACTTCGCAGAGGGGATGATGCTGCGAGACTACGAGTTCCTAGAGCACCGGAAGACCGACGAGGATCACATCGCCGATCCGTGGCGAGTCGAGTTCCAAGCGAGCGCTCGGCACCAGGGGGCACTCAGCGAGGGTTTGGGCCGCGCCCGTGCCGTTGTGGGGGGCGTCCACCTAGCGAGGAACCTCGGAAACGAGCCGGCCAACGTCCTCTACCCAATGGAGTATGCCCGCAGAGCAGAGGAGTGGGCAAAGGAGAAGGGCGACGTCAAGGTAGAGGTCTACGACTGGGACAAGCTGCAGGAGCTCGGCATGGGCGGCCTGATCAACGTCGGAAAGGGCAGCGAGCGCAAGCCGTGCATGGTCCTGTTCACGCTCAACCCCGAAGCCGACGAGGGCGTCCAAAGGCCATGCATAGTCGGGAAGGGCATCACCTTCGACACGGGTGGGATCTCGATCAAGCCGTCAGGCGGCATGTGGGACATGAAGTACGACATGTGCGGGGCTGCCACAGTATTCGGGCTCATGCAAGCCCTGCACGCATCCGGGTATGGCCGGAGGGTGAACGGCATCACCTGCCTCGCAGAGAACATGCCCAGCGCAGGCGCGTACCGCCCTGGTGATGTGTTCAAGACATACTCCGGCAAGACCGTGGAGGTGTTCAGCACCGACGCCGAGGGCCGTAACGTCCTCGCGGACGGTCTGTGGAAGGCCGGTGAGTTCGATCCCGAGTACGTCGTCGA
>JASLNR010000014.1 GCA_030745885.1 Candidatus Thalassarchaeaceae archaeon
TCCCCGATGATATCCGCAACACCTTCGACAGACTCGGTATCCCCGAGGCAGAGCAGAAGTGGCTCTCGGGAGTGACCGCGCAGTACGAGTCCGAAGCTGTATACCATAGCATCCGGGAGGACCTCGAGAAGCAGGGTGTCATCTTCCTAGACATGGACAGTGGACTGCGAGAGCATCCCGACATCGTCAGGAAGTGGTTCTGCTCAGTGGTACCCCTGACGGATAACAAGTTCGCGGCCCTGAACACTGCGGTTTGGTCCGGTGGTTCATTCATCTACGTGCCCAAGGGCGTCCACGTGGAGATGCCGGTACAAGCCTACTTCCGCATCAACGCCAAGAACATGGGGCAGTTCGAACGGACTCTGATTATCGCTGACGAGGACAGCAGCGTGCACTATGTCGAGGGTTGCACCGCACCGACCTATTCTACCGATTCGCTGCACTCCGCAGTAGTCGAACTCATTGCGCTACCCGGCGCCCACATACGCTACTCGACAGTTCAGAATTGGAGTACCAACGTGTATAACCTCGTGACCAAGAGGGGCATCGCGCACGAGAAAGCCAAGATAGAGTGGGTCGACGGCAATATCGGTAGCAAGCTGACGATGAAGTATCCGGCTGTGATCCTCAAAGGCGAGGGGAGTCATGCAGAGGTTATCTCGGTGGCATACTCGGGTGAGGGGCAGCATCAGGATGCTGGTGCGAAGATCCATCACCTCGCCTCGAACACCACCAGCAAGATTCTCTCAAAGAGCATTAGCAAGAGTGGTGGCAGGGGATCATATCGTGGTCTCGTCAAGGTTTCTCCAAAGGCAGAGAACTGCAAATTAAATGTCGTATGCGATGCTTTAATCCTCGATGAGGATAGTCGCTCAGACACATACCCGACGATGGAAGTGGCCAACCCTACCGCACGCTGCGAGCACGAGGCCAGTGTCTCAAAGGTAAGTGATAACCAACTGTTCTACCTAATGAGTCGGGGACACACAGAGGAAGAAGCACTAGCCATGATAGTCAACGGGTTCTTCGAGCCATTCACGCGCGAATTACCTATGGAGTACGCCGTCGAGTTGAACCAACTTATGGCTCTCGAGATGGAAGGAAGCATTGGTTGAGGCTGGCTGGACACATGGATTCTGCTGCCAAGTACCTCTCGCTGGAAGAGCCAGAAAGGTCTAGTCACCTCTGGCGCTATACCCCATGGCGCAGAGTCCACCCTACTGGGGATGTCTCTGTGGTTCCCGAACTCGGAACGCCAGAAATTAAACTGATAGGATTTGACGGTGGTGCCGCTCCGGATGGAATCCGTATCGAGCAGGGGTTGAACTCTGATGCCATCCTGCCTGAGGCCGACGCCGTAACGGGCACATTCCTTCGAGCGGTAACAGGTCACTCACAGTGGACTTTACGAGTAGAGCCTGGATTTTCACCGGAGTATCCGGTGATTCTCGACATCGACATCGGCGATTCCCCTTCAGTGCTCCATCTGAATCTCGACATAGGACGGTTCTCCGAGCTAGAACTAGTTACGAGAGTCAGGGGCTCTTGCGAGTGGTTCGGGATGCTCAGAACGGGAACCTTTGGAGACGCCAGTTCAATCAACGATATCGTAGTCAGCCTGATAGACGACGGGATTCTTCTGAGAGTGGATTCGATTAGCGTCGGCAGGGATGCACAGGTTCGGGCGGGTACGGTGTCCTCGGGCTCAGAG
>JASLNR010000015.1 GCA_030745885.1 Candidatus Thalassarchaeaceae archaeon
GATGCTAGTTCTGATGGTGGGCGAAATGGGTCGGTCGGAGTGGCCGATTCGCGACGCGAACGAGTCTTGGGGGTCTTGGCTATCTCGTGGGGGTGGCCTCGCTGAGTCTGGCCATGGGGTAACTAGAGTCCCAGCGCAGAACACCACATTGGATACGGTTAATCACAGTGCTCACCGAGGAGGGGCTGTCTCGGTCAAGACGCTTGATGCCAAGCGGGAGATGGGTGTTTCGGTTGCCGAAGGTGGAGCACACTCCACGGGTCTGCTGCACGGCAGAATAGTCTACGAACGCCTCCATGAAATCACCGATCCAACTAACGCCTTGGACCCATTCGATGGCAAGGCTGGATACTGGGACCGATGGGCTGGGCAGGGAAACATGGCCTATGAGGACGCTGCGCAGTATCTCATCAGCGAGCTGGGTTCATTCGGCCTTGAGGTGATGGCTCATCGCTTCGAGTTCACTGACATATTCGACATCCAGAACCCCGAAGCGTACAATATCTGCGCCTACAAATGGGGCAGCGAGGTCCCCGACGAATGGTTGGTATTCGGCGCCCATTTCGATGTGGCGCCGCCAGCTAATCTGGTGCTGCTCGATCCGCATGACACCGGCTCTCGCACCTATGGCACCCGGGTCGGCGCATACGACAATACCGCTGGCACCTCTATGGTACTCGAGACCGCGCGGGTGCTGTCTGAGTTCGAGTCAAGGCGCACCATGGTGTTCTGCCTGTGGTCGGGGGAGGAAGGAGGCAAGCGCGGCAGCGACTATTGGACGGAGTACTATGTCAAGGAGGATCGCCCAGAAGTGACCGTGACGAATTACATCAATCTGGACATGGCGGGGGTGAATTGGCCTGGTGGCGGGGGTGCTCCGCACGGGGATCCAGACCCGCAGATAGACGAGGACGGGTATCCCAAGGACTCGGAGGTCTGGCCAATGCGCGTCTACATCGGGCCCAGCCTAGACCACGATGTAATCAACCAACCAGAAATCGTTCGCCTGTCAGAGTGGATTGGCGCAGATGCACTGGGCCTCGAGGAACGGATTGGCACGCTGGTGGGCGTGAACTACACCGCAGACACCTGGAAGACTGACGCCTGGCTGGATTTGGACAGGCCCGAGATCATCGTCTATGAGGACACCACCGCGAGGAGCGATCATGCGAGCTTCCAGGACAATCTCGGCACCGTCACCGTGGGCTTCGGAGGGCTGGTCGACGGTTACTGGTGCTACCATCAGACCTGCGACACCCTCGAGGAGATGGAGGAGTGGATGGATACGACGGGCAAGGGTTACGGCGAAGAAAACAGCGGTGTGGCCAACCTCGTCAACAGCCTCGACATGATTACTTGGTGGGCACTGATGACCTTCTTCCACTGCGACGAGAGGCCCGTTCTGAACGCATACCTCTAGCCGAAGAGATTGGTGCTAGTAATTGTCAGGTACACTACGCCGACGGCTATAGACAGCCAAGTGTAGTAGATGGGTTCGGACCAAGTCTTGATCTTCCTGCCATCTAGGGGTCCGAACGGAATCATGTTGAACGCTGCGAGGATGGCGTTGCCCCACATCCAAGTCTCAATCACAATATCGAACAGCCCAAGGTGGCCCCCTAGGAGGAAGAGGGCGACGTAACCAAAGCACCATAGCACGATGTTGGTGACCGGCCCGGCAAGAGCGATGCGCCCGAATTGGGTCCTTGTGGTTTTGCCCGCCACCATGACCGCGCCGGGAGCCATGAGGACGATGCCCAATATTGCGGCGAGGAGTATGCCAAACCTGAGGCCCGCGGGGTCGGCGCGGAACTCGGCCCAGCACCCGTACTGCCGGGCTACGACCTTGTGGGCGATCTCGTGCAGCAGGAAGGCTGGTGCAAGGGAGATGAGGGAAAGTATGCAGAATAGGATGAAGGAGACAGGGCCGAGGTCGAGTGCTCCTACTATTCCCCCGCTGAACATTAGCGCCAGCGCTGCCGTGAAGGCCGCCGTGGCTAGGAGGAGATGCTGGACCTCGGTCTTGGAGAAGTGCCATATCGAGCCCTTGTGGATGGGAATGCTCTGGGTGACTTGGGGGGTCCCGAAGACGCTAATCAGAGGGCGGCCCTGCTTGTCGATCCGCACCACGCGGATGTTAGGCTGCCTCCAAGACCCGTCGTCTCTGGCCGCAGAGTGACCGCGCACTCGCTCACGCTTGTCGAAGGGGTCGTCGTCAATGCGCCACGCCCTCGGGTCTCTCTCCCCTGACATGCCTACCCCTCCAGATGGATGTTGACGCGCCGGTTGCGCGCCCCCTTGTTCTCAATCTTGCCCACCCTGAGCCTACCGATTTCTCCGGTGCTCAGCACGTGGGTGCCACCGCAGGACTGGAGGTCTACGTCGTCGCCAATCTTGACGAGGCGGATTCTCTGGGCATCGGCTGGCGGCTTGACTGTCATGGTGCGCGCGAGTTGGGGCTGGGAATGGAATTCCTCCCTGCTTATCCACACGTTCTCGACCTTGTGGTCCTCGTCGATCAATCGGTTGATCTCCTCGTTCAGGTGCTGCTTGTCAAGGACGTGGTCTGCGAGATCGAAATCGATGCGGCTCTTGGCCGGTCCTACCGAGCCCCCGGTAACCCCACAAGGAACGAGGGAGCAGAGCAGGTGGGTAGCAGTGTGCATCCGCATCATCAGGTAGCGATTTTCCCAGTCGATTGAAGCGGTGACCTCGCTGCCCGGAGTGGGGTTGGGCTGATCCGTGAAGGGCACATGGACGATTTCTCCATCAACTCGGATTGTGGTCCCGATGGCAGATGAGCCGTTCGCGAAGCTTATTGAGCCGGTGTCGCCGGGCTGGCCCCCGCCGGTGGCGTAGAAGACCGTCTTGTCGAGCACTATTCCACCCCGTTCGTTGACTTCGATGACCTCGGCCTGACAGTTCCTCAAGTAGGCGTCATCGTGGTACAGCTCCAAGGTCCTCTCGGTCACTGCTCTAATTCCTCATCCCTCACCTATCAAGGCTCGCAGGCCCATCAATCATCCAACAGACCCTCGATTTCCCCGAGTAGGTCCTCCCAGGTTAACGGGCGGAGCTCGGGGTCGGCGCCGAAGAGGGCAAGCAGGTCTTCTCGCTCGGATGCATCGGGCGGTTCGTCGAGCCACCTGTTCTGGTTGGCCACATCACGGATTATGGAACGCTTCCGCTTCTTCCTCTCCTCCTCGAAGCGCGCAACTACCTCCTCGTGGGTCTTTGCCTTGGCTACTCCTTGGTGTTCGTTGACTAAGGCAGCGTACCGGACCATCCAGTCTCCATGGGCGTCGTCGTCGATATGGTTGGCCGGATCCGCGAGCATGGTGATGAGTTCCCTTGCTAGGCGCTGCGCCTTCGAGGTGGCCTTTCCGGTGGTCAGGTGGTCCCTCGATCGGGAGTGTTCGTCGATGCAAACTCGGCAGCGCTCGGAACCGGGAGCGTCGGGGGCGTCGCACGCCAAACAGCAGACCGCGAACCCCATCTGCTCCATAGCTCGCCTCGGCAGTGACATGGACTACTCAACGCCGATTACGTCCTCGTGACCACACTCGGGATATGCGCATATCACCTTGTATCGGTCGCGCTTAGGCATGGGAATCTCCATCCTCACCCCGCACATTGAGCACTGGTGGATGGTCGTCTTTGGCTCCTGCTTCGCGTCGTCTTCCTCGATAATCCCGAAATCCTCTAGGGCGGCGTCGGATGAGGTCCATCCTACCTGATCCGTGTAGGTGTCAGCCTCCTGAGTGATTCCTCTCGCCCTGAGGCCGAGCTTGATCTTGATCCGGCGGCCCTTCTTCCTCTGGCCGATGGGCGGTTGGCCGGGCTTGCCTTTCTTGGGCGGCTGGGGCCTCCTGCCCTTGGCTGGGCGCTTGCCCTTTCTCTTGGGAGGGGGTCTCGATTGAGGCTTTTGAGGTGTGGGGGGTGGGGTCACGGCGGGCGGGGGAGCGGGAGGGGCGGGGGGCTGTGTCTTCGGCGCCGGGGGCGGGGGTCTCGCCTTTGGCGGGGGAGGGGGGGGGGCGGGGGGTGCGGCGGGGGGGGTCTTCGGCGCGGGGGGGGGGGGTGTCGCGGATGGAGGGGGGGGGGGGGGGGGCGTGGCTGGCGGAGAGGGAGCCGGCCG
>JASLNR010000016.1 GCA_030745885.1 Candidatus Thalassarchaeaceae archaeon
GTCTTGCGCTAGGTGGGTTCACTTGGTACTTTGAAGTACCACTACAAATGCCCGGCATAGGTCTCATAGCGGCCCTTCTGACATTCTTGATTCTTGGAGCCATGATAATGATCTACAGGGCCGGCCTGATTGCATGGGACCAGAACACCCGAATCGCGGTTACATCCGCGTTGATTGCCATTGTCCTGATTTACATTGTCTCTATCATTGGCTCGTTCAGCGGTTGGTACCACGTCCCCTACATCCATGGAGCAGGCCCAATTGGCATAGGCTTCTCTCTATTCGTCGTAGGGATAGGAGCTCTATGTTTGGTCGCAGACTTCGACTTCATCGAAAAGGGAGTGGAGAGAGGAGCCCCCAAACAATTGGAGTGGAGAGCGGCCTTTGGGCTGATGGTCACACTAATTTGGCTCTATCTAGAGATTCTCAAACTACTAGCCAAGATTGCAGCCTCGAGGCGCTAGGAGATGGATACTGAGGTCATAGCACAATTGGCCGCTGCCGGGATAGCCCTCGGAATCATCGAGGGCATCAAACCAGGCCCGCTTCTGACTATGGTCATCAGGGAGTCCCTTTCGAAGGGCCTGAAGGCTGGCATGTGGACGGCCGCGGCCCCCATCTTCACCGACGGCCCGATGATAATCGCTAGCCTCTTCCTCGCTGGCTGGATGGCCACGCAACCCCCTATTCTATTCTCGATATCTCTCTTAGGAGCCTTGTTCTTAGCAAAAATGGGCTTCGAGTGCTTCTCCTTGGAGCCCCCTGACCCAGACTCCGAACCCGACGCCTCTGGCTCGTTCAAGCGAGGGGTGCTGACCAATCTTCTGAACCCCAATGTGTACATGTTCTGGTTCTTGATCGGAGGTCCCCTGATGGCCTCGGCAGCGGAACAGGAGCCTCTGGCACCTATCTTGTATGCCATATGCTTCCTAATCACCATAATTCTAGTCAAGGCATCCATCGCTTGGCTTTTCGTCGGTGGCGGCACCTGGTTGTCCCCCAGTAAGTACCGCATCGCTATGGTCATCTGCGGGTTGGCGATGCTCGGCTTCGCCGTCAGCTTCGCATATCAGGCCTATGGGCTGTACCCGGACGTGTTCTAGAGGGTACCCGGACCGCCGATTGGCAGTTCGGTCAGGGTGCCGTTGCCGCGCAGCGAAGGACCGATTGTCATGGTGCCGAAGATACCAATCTCACCACCCACGTTGTGAGCGAGTCCGAACCATGCCCTACCATACTGATCAATGATGATGTCATTGAAGTCGCCGAAGCCACCGCACCTGTTGAAACCGCAGTCGGCTGTGGTGTCGAGAGGGTCCCCCCACGCATTGACCTGCACCGTGGTCATCAGAGGCATCGGGCTGAACGCGTCGGAGATTACAGTCAGGTAACCATTCCACGTATCCCCCCCAGAGTCCCCTAGGTATCCCAATGCGACCTGTCCGGGACCACCCGCGGTCAGAACGGGGAAACCAGTTCCGTTGAGACCGATTGGCGGAGCCACCATCAACGGCTCACTCCACGTATCTCCCTCGTTCATTGAGTACGAGTAGTAGGGCATGTTGTCAGAACCCATCCACATCGCGTGGACATTGTTCTCCGAATCTGGGTAGACCTGCGCCTCCTCGAAGTTCCAAGTCTCCGCCGTCCCGGTGGTCTCCGTCGGCAGTGGGTGCTCGGTCCATGTTAGGCCACCGTTCGTGCTACGGTAGATGGAGTAACCTTCACCGTCATCACAGCCCCTGTTACCGCGGTAGAAGTTGCCGTTGTCAGATCCCATGATATGTCCCGTGAGACCACCACTGTTGCAGCTCGTCGGTGCACCCGGGACCTCCGGACCCCATGTCAGACCACCATCATTGCTTGAAGAGCAAACTGGATAGGGATAGTTCCCGTTGACGCAGAAAACCCACGTTGTCGGATGGAATAGCGCTGGGTAGGGCGAGGAAGCGATGGTCTGGTGGTCCTGCACTGACCAGCCAGTCGCAACGGATGGGCCAGTCCAACTACCTCCTTCGTTGTCTGACCACTCCACGGTCATGCCTAGGAGAGCATGCATGTCGAACTTCATCACCCGGTCTGTCCATGGGTCGACGTAGACGTACGGATCGTTGCTGTTGGCTACGGGCGCGAACACGCTGTACACATCTTCGCAAACGTAGTCGCTGACGTTCATCATTCCAATCAACCCAGAGCAGCGCACAATCGCTGTCGAGCCCGAATCTCCGTTGCCCCAACTGGTCATGTACAGGTTGTCGGCCGACGTGACCCCTATGGTCGGCTCGAAAGTGGTCATCCCGATTCCATAGTAGGTGCCGACTGCGCATGCAGGGGCGTTGTTGCCAACCAGCACAGAGGTCCCGTTGAACACGTCCGAGATTTTGGTGGCATCGCTGGCGTTGGCATAGTGGTACCAGGTGTTGTTGGCGATACCCTCAGGACACAACTCATCGAATACCCCCTTCTCCACAACCACAACCTTCTCCTCGCTGAAGCAGCCCCCGAGGGGGGCTGAAACCACCACCAACACGAGCATCATCGCTGTGACACGCACGACCCACGGTCAGGACTCGCATACATCAGATGAACGGCAGCGCGTCATCCCATCAGCAGTGTTGTGTTGCCACCAGAAGGGAGCACAGGGAGGTATGTGAGATCGCCATACAAGGCGGGCCCCTCAGTCAAGGTCCCGATGACTGCTTCGTCAAAACCGGCCGCGTTGTGAGCGAGGGCTATCCAAGGACGCCCCTCATCATCGATTTCGACGTCGATGAAGTCACCGAATCCACCGCAACGAACGTTGCCGCAGTCGGATGTAATATCCAGAGGATCGTCCGGCAGATTCACCGCCACACTGGTAATCAAAGGGTGCTCGGCGAACGCATCGGTCATTATCGCCATGTACCCCCCCCAACCGACACCCCCCACGGTCGAGTTGTTAGCACCCACGTCGTTGACCTCGCCGATGTAGCCGACCACCACTCTCCCCTCCGCGCCTGCGAAGATGGTCGGGAAACCGGTCTCTGTCACACCCGGAGCTGCCACCATCATTGGCTCGCTCCAAGTGTTGCCCTGATCCCGAGAGTAGGCATACCATGGCATCTGGTCGTTGCTTATCCAAGTCGCATGGAGATTGCCTCCATCATCAACAGCCGTGGCGACCTCATGTGAGTGCCAACCCTGCTGCATACCGACTTCCGTAGTTATCGTATGCTCTGTCCAGGTATACCCCCCATCCAGAGAGCGGTAGACGGCCGGCCCCTCACACGACGGGTTGCCCCTGTAGACAGCGCCATCTATGCCACCTGCTACATGGCCATGCAGTCCCGAGCACTGTGGGAAGCTACTGCTTGGAAATCCGATTCTCTGCACATCCCAAGACAGCCCACCATTCAGCGAACGTGAGCACTGTGCTCCCGCTGCTGGTGAGCCAGTGTTGATGCAGTAGACGTAGATCACCTCATGGAAAGCCGTTACACCGGGTGGCGGGGGCATCGAGGCGATGCTCTGGTGGTCTTGGGTAACGTAGTATCCCTCTACGGGGTACGGTGCGCTCCAGGTGTCGCCGTCGTTGTCCGAGTACTCCACGAACATCGCTGCGAGAGCGTGCATGTCGAACTTGACTAGCCTATCAGTGAACTTATCCACGTAGATGTAGGGGTCGTTTGAGTTAGGGGTCTGCCCAGAGTCTTCATCTATCGTTCCGAATGGTCCAACATCCTCCCAAGTCTGTCCTTGGTCCCGAGATCTGATGATGTGAGTACCATCACCTAGACCGTTCCAGCTAGTGAAGAATATAGCCCCCGAGGCGGTGATTCCGATAGTCGGCTCGAAGGTGTCGAATCCAGTCCCATAGTAGGTGGCGTTGGAGAAGTATGGAGTACTGTTACCGCTCAAGTTTGCTGTGATGTTTGCCGCAGACAAAGCAGCCTCATCGGTGGCATCAACGGCCCATGGGGCTGATACCGAGCCGGGATAGTGGTACCAGGTCGTGATGGGGATTTCCTGATCAAAGATGAAGGGGCCCTCCTTGACATACACTTCCTCCTCATCGTCCCACCAGAGACATCCGGTGATAGTGGAACTCAACATCAGCAGCACAAGCAGCGAAGCAATCCTCCTCATCTTCTTCTCACTTATCCTTCTCAAGCAGGCCCGGCACCGAATCGAGCACCGAATCTCTGGCCGACTTCCATGACATCCCCAACTCCCGCTCCGCCGGCGTTGCATCCCAGTACAGCTTCCTTCTCAGATGCTGTCTTGCCCAGGACAGTGTTATTCGCTTGTCGAAGAGCGGACCAAAGACCAATGCAATCAGATAGGGGACAGTGAATTTCGGGGTCTTGAGTTCTGGGTACTCCTCCCTTAGAGTCCTCGAAATCTCAGAGAACTGCATATCCCCGCTCACCGTCAGGTACCTCCCGGCGTTCCGACCCATGGTCAATGCCCTCACATGAGCCTCAGCGACATCTCTCACATCGACAATGTTGATTTGTATAGGAATCAACAGGGGAACTTTTCTCTTGACCAAGGCGTTCAGGAAAGAGAGCGATCCTCGCAGGTGTATCTTGCTCAGTGGAGGGCCGAAGACCACACTCGGGTGGATTGTAACCATCCTAGGCTTCCCTTCTCCTCCATCCCTCGAATGCCAATCTCTCACAACCCTCTCTGCCATCACCTTGGCCAACCCGTATGGGTTGCCGTCAAGCGTCGCATCGTCAGCCCAAGTTTCGGTGGTCAGTGTCTCCCCATCCCTCCACTTCATCGGCCTTATCGCCGCAGTTGATGAAGTGTGGACCAATCTCTCCACAGTCCCTGTGGCATCGATTGCCGCAATTACATTCTGAGTGCCTATCACACTGGGATCGACAATTTGTCTCTGTGGGTCCTTTGCACTAATCCTCACCGCCGCAGCGGTGTGTATCAGATCAGTGCACCCGGCGATGGCAGCATGCACCGAATCTGCATCAAACAAGTCCATCTCGACAATCTCGAGCGACCCACCTTCGGCTATCGGCAATGCTCTCAGGTGTTCGACCCTGATGGGGTCTGAGGAGTCCCTAACGGTCGCTCTGACGTCCCTACCACGGGCGAGCAGGTTGGCTACCACGTGACTGCCGATGTAACCACTTGCCCCAGTAACCGTGACAACTCCGCCGCTCACGATTCCGGCAGGGGCTGGTGTGATTGAGGGTTTCTCCCCTATCTGGCTAGCTCGGCAACTGAGCCGACTACCAAACTAGGACTCTGGGTAGCCGCTTCGAGATCTTCCCTCGTGGCCTCACCACTCAGGACCAGCACCCCGTGGACACCCGCCCTCTCCGCCATCTCTATGTCGGTGTAGAGACGGTCTCCCACCATCGCGCATTGATCGGGGCGCAGCCCCAACGCCTCGACCTTGTGTAGTATCATCCCGGCGTTCGGCTTGCCGCAAACATGCTCGGGGCGCACGCCTGTGGTCGCTTCGAAGAGCTCCATGTAGGCCCCGGTGTCAGGCAGGCCACCATCTGGCGAAGGGCAGACTGTGTCGGGATGACTCGCGACCATCGGGATCCCCTTGTGGAGGTGAATCGAAGCCGTGCTGAGCTTCTCGTAGGTGATTTCGGTATCGTAGCCCAGCACGACGTACTGCGGATTCGTCGAATCGGTCGAGACGCCAGCATCCTCGAGCATCTGGCGCATCCCTGCCGTCCCGACCAGGTAGGTCTCGGAAACGCCGTTCGAGTCCAGCCACGAGAGCAGGTCGTGTGTAGAGAGAAGGACGTCTTCCGCCGACGCCGGCACTCCCATCCCCTGTAGCTTCTCGACGTACTGGTCGACGGAACGACTCGAGTTGTTCGACAGGAAGAAACGTCGAGTCCCTGATCCCTCCAGCCGAGCGAGGAAGTCGAGTGCACCTTCGATTAGTTGGTCACCCAGATATAAGGTACCGTCGAGGTCGAGGAACACGGCCTCTATTCCTTCCAGAGTCTGGTCTATCCCTGCCATCTGATCATCTCATGGGAGCATTATAGTCTTGAAAAGGAACCACTTGCTGAAGAGCTTTTCCTGAGCATCCTTGCTAGCGATCATCTCCGACATCATCTTGCCAATCTCCTCCTTCCTCGAGGCCTTCTTGATGAAGAAGTTAGAGATGAGCTTCCACTTCATCATCCCCTGCAACCTCTTCGAGTTGGTCAATTCCTTGCCCAACTCACCCCACATCTCCTCCATGTAAGCCACTGCAGCATCCTCAGGGAACCCATCAGAGTGCAACTCCTTGTCGAAGTGCCTACTACTCATTTTGGCTGTCAGCAACGCGTTTCCTATGCCCTCCCCGCTGAATGGATCGACAAGGCTGGCTGCGTCCCCAACGGCCATGGCCCCAGCCATCGCCGCTCTTCTGGGCTGGTACGAAGGCGCATCCTTCCTCGGAGAGCCGAATGGGAGCTGCCACCCTTTCTGTGAGTTTGGGACTAAGGTAGCGTTCGCAAACCTCTTTTTGAATACAGGATGCTCCTCAATGACCCACCTCTGTATCTGCTTGAGGGAACTCTTCTTCCCCTTCTTTTTCTGCTTTCTCTGTTCGGATATGAGCATACCACATCCGACATTAATCACTCCCTCTTTGACCGGGAAGAGCCAGAAGTATCCGGGAAGCACCTCGTCAATGAAATGAATCTCAATCGGTCCTTCTGAGCCCCCCAATCCCTCCACATTCTCCCAATACTCGCGGTAGCCTCCGCAGAAGTGCTCGTCGTCCCTATGCGGCTCTTCGTGAATCTCAGTGATTTTGCGCGACACAGGGCAGTTGTAACCTCCAGCACCTACTGTCAAGGGAGCTGAGAAGGAGATCTCAGGCTCCTCGGAACGCGCACCTCCAGTTTTACCACTGACCCCAACTATCCTCTGTTCTCCATCTTCCACCTCAACAGCGACATCATTCACAGAGAAACCTTGGATTACCGATCCCCCGGCTTCTAACACCATCTCAGTGGCGCGCTTGAACAGCATGTAGTCGAATTGAACTCTTGGTAAGGCATAGCCCGACAGCAAACCCTTCGCCTCGTAGGACTCCTTGGGCAGCATCACCCTTACTTCCGAGCCATTCGGACTCCCGAAGACGATTGAGTCGACGACGTAATGGGGAGTGGATTCGACCATAGGGAGTACGCCGAGTTCCTCGACGTGGGACAGCGACTTGCCACCAACCGCGTCACCACACGGCTTGTCACGTGGCCAGACCTCCTTCTCGAGCAACAGTACACGGCAGCCGTTCAACGCGTTGTACGCAGCCGCGGCTGAGCCCCCTGGCCCCCCACCTACGACTATTACATCGAATGCGGAACCGTCATCCGGCACAACTCCCGTGTCTATAGGATGCTCCCACTGCTCCATCGACTCACCGTATTCACCTAAGGGACTCCTTGCATTCAAACTATGCATCGATTCGATTCGCATCCCAAATCTCGCTGGGGGAGGCTTTCAGCACCCCGTGCCACTCCGATTGGGTTCAAGGCTGAAGTCCCATCGTGTGCCATGGGCGTGCTTTCCTTACTACGCCCGGCCAAGGAGGTCCCCACTACTTGGTGGAGCGCCACCGACCCGATGACCATCAGACCACCTCTCAGGACCCTGCTGATTCTGGTCTTCGGTCTCTGGGTCTTCGGGACAGGTGACGCCATCCTCATTGCAGCGGGCATTGGGAACACCCCTTGGACGGTACTAGCTGAGGGGATAGCCGTAAACATAGACTGGTCCGTCGGCCAAGCCACTTTCCTCGTCAGCGTCTTGGTGCTATTGCTGTGGATTCCTTTGAGGGAGAGGCCAGGAATCGGCACCATCCTCAACGCAATACTGATTGCAGCCGCAATAGAGGTCATGGTGCCACGCCTCCCAACCCCCGAGACACAGGCCATGGCAATCGCACAGGTCCTCATTGGCGTACTCCTGATTGGCATCGGCAGTGGGATCTACCTCACAGCCAACCTTGGTCCAGGACCTAGGGATGGCTGGATGACCGGCCTGCAGAAGGTGTCCGGAGTACCGATAGCTAGGGTCCGGGGGGCTATCGAGATCACGGTTCTCGTAGTCGGGTGGATGTTAGGGGGAACATTCAGGGAGGGCACCATCCTATTCGCCGTCCTCATCGGACCCGTCGTGGCAACCTGTCTCAATCTCGCAGGCCGCTTCGGCAAGCCGGGTGAGGTTCATGGCTGAAACCCATCAGGCGAGACCATGGTGGGCCACGGTGTGATAAGGCGCTATCGCGAGTTTCTGCCGGTATCAGAGCATACCCGCGTGGTCTCACTCAACGAAGGCGGCACCCCACTCATCGAGGCCCCGGGAATCGTCAACGAGATTGGAGGCAAGTTCCGTCTCCTAGTCAAGCATGAGGGACTCAACCCAACGGCCTCCTTCAAGGATAGGGGAATGACCTTGGCCATCACCAAGGCGGCTGAGAGAGGGGCGAGCATAGTGGTGTGCGCGAGCACGGGGAACACCAGCGCATCCGCAGCGGCCTATGCAGCCGCCGCAGGGATGACCTGTCTCGTCCTGATACCAGAGGGCAAGATCGCCTTCGGCAAGATGGCTCAGGCATTGATTCACGGAGCCCAGACGCTTGAGGTCAGGGGAAACTTCGATGATGCTCTGGAGATTGTTCGGCAGTTGGGCGAGAGGGACGAGATCGAAATCGTGAACAGCATCAACCCGTTCCGGATACAAGGCCAGAAGACGGCGGCCTTCGAGATCTGCGACGACCTAGGCAGCGCCCCTGACATGCACTTCCTGCCGGTGGGCAACGCCGGCAACATCACCGCCTACTGGCTCGGCTACAAGGAGTACCTCGAGGCCGGCCGTAGCAGCGGGTTACCTCGGATGATGGGCTGGCAAGCCGAGGGGTCCGCTCCGATAGTCCGAGGAGCTCCAGTTGAGGAACCCGAGACCATCGCCACTGCGATACGCATCGGCAACCCAGCTAGCTGGCAGAAGGCGGTCGAAGCCGCGAGCGAATCCTCCGGGTCCATCGGCATGGTCAGCGACGAGGAGATACTGGACGCCCAGCGTCTGTTGGCTCGCACAGCAGGGATCTTCGTCGAGCCCGCCTCCGCGGCCGGAATAGCCGGCCTTGTGAAGTACCACGCAGCAGGCGGCGTGCCCACGGGCAGCACCGTGGTTGTCACCGTCACGGGGCACGGTCTGAAGGACCCTGACGTAGCAGTCGAGAACTCTCGAACTGAGCCCACTCTGGTCAATTCCGATCTCGATTCGGTGTTGGCCGCAATCGGTCTCGATTAGCTGAGCGCCTTCGCCTCGCCGTCGTAGTTGTAGAACGACACTAGGGTCTGCGTGTGGCCGACACCTGGAACATCCGAGAGGTCGTCTAGGATAGAGTCCCCGAGGTCTTCCATATTCCTCGCTAGAACCTCGACGATGAAGTCCCACTGGCCGGTGACTATGTGGCATCCGACGACGAATGGCATGCTACAGATCTCTTGGGCCACCTCTCGTCTATCGGTTTGCCCCCTCTCGCCCGCCCAGTTAGCTAGGATGAAGGCGTGCAGACTCCACCCAAGCTCCTCTTTTCCGAGTTCCACTGTGAAGCGGCGCACCACCCCTCTCTCCTGCAGCCTCCTAATCCTGTCATGAACAGTAACTCTCGGCATTCCTAGGGCATCGGCTATGGCCTGCGTGCTGGCACGCGAATCTTCCTTCAACATCCCTACTATCTTGGCGTCCTTGGCGTCCAAATCGGATGTGGGCATGATTTCTGGAATGACGGATGAAAATTAAATATTCCGTCAATTAGTCGAGAATATCCTATTTCTTAGTGAATAATTCGACATTATTCAATGATTACCGGCGTATAGTTGATGACACTACCACTATTCGGAGTTCCATGAGCGACGAGCACTCCGACAAAAGATTCGCTACACGAGCAGTATGGTCAGGCGGGCAGAACATAGAGGGGGCTGCCTCTACACCAGTTTTCCTCACTTCGACTTACCAACTCACCGACGAGCGCTACCAAGGGTGGGCCGACGGAGCCCAGCACACCGAGCTGTACAGCCGTCTCTCAAGTATCAACTCGGAAGCTGTCGCTGCGAAGGTAGCGGCCTTGGAGGGAGCAGAGGATGGGGAGACCTTCGCCAGTGGGATGTCGGCAGTCAGCACGACCCTGTTGGCTCTGCTTTCGAAGGACGACCACATGGTAGCGAGTGCAGACTGCTACGGTGGTACGTACGGTTTGATTACCGAGGATCTTCCGAGATTCGGCATCGGCGTTTCGATGGCTGACATGAGGGACCCGTCTTCCTACGAGGCGGCTATCCAGGAGAACACCAAGGTGCTCTACGTCGAGACACTTACGAATCCCGTCCTCAAGGTATGTGACCTCGAGGCCATGGCCGCGATTGCCAAGAAGCACGGACTCATCGCCATTGTTGACAATACCTTCGCGACACCGTGGGCCTGCAACCCCATCCCGATGGGCTTCGATTTGGTGATCCACTCAGGTACCAAGTACCTCGGTGGCCACTCCGACCTGATTGCGGGAATCGTCGTCGGTCGCAAGGATCTGGTTGCTGAGATATTCGCCAAGAAGGTGCATCTCGGTGGCGCCGCCGATCCTCACATGTGCTACCTGCTTGAGAGGGGAATGAACACGCTCCACGCTAGGATGCCGATACATGCGGCCAACTCCGCCGAACTCGCTAGGAGGCTGGAGGCCCACCCGATGATCGAGAGCGTCAATCACTCCTCCCTGCCTAGTTACGTTGACTATGAGGTGGCGCAGAGGATCATGCCTAGAGGAACCGGGATGCTGTCCTACGTGGTGAAGGGCGGCGACGATGCCGCTTTGCGCTTCATGAGGGCTCTCGAGTTGGTCTTCGAGGCAACCAGTCTCGGTGGGACGCAGAGCCTAGTCGAGTGCCCGTTCAACTCCAGTCACATGTTCGTGCCTGAGGAGGTGCGCAGGGAGGCAGGCGTAGTGCCTGGTTTCGTGAGGATGAGCGTGGGAATAGAGGACGTCGAGGATATATGGGCAGATATGGATAAGGCCTTGGCCGCAGCCGGTGCCTTCCTCGAGAGCCGTGCCTGAGGCTTCGGCATGGAGACCGACCTGCTTCTGGCCACCCTTGCCTTCATCATCCCGATGTGCTTCACACCCGGTCCCAACAACGTGCTGTGTGCTGCGCACGGCTCCCAGCACGGCCTGAGAGGGACCATGCCCCTGATTCTGGGTATGGCGATCGGTTGGTCGACACTCGGTATTTTCGTAGGCGCCGCCACCGTATTCATCGAAGAGAATGAGGAGTTCTTCCGACTCCTAACCTACGTGGGCGCTGCATACATCGCTTATCTGGCGTACAAACTGGCTACATCGTCCCCCATTGCCACCGAGCACGAGCAAGCGGACCGCTTAGGCTTCCGGACCGGCCTAATTCTTCAGGTGGTCAATGGAAAGGCCTGGATCCACTTTCTAGTCCTCATGACCG
>JASLNR010000017.1 GCA_030745885.1 Candidatus Thalassarchaeaceae archaeon
AGTGGCCTGCCTATCTGGATATCTTGACTCAGACCGATACCGAGTACGAGACCGTCCCGTTCACCAAGGAGAATGGATTCCATCCCAGCAATTCCGAGTACTTCGACCGAACGGGAGTCAGCGAGGGAACGAGCCTGATGCCCGTCATCTCGAATCCTCAGAATCCCTCTGGTCAGACGCGCTCGGGAGAGGAGCTTCGGGAACTCATCGGGATGGCCGAACAGCCCGGTAACGGCATCCTACTCGACGAGGCATACGAGATGTTCCACTCGCCCTCTGTGAGTGGCATTGAGTTCGTGCAGGACCTTGATAACAGCAACGTCTTCCTCTCGGGGGCCTGCACGAAGGGGCTGCAGTCCCCAGGAATCCGTATCGGCTGGATTATCTCCAGCAAGGCCAACATCGAGACGATGTCGAACTACTCCAGCTTCGGCATGGGTGGCGTGAGCCACCCCTCGCAGCACTATGCGGTCAAACTGCTCAAGCCTGAGCGAGTCAAGCAGGCCCGGGAGGCCGTGGAGCAGCACTACAACTGGCAGCGGGAGCGATACGGTAGGGCGTTCGAGCAGATGGGGCTCGGCGTCTACACCGGGAACGGCGGATTCTACCACTGGCTCGAACTCCCTGAAGGGATGACTAGCGCTGAGCTCAACCGGCGACTGTTCAAGCGCGGTGCCGCTATCCTATGCGCCTCCGACTGCGACATGGACAGGCCGCATTCCAAGGATCCGAGTTACCAGACGCCGTATCCCCGTTTCTTCCGCTTCTCGTTCGGGCCGTTGCTGCCCGAGACCTTCGATTCCGACATCCAGCTGTTTAACGAGGTGCTTGAGGAGTACAAGCGGGATGTCGCTCACTCGGCTGGGGCGTAGATGTTGTAGGCGTGCAGCGGTGGAGTGTAGATGTGCAGGTTCACTAGTTCGGAATCAGTGTCATTTGAGACTCGGTGGATGTCAGGCTCCTCTGCAGCGCATACATCACCGGGCTGATAATTCCTGACGTTTATCGGATACGCAAGACCCTCTTCGTTGGTTTCGTAGATTGTTTCGGTCGCGACGCCATCGACAATCAGGAATGCGCAGTCGCTGCCCACGTGGTCGTGTATGGGAGTCTCCTGTCCTGGAATCCAGCAGATGGCCACCAGCTCGTAGTGCTCGGACTTCTTGATTACGTTTCTCTGGTATCCGTCATCGGCGTAGCCGATGCATTGCTTGAGGGCTGGAAGGTTGACCTCTATTCCCGTTAGGTGGCGGTCTAGCTCTGCTAGACCGGGTCTGCGATTTATCGAATCGAGCCATTCGACCAGGCCTCTTAGGCCTGAGCAATCTGCAAGCAACCCGTCTCGGACCTCGGGTTCGATCGCGACCTGTGTGACCACGGTCTCTGGGGGCGGTTGGTACCTCAAGACGGTTCCTGCGTAGCAGGAATCCACAGAACCGGAATTCATCGATTCGAAGGCCGGTGCGTAGCACCGGGGGCTGTTAGGAATATTCACTGTGTGAGGGGTAATCTAGTGTTTAGAGCAACACCGGTGTACGGAAAAGACCCCCTTTAGGGGGGGTGATTTCCGGAATTCGTAGGATTCTATTATAAATCGTCCACAAAGGCGGCAACCACTCACTTTGGTGAGAGGAAACTGAAAACATGGATATGGATAACATGATGAATGAAATGGGTGGGGCCTTTATGGTTGCCTGGCTAGCTGGTGGAATGGACTCCCTTGAGGGAGCCCTAGTCCTTGCAGCTGCTTGGATGGCTATTAGCGGTGCCCACATACTGCCCGTAATCACCTGGGGCCACATAATGACTGGCGACCTAGGGGACACGGACGCATGGACGGACAACGGAAGCCGTCTGGTTGCACAAATGGTTGG
>JASLNR010000018.1 GCA_030745885.1 Candidatus Thalassarchaeaceae archaeon
ACTACCAGACGTGTCTCATCGCTGTTGAACGAACTCGACACCATCGGCCTGATTATGGCAAGAAATGTCAGTAAGGGCAGGGGCGGCCGAAGCAAGCAAGTTAACTCCGCCATTCCCAAGGCTATCGATGCGATATCCCTCTTGAGCGAGAGTGAGCCTCTAATCAACGATGCCTCCCTAGGGAAGTATCATCTCCAAGGACATCTGTGAGCAGAGCGGTTCCGACAACGGTTATACCGAAAGGGCAGGTCGCCGGCTCGATGTCAGAAGATGGCTCCGAGTGGATGAATGCCCTGCTGAGACCAAGCATCACCATGTCTGCGGGTGCGATTGTCCTCGGGTCATGGGTCCTCTTCCTAACCGCTGTAAACATGATCAGCGGCGCATACTCGCCGGGCAACAAGGTTCTTTGGATTGGTTTTCTGACTGATGGCGTCCCCTATACTGCGGAGATGGCCTTGGTTCTCGATGACGTCGTGTTCGGGGCTCTCGGCGTTGCTCTACTAGCTGCCGGAATAGTTTGCATGGGAAAGGCTCGCGAGGATGGGTTCACAGGATGGTTCCTTGGGCTTTCCCATAGCCCCATCTTCACTAGCCTTTTGTCCCTTAGCGGGGGAGTATCTCGATTGCTGGCTAGCTGGATGATTCTCGTTGGTGTGACCTTCTACATTGTATGGAGCGCATTAAACACAACTTGGGTCGACCCAGGGGTGTATTCAGTTACCATTGCCCTAGTGGCCTCCGGATTGGGGCTCCACGTCCTCCAAGCGGCGGAGTCATGATCACTCGGCCCTTTCGAAACCGCCCAGCAACTTCCTGCAACGCTGCTTGGATTCCTCGCTGCACCACCTGATGACGACTCCGCTACCCGGCTGCCCATAGAGCACCACCGAACCTAATGGTGCCAGAGGGTGCATTAACAGGGTAGCTAGGTCTTCTTCTCCTTTCACCTCCAAGAGGTGAGTCGTGCCATCTTCCATCCAAGAGACCATTGCTTGCTCGCAGGCTTCCAATAACGAGGGAGTGAGTGAGCCGGCGGGACTTTCGCACTGCAACACCCCGCCGTAAGCGGAGGAGTCGATTCCCTCGGCTCCTTCCCAGGTCCGTCTCCTTGTGCAGCCGTCTACCAAGGCGATGTCTGCTGGTCGGCCTAGAACCTGCAGAGAAAGAACGGTGACGTCTCCAACGGCGATGACCGGGGCTGACTCGGTCCCGATGTGAGCAATGACCTTCGACATGGCTACTGAGGGGTCATCCTCAGGCCCCTGTACCAACTGGCCGAACGGATCCTTGAGCTCTGCTTCGACCTCGGGAGTCAGGTTGACCCTTCCCTCTCTAACCGAACTTGGAATCCAAGGCAGGCCGGTGCGATCAATCTCACCGTTCCTGATTCGCGAGCTCGATATCGGGGCCCCATCCCAAGCCATGAGATGCTCGACCTCAATGATTTCGAGCGGCAGAAGATGATTGTGCAATCTAATGGAGTTGATCTCGGCACACGCGGACCGCGTCTCGAGGGTGCAAGTGATGGCGCTCGCGTTAGGGTGGGTTGGAGCTGGGCCGAAAGAATCCTCCAGAATCCCGAAGCTAATGCGCTCGGCTGACTCCGGGCCCATTCTATCACGAATTTCCTGGCATCGTTCCTCCCATGCCAGGATTCGAGGATCCTTGGAATGAGCGGATGAGTCCGAGGTCAGCCAGACCTCTACAGAAGTGCAGGCTTCGAGCGAACTCTCCAATAGTCGGACATGGCCATCGTGAAACCGATCGAAGGTGCCGCCGATGAGGCCGACTTCGTGCATCAGGACTCCGCCATGAGGCCATGCTTTGAGTGCTGTGGGGGATTGTGTGCCCCGGGGCGTAACGGCCACCTTCACGGCGTAGCTCGGGTGCCTGACCCACCCCGGGACGTCTGTCGGATTGCGGGGTAGTCCCTTGATTCATTCTATACAGTCCTCAGGGGACCTAACGCAATCCGGCCACCTGAATTGCGCCAACGATCATTCCGCACAGACGGTCACGCTGGTCTTCGACAGGTGGTCACCCATTCCGTGGTGCCGTGTTTCATCCTCCACCTCCGGCGAGGGGGTTTCGTCCGCACGGTGTTGCCGGTTGGGCATCATGTGGCACCCTGAGACACACAAGAACCCAACGGTCCCAGAAAAGAGTGATTTCCAAAGGATTTCGAATCAAGAAAGGGCTTCGTGGTAGCCCGAGCGACCCAGGATGAGTCTTTCGGCAACTGAATGGTCGCCGTCCATCATCATCTCAGTGGTGAATTCCGGCCATCTCTCCACTGGTTGGGCTAGCCAGCCTACAAGGCCATGCGTTCTACCCGAGGTTGGTGGCTTCTTGTCACGTGCGGATTCGAGTGCATCGAGCAAATCCATCAACGCATCGAGGTTTCCTGTAGGCGAGTCATCGCCGGACATGCTCCGCATCAGATTCTGGAGGGGTTGCAACAATTCGGGGTCGCAACCGGGGTGCGGGACCGATGAGAGCCCTGGAGCAGTGCAATTCTCGCCAATAGGGCGGAGGATGGTTGCGCACCAAGGTGATTGGTAGAGTAAAAGATCGTCTAAGGCGTCCTCTTGCAGAATTCGAATGAGGATCTCAGAGGCAACCGGGGCCCACCATCCAGATGGCAAATCTCTGCAAATGAGCCGAAGCCCCTCCAAGTCTACCTTTTGTTTACCCAAGGCGTAATCCAGAAGCTTGGACCAAGTATTGAGGCTGTGGCCTATTGGCAACTGCAATCCCCTGTCCCTGATTCTGCGAATAGCCGCTTCGTGCTCCTCGGGCTGACTCTGGCTATTTTCGTACAACCATGTCACCCCCCTTAACGCAGATAGGGATTCTCCCGGGGGTTCAGTCAACCATGCCTCCACAGCCCAATTGAGAATTTCCCCGTGAGAATCGTCAGGCAGCCAAGCAGAATTCTGGATGAATTGGGAGGCTAGCCATGCTGCGCCCCTATTTGCTTGGACGGGATCTATGGCCGGCCATGATCTAAGTAGGTTGTCCGGATCATCCCTGAGCTTTGCGGTTATCTTCTCCGCATACAATTCTAATACTGAGTCGGGTGCTTGGTCGGCGACACTGGAAATCTTGTCTATGGGGAGGTGATCGACATCCATCAGGGCTAGCCATTCTGGATCAATCCTGGATGAGAGTCTTTGCCACCTTGGCCATCTAGCCCACTGGGGCGAGGCAATCCAAGCTGCGAGAGGGTACCTCGCCTCCAACTGATTGTCCCATTCCTCATCACCTTCGGGAAACTGTGATGCCGCCGATCGGACAATCGATGACATGTCCCCGTCTAGCTTGACTGGAGTGAAGCTCTGATGGGAAGTACGCCCGATAATCTCCCAAGGGGAGATGGTGAGCTGTTTGTCATCGAAGTTCGATGTGATGGGCTTTGTCTCCTCCATTATCCTGATTGGGATCGCCTTTCCTCCTTTGGGGGAGAGGCACATCCATGGGATAGTTCTCAAACGATCCAAATCCAGTCTGTCGAAATTTTCAAAGGGCGACATCATCTCATCTAGAATCACCAGCCTTAGATGGGGGTGCGAAGCGGCAACAGATAGAACGTCATGGGGCAAGTGTGCGCCTATCTCCAGAACTAGAGGGGATGCTTCGATTTCCTGCAAGGACCAGCGAATGAGTGACTCACTGGCAGACTTCCTCAGCCCTCTGAGATCGACTAGTCTGATAGAAGATTCCTCTATCGAGAATCTGGCATTCCCCCAGTCTCTCCTGAAGCGCCTCCATGTCGAGTCGTCTGTCTTGATCCTCTTGATAGTAGAGATGCGGGCACGGAGGGCCTGTAGCCGCCTTCTTCGCTCATGGTCCGTGATCCTTGGATGCGCCGTCTTGATCCAATGATCCAATGCTGACAGGGGGTACACCCTACCCTCAATTTGCAAGCCCCCCAAATCAGCGACCACCACGGCATTAGACTTTGCAGATCTAAGCAGGACAGACCTAGGGAGCCTCCCCTTGATTGGAGCAGCAATCGGCTGACTAGGGCGGACATCGGGGGCCATTTCGTGACATGAGCCCAGAACCCAAGGTCCACGGTGGTATGCCATCTCAGCTAGGGGAGGGTCTGGCCTCGAGTCCGGGGGCGAGAACCACGTCCCGGGAGGGGCGGTGATGGGGAAATCCGCATCTAGCAACTTGGCCCTAATCACCCCTACAACTGAGGCCCGGCCCACGTACGCCTCGATTCTCTCCGGATCTGTGGGGTCAGAGGGGGCTTCCACCTCCTCCCTTTTGTCGAGATTGAGCCAGCGTGGAAATCGCTCGGTCAATACAGCCCAACCCCAAGACACCCCTTTATTTCTCATGGAAGCAGGATTGTCGCCCAAGGGCGCCGGCAGACGATTCGGAATTGGCACCATAGGATCGCTAGGCGGATCGAGGAAGCAAAGGAGGAGATTGGCCTCATCTCGTGAGATGACGCAGCAGCAGTTTCGATTCGAAGGTAGTTCGGTGACGTTCAGTGCCTTCGACCACTCGTCATCCTGGAGCATCGCCCACCCCTTCTCAGTCAAACGAATCTGAGCCCCACGACTCCCGGGTGGCAAGTCGCTGGAGACCAAACCCTCCTCCCTCATTCTGCGAATTTCCGCCGATGCGTGAGGAACCCTCAGACCGGAGTCTAGAGCTAACTCGCTCACTGTGGCATCACCCTCTGCGACCCTTGAAATGAGCCTAGAACGATGTTTGCTCCTAATTCTTCGAGGGGAGATCTGGCGAGTCTCGCCGGAGTCGCTCTCGGAACCAATTGACACGAAATATCACCTACAAATAAAGTCGAATTGTAACATAGTAATAAATTATGTTATTTTATTACATTTAATTACATATTTCCACTGGAATAAGTGCTGCTTCCAATAATACACCAAATATTGGCGGTAATTACAACCATAATTATGTCACAATATGTAACAAACGAGGCGAAATACATACAGAAGCGTTATATTACCCTCCGCTCTCCTGTGGAGGACGGCTCCGTCTGGAGCCGCTGATAGCCCAGGTGATAGAGATGAGGACGACCAGACTAAGACAGAAGATCAAGAAATTCCTAGACGAGAGAGGTGAGGCCAACACGACCGAGATTCTCGAGCACGTGAACTCGACTATGAGGCACGGTACGACGCCTCAGCAACTAGGAAACGTGCTTTCGAAGGATAAGGATATCCTGAAGGTCGCCACCACCAAGCGCGGAGGCGCGTTGTCGGGGAGATACGAAATTTGCGTTTGGCAGGTCCGCCCAGGCGCGCTCGAGAAGAACTGAGTCAAGCTTCCAGTTTCCAATTATCCAGTTCCTCGCTCCAATCACCGCTTCGAGCCAATCTGTTCATCTTTGCACGGTGAGCGAAGGCCCGTTTGCTGGCAGTAGCAGAATCAATGTGAGGAAGATCGGTTTCTGCACTAGCCCATACCCGAAGGGCCTCGGACTGGAGGGCCCTTCCATATGAGTAGGAGAGTTGCCATGGGTGCTCGACAGCCATCATATTCATCAGATTTAGATGGGCCGTTGCGTCTTCGTCAGACTGTCCACCCGAGAGGAACACGATGCCGGGAAGGTCGGGTGGGACGTGCTGAGTCAGGCAATCCACGGTCAATTGGGCAACCTCTTCCCTCGAAATCTGGGTCTCGCAACCCTTGCCGGCGATTACCATGTTTGGCTTGAGCAGGGAGCCAGGAATGTGCACGCCTTGGGCGGCACATTCAGCGAAGGTCGCATCCAGGGTCAGGGCCGTGACTTCGAAGCAACGCTGAGCATCATGATCCCCATTCATCAGGACCTCTGGCTCGATTATGGGAACAAGGCCTTGCTCTTGGCAGATAGATGCGTACCGTGCCAGTGCATGGGCGTTTACAGAGATGCAAGCCTCGCTTGGGATACCATTCCCAATGCTAATCACAGCACGCCATTTGGCGAAGCGGGCGCCCATGGCGAAGTACTCAGTGCAGCGATCCCTGAGTCCATCTAGACCCTCTGTAACCTTCTCTCCGGGATGGTGTGCTAGTTCCTTGGCGCCAGTGTCGACCTTGATTCCAGGGTGAATGCCCCTTCTGGACAGCGCTTCGGGAATCGAGGTGCCGTCGTCCATGAGTTGGCGAATCGTCTCATCGAAAAGGATTACTCCGCTGACGGCCGACTCATAGCCCTCGGTGGCGAGAAGATTGGCGCGATACGCCCTCCTGGCCTCTGGTGAGGGCTCGATTCCAACGGCTTGTAGCCTGTTTGACATCGTCCCGTTGCTCTCGTCTGCAGCAAGAACGCCTCTCCCGGGAGCCACCAATTCCTTCGCTGTCCTCTCCAAGAGTACCTTGTCCATTACCATGCCTCGTCGTCCCGAGAGTGGAGATAGAAAAGAAGCCATCGTTGGAAATCCCTATGGATCAATGGCAGTTAAAGTGAGAAGGGCCCTATACGTCAATCTCAGAAGAGACGAACCTGTGGACTCCTGAGGAGACCTCGATGACTTCTGATTGTACTGACGCCCTCCTGTTATCCAGAAACTCTACGCCCCTAGTTCGACCACTGCACACTCCGGTGCCAATGAATACTGAATCCTCGGATGTGCAGAGATCGTCACGATTCCAGATTCTCTCGATATCCCCCTCTATCATGCGCTCGGCACGCTCTCGATGTCCCTCGTTCTTGAACACAAGGCGCCCCTCGAACGGGGCATCGAGACCACGCAATGCGGTTGCGGTGATGACTCCCTCTGGGGCAGCCCCGATACCCATCAGCATGTCAGTCCCCGAATTCGGGTCAGCGGAATCGAGAGCTGCAGAGATGTCCCCATCCCCAATGAGGATTATGTCGACGCCTAGAGCGCCCAGGTCACGGAGAAGTTCCTCATGGCGGGGACGATCCATCACCACGACGCGAAGGTCATTCGGATGCTTGTCGAGGGCAGCGCAGGCGGCCTCGACATTGTAGGACACATCGGCCTCGAGGCTAATCTCTCCGGCCAAGGCCGCGGGCCCAGCAATCTTGTCCATGTAGCAGTCTGGAGCATGTAGCAGTGTCCCCATAGGGCCCGCAGCGAGAACCGCCATGGCATTCGGGAGGTCCAGAGCGACATGGTTGGTGCACTCCAAGGGATCGACTGCGATATCGATGGAAGGGGCAGAGGGATCGCCCTGCATCGACCCTAGGGGCTCGCCTATCCATAGCATGGGGGCATCGTCACGCTCTCCCTCACCAATAGCGACCCTTCCATCGAAAGGTACGGTATCGAAGACTGCTCGCATCGCCTCTACTGCAGCCCCGTCGGCTGCCTTGCGATTACCTCGGCCCTTCCAAGCCGCGGCGGCCACAGCAGCAGCCTCGGTCGCCCGCAGGAAGTGCGGGACCAAGTCGATGGTCGCCATGCAGGGGGGAGGGGGGGCGAGACGTTCAATCCTGCGGGTCATCCTTGAACTTCCTGATTACACGGACGTCCTCAATCCTAGAATTGGGATACTGGCCCTCAATGTCCTTTTCGATTGATTTGAGCATGTCCCACGCGCACAGAAGTCCTGCGCTGACGCCGCACAATGCCTCCATCTCCACGCCTGTTCTCCAGTGAGCCGTCACCGAAACGGTGCAACGCAGGCCGCCTTCCTCGACCTTCCAATCCACGGTGCATCCTTCGATGGGTATGGGGTGGCAATGGGGTAGGGTCCGAGGAGTCCCCTTAACAGCCTGAATGGCAGCAATGGTGGATGAATCGCACACGTCGCCCTTAACCGAACGGCCATTGGCGACCACGTCGAGTCCCTCGGGGGAGAGTGATAGGATACCAGTTGCGACAGCCTCGCGGGCGACGACTGGTTTCGAGCCGACATCGACGATTCCAGTCCACGAGCCCCTCATAATCACACCAGATGCCCTCCGGATGGCATGCTACTTCTTCATAGGCTCGGAAAAGGGCATTGGGATGAAATACCGAGATGTGAATTGGATAGTATGGCGGAGGGGTTCCGGGACAGAGCCACCCCTGGCATCGTGCCCGTCTTGAAATCGGGCCTTCCTCACGACAGGCCCATCACCGATGGCAGCAAACTTCAGGTGATCAATGACCTTTGCGTTGGCTGTTCCTATTGCTTGATGGCCTGCAAAGATGACGCTCTGGTAGTCGAAGGTCTGTGCGAGGTAATCGAGCAGAACTGTACTGACTGCCTGCGATGCCTACTGTGGTGTCCGACTGGCGCTTTGGTTTACTCATGAGGTGGGCCAGTGAGTAAATCGAAGGCAGTCGTGATTGGGGCGGGAGTGGGGGGGCTCTCATCGGCAGCCAAGCTTGCTCAGACCGGCAAGTACGACGTTGCGCTATATGAGAGGATGTCCTTCGCCGGAGGCCGCTTCACCCAACACAATCACGACGGTTTCCAGATTCCCACTGGTGCGGTGCATATGATTCCGCACGGTCGTAAGGGCCCCTTCTCCAAACTGATACTGGGCAAACGCTCTGGAGGGGGGTTGGAACTGGGAAGGCACGGTGTGGAGTTCCTGCCATCGACGAAGTTCGCTTGTCAGCTCAAGGACGGTCGGCATTACGCTGCCAATTCGGTTTACGGGATCCTCCGCTGGTTCCCAGCGAAGAACACCCTGAACATGCCGAGGCTGCTGGCCACCCGAGCCAAGCACCCCTGGGAAAACGAGACTATAGATGGCAGGACTTGGCTCCAACGAATTTTTACTGACGACTTCATCGATTTCCTGGAGGCATTCTCAAACTTCGCTATCAGCCTTCGCTTCGATCAGATGCCGGCATCCACGGTGGTGAGAATACTGCAGAACTCGTTCTGGAGCGATAGGCCCCACATACCCAAGGGTGGCTGTAAGGGAGTTATTGACGGGCTCAGAGCAGATTTAAAGCAGAATGGAGCGAAAATTAAGCTGTCTCACGAAGTCACCGAGATACTCCCAGGGGAATCAGAGGAGTCGACCAAGGAAAACCGATTCTGCATAGGAATCAGGAGGAGAGGTAGGGATAGCAGCACATGGGTTGGCGCCGATTCCATCATCCACAACGGGGGTCATCCAAATCTGCTCGATTCGCTCTCTGAGGACTTTGAGGTCCCTGAATCGGTTCGCAAACAGGTGACTAATACACAGGCCGTGGGCGGGATTGGATTCGTCTTTGATTTGGATGAAAAGATACCCCAAAGGGACAGCGGGGTGACAATGATTCCAAGCCTCGACACGGTCGGTGGCTACGTGATTCCAACATTTTCCGAACCAGCCCTAGCCCCACCAGGAAGACACATGATGATCACGCACCAGTACGTGCCTGATCCCAGCGTAAAGTCGGAGATTGCCAAAGGCAGGGATGAGCTGTATGATTCAATTCCTTGGCTCTCTGATCACGGTGAGGAGCTATGCGTTCACACCTATCATCGGAACTGGCCATGCAACCGCGCCCCGCAGGGCGCAGAGCTGCCATCTGACATTGGTGTGGAGGGCATGAGGCTTGTCGGGGACGGGATCAAGGGCCACGGCTGGATGATGGTGGAGGGAATTGCTTCCAACGTGCCAAGTGCAGTCCGGGACGTCTGCGGGACCATGGATGCGAGAGGGTCACCCTAGACCCGCCTTCCAAATCGCACCGTCCTCCCTAACTTCCTTCTTCCACAGGGGTGCCTGCCGCTTCAGTTCATCAATAAGCCAAGTGCAGGCCTCGAAGCCTTCGGCTCGATGCACGGATCCGACGTGGATGCAAACAATGGGTTTCTCGGGCTCCACACGGCCTATCCGGTGCGCGATGGCAACTGAATTGGCACCGAACCTCTCTAATGCATTTGTAGAAATGGATTGGAGGGCAGACGGCAGCTCTTCTTCCCAAGCATCGAATTCCAATCTCTCTACTTCGACTCCATCGGCCTCTCCGCGAGTCAGGCCGACGAAGGAAACAATGCTACCACAGCCCTTGATATCAAGCAACTTACGAAGACCATCGACATCGATTTTCTCGGGTTCCACCACCACAACGACTTTCGACACGAGTTGCGATAGTTGTAGCTGACTTGAAATAATCTGAAACAACCATCAAAAATAATCTAGAGGAGCAATCGAGTAGCTGGATTTGCTCTTTCCAGTTGGCGGTTGCTTTCCTAACTTCACGACGGTATGCAGATTGGTTCAGGAAGGTACAAAGAAAGGACCATTGACGAGGTATCGATGACTTCCACAGATTCGGTAACTGCCGGAAAACCACATGACATCATTGTGGTAGGGGCAGGTCCAGCGGGCTGTGCGGCTGCCTGTTACGCCGCACGTGAGGGGTACCGTGTATTGCTCGTCGACAGGGCGACATTTCCCCGAGACAAGGTGTGCGGTGATGCCCTAGGGTGGAAAACCCTCTCTTTCCTCAGGGAATTCGGAATGGATGCCAATGGATTTGTAGAGGAGAATGCTCCTTTCAACGGTGTGAGGGTTTCCAGCCCAAATGGATACGAAACCACGATATTTCTTCCCGAGGATAGCGATGAATACTACCCAAGAGGATGGTGTCAGAGGAGAGAGATATTCGATAATTCGCTGATGGATAAGGCTCGGGAGTTGGTAGAAGGGTCCGGAGGGACTGTGATTGAGGGTTTCACTGTAAGAGAAATCCTGTATGGAGATGCGGAAAGTAGGATTATTGGCATTCAGGGACAGGTGAAATCAACTGATGATGAGATGGAAACCATCGAGTTTCGCGCACCATTGACCATTGGAGCTGGTGGGTACAATTGTCCAGTATCTCGCTCTTTAATTGGTAGCACCTTCGAGGAGCCGCTTTCAGACCCAAGTCATTATGCCACTGCATATAGGCAGTATTGGTCTGGAGTCTCCGATTGTGACAATCAGATAGAGCTTCACTTCTTGGACAAGATAATTCCAGGATACCTCTGGATTTTCCCGGTCTCTGAAGATGTCGTCAATGTCGGCATAGGCAGCCTTCAGAGGCATCTCGACGCGCGCTCAATGAAACTTAGGGAAATGATGGATTATGTGACGAAGGAGAGCCCAAAATTTGCTCCGAGATTTGCCAACGCTATATTGGAAGAGGGTTCGGGCAGGGGCTCCAAATTGCCTCTGGGTTCCCCTAGGAGATCGCCTCCCTCGGGAATTCAGCCACGCAGGTCAGCTATGGCCGGGGGAATCTTGATCGGTGATGCGGCCAGCCTCGTCGATCCCTTCTCGGGAGAAGGAATTGGCAACGCCGTTCACTCTGCTGAAATCGCCATATCGCATTTCTCCTCATCCGATAACAGCGAAGGTTTTCCGGAATCTGCGGCTAATGGATATCAAAGAGACCTGTGGAGAGCAATGGGGAGTGAAATGTCTCATTCAGCAATGCTCCAAAAGACGTTTTTGAAATCTCCGACATTGATGAATATGTTTGTTTCAAAGGTGGGAAAAAAACAGTTATTGCAGAAAGTATTGTTTGATTTAACCGCCAGAAAGCAACCTAGGAAAAACCGTCCGTCAAGGTTGCGAATCTTGCTTTCACTTCTGTTTTGAACGAAGGTTTTCAATCGGTGTCAGTTCTACCAAACTTTCATGTCCGCCGAGTTCAGATGGTTTCGAAATCAGCACTCCACCTCTATCACTACTGCCATCGCTGAGTCTCCCGCCGCACAGCCGGAGAAGAGGCCGTGCCCCCCTCCACCGAGAACCAGTTCTTCGATCAACTCGATAACTGCTCGCAGTCCGGTCGGTGCTTGTGGGTGACCCCATATTAGGGAGGAGCCGTAGCGATTGACCTTCTCGGGTTGAAGACCGAATTGGCGGCAAAAGTAGACGTCGTTGATTGCAAATGGATTGTGAGTCTTGATGCTAGCACAATCCTCGATCGTCACTCCTGCAGCATCCAAGGCATTCTGCGCTGCGGGAACGGCAGCCGTTGGCATCAGCCCTTTGCCCACTCGAGCGTTTCCAAAGGCACGCAAGCGAATGCTGACCCCTGAATCACCGCTCAATTCCTTGGCCCGTTCCTCCGTGCACACAACTAGGCCAGCGTTACCATCCGCAGGGTGGGTCTGCGACCCGAAAGTCACCACGCCCCCCTCAACGACTGGGCGAAGATTGGCCAATCCATCCTCCGAGGTTGGATGCACCCCCTCATCCTGCTCGAGGGTGCCAATGATGCGGCGCCCTCGACGAAGTTCGACGGGGACCATGTAGCGGCGCTGAAAGGCGCCGTCATCAGCAAGGGCGTTTTCATATTGCTCATATCGAAGCAGGGTCATCGCATCCTGTTCCTCGCGGCTTATGCCTTCCTTTGAAGCGACGTTTTCCGCTGTTGAACTCATCGCCCCACCTGCCCAGGGGTCACGACCGAAATTGTCCCAAACCGGATTCTCTGAAATTCCCTTTCCACCCGGGCCACTGGGGTCGGGATAGTAGATATGAGGGCCATTACTGGTGCGGTCAGCGGCGATGTTGAGAAGGCTCTCATGCTGGTCACATTCGACTTCATGTGCTGCGATTGATAGCATGCTCACTGATGTGGCACATGCTTGCGAGATCGTCGGTCCAGTGATGGTTGGGGCCCCAATCATTCCTGCAACCCACGGGGCACCGTAGAATGAGGCATTCTGAGGTACAGTGATTCCGAGCAGCAGTCCATCGAAATCGGAGGGATTGATTTCACGTGACGCTAGGGCCGCCGAACCGGTCTCAGCAGCTAATTCCAATGAGTGGCGCTGGCTCAGACTGCCTTGCCAACGGGCGAAAGGGGTGCTCCAATAGGCACCGTAGGGGACGAAAACCTTCTCGTATGACATTCTAATCCACCCCGTAGTCCCAGTCCCGACATCGCCCATCAATGTTTGAAAGTAACCTAATTTCGGTTCAGCGGCGGAAGATGGCTGCCTCACCCTGTCCAACACCGACACATAGGGTGGCAAGGCCATGCATCGTCGTCTCAGAACTCTCTGAACGACGGGCCATCTCATGTAGCAGAGTGACCACGATGCGAGCCCCTGAGCAGCCAAGAGGATGCCCTAGGGCGATAGCCCCCCCATTCACATTAACGAACTCCTCATCGAGTCCGAGTTCGTGGACGCAGGCTAAGGCTTGGACGGCGAACGCTTCGTTCAACTCGACCAAGTCGATATCGCTGATTCCCAGTCCAGCTCTCTCAAGCGCTTTTCGTGTGGCGGGGACGGGGGCCCATCCCATCGTGCGCGGTGCGACTCCCGCAGCAGCTGAGGCCAGCCAGGTGGCCAGCGGTTCGATCCCAAGCTCGGTGGCCTTGTCGGAGCTCATCAGAACCAGAGCCGCCGCCCCATCATTGATGCCACTAGAGTTAGCCGCTGTCACGCTCCCGTCCCTCTTGAACGCCGGGCGCAGTTTCGCTAATTTCTCCAGTGTGCTGTCTCGGCGTGGACGTTCGTCGGCATCTACCGCAATCGGAACACCACGCCTCTGTGGGACCTCCACAGCGACAATCTCCGCATCGAATTTACCGCTATCGATGGCTGCGATGGCTCGTCGATGACTCTGCACAGCAAAGCGGTCCTGCTCCTGACGCGAAGTCTTCTCTGCATCAACCCCCTCCAAATCACGCAGATTCTCGGCTGTCATGCCCATGCCATCGTTGCCATATTGATCCCGCAGCCCGGGATGGGGGAACCTCCAACCAATGGTGGTGTCGTGGACTTTGGGGTCTCCCCAAGCGAATCCAGTTTCGGGTTTGGCCATCACATAGGGGGCGCGGGACATTGATTCAACCCCCCCTACGACGTAGACATCACCCTCACCGCAGCGAATGGCCCGGGCCGCTGCGTTCAATGCACTTAGTCCCGAAGCGCATAGTCGGTTGAAAGTGACAGCGGCGACCGAAGTAGGCAATCCAGCAATTAGGGACGCCATGCGCGCAATATTGCGATTGTCCTCTCCGGCCTGATTGGTGCAGCCCAAGTAGACCTCTTCGACATCCTTTCCTTCTAGGCCAGCTCGTTGAACCGCTTCACGAATGACCAATGCCGCAAGATCATCGGAGCGTACCTTGGCCAATGCACCGCCGTGATTTCCTATTGGAGTGCGTACTGCTGAGACTACCACGACTTGGCGGTACTCAAGACTCAAATTACTCCCCCTACCTAACCGCATTGCACGCAATACACGCTTTCAGGCTGTCCACCCTCGACGAAGGAAGTGAACCATTCGAGGAAGGGCTGCCCCTCGACCTCCAGCGTGTAGAACCTCTCGGAGGTGAGGATGGTGTGCGCCTGTCCTGGTGAGAGGTATCCCGAATAGGGCATTCCCGCCTCCTCAATCTGACTATCGGCGGAGATGATGACCGACTTGTAGTCCAGTGTCACATCGTTCTCCAGCAATGCGTTGAAGTAGCGCATCGTATTGTCATAGGAATCGTCGAAGCGCGCGAATCTGATGTCATTGTCATGCGCCCAAGCACGCAATATGAGGTCGGCACTGGTCATCTCGTTGAAGTTGAGTCCATCCACTGGAAAGTCCGCCATTGAGGAGTTCAGCCCCCATATTTCATAGAAATCGTAGGTATTGTTCGAGAATAGCCCGCCACTGCCATCGTTGAAGACAGCTATGCTCGCTTCGGGGTAGTCATCGGAGGCTAGGGCCCCGTAGAAGGGCGAGGGCGGTGAGCCTGCACTGGACCCTGTAACGAAGATTTGGGTTGCAAGAGGATAGGTCTCGAGCATGTGGGCGTAGGCAGTCTGCGAGTTCACGTGACCGTTGTGACTGACAGGGCCACCTTCGTATTCGGTCACGGTAGCGCCAATGTGAATGTCCCCCGTGCAGTATGGGACGAAGACGAAGGACCAATCGGCAAAGGGATTGTCCTCGTTGTTGAAGTTGAAAATCCCGCCATTGTTCGAATAAACAGAGGAAGCCGTGCTGGGATTGTCCCATTCCCCGACAGTCGTCTTGTAGGTCCCACCCTCGAACTGACAGCTGTAGTCGTTCCAGCAGCCGCCGCCTCCCTGGAAGTATAGGACGACTCGAGAAGGATCCGCGTGTCTAGTCCAGAAGGAGTAGTTAGAGCCGTCAGAGCATTGGCAATCCCCTCCAGGATCGTGGCGAACCCAATTGACCCCATAGGAAGACTCCCACGGGGGGAAGACGCACGGAGCCTCGTCAGTGGCTTCAGGGTCGTAATTTGTCGCCTCGGCGGACATGCAACCGACTATCTCGTCCATGTCGAAAACCCCGTCTCCATCGGAATCTGGGTATTCGCAAGAGCCGTCGTCCGTAGTGGCTGCGATGTCATAATTGCTAGCAGATTCGTCTATGCACCCCAGTACGTCGGCAGGGGTTTCGTCACCGGGCTCTGACACACATCCTGAGAGCAGCATGCAACTGACGAGAGCGAGGGCGATAAACGTCCGGCGACGATGCATCCAAACCGGGGGGAGGAAGTGAAGTTATCAAGGTATTTTCACTGTTTTCTCGACGGTTATGGGGTTTTTGTCAGCATTCTGTGGAAGTGGTGGACTCCAGTCTCCCTAGTAGGGGAGTAGCGACCACGGTCGTAGGCTCCAGAGCCCACTCCACGCTGGGTGGCCTCAACGATCCCCTGGTCCTCCGCTTCGACCTTATCCAAGTCGCCTCCGGCTCCCTTGCCAAGCAACGATTTATCGCCGACGAATCCATGATAGATAATACGCGTTCGATTGACTGAGAGGGGGATTACGAGGTTTACTGAGAGTCCCCAGGGGTAGAAGTTGAGGATTATCCCGGGATAGAGCCAGTAGTAGTACGCCGCCACACGCTCTCCGTAGTCTGGGGAGGACTCTGGGATGTCGAATGCGGGCTCGCCCTCGCTGGCAATGCCGATTTGAAGCACGCCGCCTTCGAACAGCTCGGTGCGATAGGCGTCGTAGTCAAGCGCGTCGTGGAGGTCGGGGTGGACATACGGGATGTGGAAGCCTTCCAGATAGTTGTCGACATACAGAGCCCAATTGGCCTTTATCTCGTACGAGCGATGGCGCGATGGGTCATGCTCGAAGTCCTCGATAGGAATCCACCCGAGCCTATTCTGCAACTCCGATATGCAAGCCTCTAGACCTGTTGGATTGGTACCGGTGAACACGATTCCCTTCCACTTGTGAACAGGGAAGGATGCGAGGTCATCAGATGGGCCGGGGAAGTCCTCGACCCCTTCAAACTCAGGCATGTTCCTGAAGCATCCGTCCAAGCCGAAGGTTCGGCCATGGTATGGGCATTGCAGAGTCTGGTTCGAGCTTGGATCGCTGGCAATCAGCATGCCCCTGTGGGTGCAGACGTTCGAGATGCACCGAACGTTCCCGTCCGTGGTCATGAGCATCGGCTCACCCACAAGGGCTTCCATGTGGTCAAGAGGCAGGGCGCCCCCCTCAGAGAGCTGCCCCTCATGACCGGCAAAGTGCCATGACCCGGAAAAAGTCGCGAGAAGTTCCGAGAATAGCGCCTCATCTGTGTAATAGCGCGAGGGGAGCGTCTGCGCCTTGCGGATATCTGGATTGATGGAGAGTGACAAGGTGAGCTCCGTGCTAGCCCCCGAAGCAATCCAATGTAGAAATTTCGACGTTGGGCGTGCGGGCCTTATGACGGTCGGGACTCGCCTTCGGCAACGATGACTCTAGCTGCCCTGAGGACGCGGTCATGCAACGTAAAACCCTGTTCGATGACCTCTAAGACGCTGCCTGGCTGCGAGCCATCCGGACCTTGAACAGTGGCGATGGCCTCCATGCAAGTAGGGTCGAAGGGTTTTCCAGCGGCCTCGATTAGGCTCACGCCCTCCGCCTCGAGGGAGGACCTTATGCCATCGAGGGTCATTCTCACGCCCTCGATGACCGACTCGGTACCGGTGTCGCCCTCTGCGGACTCCAGGGCCTTGCTCAGGCTGTCGACCATTGGTAGCAGTCGCCTTGCTAGTGAGGCTCCGCCATACCTAATTGCCTCAGAGCGGTCCCTCGCGGCCCTCTGACGTGCATTGGCTACCTCGGCATTGGCATATTGGAGTTCTTTCTCGAGCTTGGCCAATCTGAGCTCTAAATCAGCATCCTCGGCATCCCCAACCTCGGGAATCTCCTCCGAACTCTCCCCCGGCACGGGCACGGGTTCGAAGCACCACTCAAGAATCCGATGGTCTGAGTCAGTCCGCGTAGAAGTATTCGCCAGCCGCCTTCTGCTCGCGGTCCTTGCGGCTCGACGGCTTGTTGATACGGGGGCGGTGGGACTCCAGGTCACGACGGAAGGTTACATCGACGTCCGACAGGAAGAGGTTCATCCCCTTACGCAGGGAAAGGGGGCCCACGGCGTGACCATGTTTGCCGCCCTCCCCCTGGAAGACCAGGAGGGAGTCGCTGACGATATCGATGAAGTAGGTGTCGTGATCAATCACCATGGCAGCCTTCTCGTTGCTCTCCATGGTCCTCCTGATTGCCTTCGCCGCCTCCATCCTGGCATTGGCGTCAAGGAATGCGCTAGGTTCGTCGAATAGGTACAAGTCGGCCTCCTTTCCGAGGCAAATAGCTATGCTGACGGCCTGCAACTCGCCGCCGGAGAGATTCTTGGCCCTGAGTTCGAGCAACTGATCGACCTGCAATGTCCTGATGACCTGGGTGTGGAACTCGCCTGACCTCCACGAGACTCCAATCTCACTGTCCAGCCACTCCATCACCGTCCCCTCGAAGTCAGTGCTGACGTGCTGAGGCTTGTAAGAGACCTCGGAGTCCATGGTGCACCATCCTTGATCGGGTTCCATCTCTCCGGCAATCATCCTAACCATGGTAGTCTTCCCAGTAGAGTTGGGGCCGACCACGCCGACGACCTCCGCGGACCTCACCTGACCCTCCCCGGTGGTGAGCTCGAACTCCCCCAGCGTCTTCTCCATGTCCCCCCATCGAAGCATTGCCTGACCGAGTCCCTCGCCCCTCACACGACCCTTCAGGAACTGGATGGGCTTGTCACGGATGCGGATGTTCTCCTCTGGTAGGAAGCCGTCCAGATAGGCATTGATCGCAGTTCTTGTCGATCTTGCCGGGGTGAAGATTCCATAGGCGGCACGCTCGCCGTAGACGATGTGTATCAGGTCGCAAAGGACATCGAGAATGGCGAGGTCGTGCTCGACTACGATTGTTCGCTTGCCTCGCTCGGCTAGATTCTGTATTATCCGTACTATTCGCATCCTCTCGTGGATGTCCAAGTAGGAAGAAGGCTCGTCGAAGAAGTAGACTTCGGCCTCCTTCAGTAAGGTGGCGCAAATGGCCACCCTCTGCAGCTCTCCGCCCGAGAGAGACTGGAGGTCACGTTCGAGGATATGGTCAATGTTCAGCGCCTCAGCGAACGATGACGCCTCGCCTCGCTCGTCGACCCTATCCAGCAACTCCTTAACGAGTCCATCGAATATCGATGGCAGCTTATCGACGTATTGCGGCTTGACAGCCACGGTGGCCTTCTCCTCCGAGACCAAAGTTAGGTAGTCCCTCAACTCGCCCCTGGGAAACGAAGGCAGGATTTCCTCCCAAGCCCTCGAGTTCGACATCCAATCCCCTAGATTGGGCCTGATGGCCCCAGATAGAAGGTTGATTGCAGTAGACTTGCCCATCCCATTTGGACCTAGGATTCCCACGACCTTCTCCTCCCTCGGTGCTGGAAGGCGGAACAGCCGGAAGCCGTTCTCCCCATAGCGATGGGTCATCTCCCCTTCCAGTTCACCTGGGAGATTGGTGATAATGAGCGCGTCGAAGGGGCACTTGTTGACACAGATGCCGCAGCCAATGCAAAGTGGCTCTGAGACGATAGGCTTGCCAGTGTTGTCGTCGAACACTATGCACTCTATGCCGTTGCGGACCGGGGGGCAGAAGGCCCAGCACTCCGAGTTGCACTTCTTGGGTTGGCAACGCTCCTCTAGAAGAACGGCCACCCTCATACTTCTTTCCCCCTGCGTTTCGCTCAATACATCTTCCATGCGGCTTACCGGAGGCAGCCGCTTTTCACTCAGACTCCAAGGAAACGGTACCTCACATACACGTATGCTGCCAGTAGCATCTTCTCGGTCTTCGAGAGTTGTACCCTCTCAGTAAACACGTCGCCATCGCGCTTGATGATCTTCTTCATTATCGACTGGTAGAAGGATGACATCGCCGCGGGAGAGTAACGGGACGATTTGTCGAGCATGGGGAACAACTTGAACGTCCGCTCCCTGTATCTTTCAACGCGATCAAGGTATTCCTTGACGAACGGCGCCCATCCAGGATGGCTCAACAGTGCCTCACCGCCCTTAATGTCCTCCTCACTAATACCCCAGCGAGTTAGGTCCTCCATGGGCAGGTAAATCCGGTCTCGTTCGGCGTCCTCGGCGACATCGCGGATAATGTTGATCAACTGCATAAACACGCCCCATGACTCCGCGTACTCGCGCGCCCTCGGGTCGTCATAGCCATAGATCTCAATGCAGACCAAGCCCACGGTCGAAGCTACCCTGTAACAGTACGAGTAGAGGTCCTCGAAGGTTTGGTACCTATTGCGATGAAAGTCATCCTCCATCCCACTGATCATGTCATCCAGAAGTTGACGAGGGATGCCGAAAGTCCTCACCGTGTCCTTGATTGCAATGAATATAGGATCAGTAGAGGTGACATTTCCGAAAGCTGTTGACAGTTTCTTCCTATAGTAGAAGAGTTGGGACATCTTGTCGTTGTAGATAGTTCGGTTGAGCACCGGCTTACCGGGGCTAAGGCGTTCGATGCTGTCCCTATAATCAACAGACTCCGGATCCTCTGAAGAACCCCCGGGGAAGAAATCGACATAGTCGCCATCGGCAATATCGTCGGCTCTTCGGCAGAATGCGTAGTATGCCATGATGGCACGGCGCTCTGCCTCTGGAAGGTACTTGAACGAGTGGTAGAAGTTTCCAGCCTCCCTCCGAGTCAGCTCCTCACAGTAATCGTAGGCCGTTTCGATAATGTGTTCGGGGACATCGGGTTCGGACCAAATAGCGGCATCGATATGCCTGAAGGGGTTGACCAGTTCACCGCGTGTGCCGATGACACCCATGAAGAGGGCCCCCTCACGCATTGCTTCTAAGGCTGTGATGCTGATGGCGCGAGTCGCTTCCTTGGTCAAGCCGACCGTGGATCTGAGTATGTCTATGGGTTGTTCGGAATCGCTAGGCGTGCCGACATAAATGGAACGTTGAGGCTTGTCTAAGGGCATGGTCGCGACCCGGGAATCCTGACTACGCGCCATTGTGTTCCAGAAATCGGGTCGAGCACGCTCTTCTTGAATGTCTCGCGGGTGCGATAGCATGATGCGTCGGATTGCTGAACAACCCATCAGACAATATGGCGTCAGGGGGTTCGATTGGATTCGAGGAGTTTCTGACTTAACCTAGAAGAAGGCAGAGCGAGGATGATTCTGTTCCTCAGTCGCTTGATTTCAGGCCTTAGGACCTTGATGCGGCTCTCGGCATCCAGAACATTGTGACGGCGCAGCAGTCTCAGAGTGCGCTGACCGATGAGAACTGGCATCATGCATGCCCCCCTCAATCGGAACTGCCTGTGAGGTAGAAGGGCGATGTAATCGACTGCGGCATCCAAGTGCGAGGACGCCTTGTCGATGTAGTCATCGAACAGAGTACGGAAATGGTCGATGGCTCCCGAATCCAGCAGGTCGGACGGAGACAACCCGTGCTCGGACAGTGCTTCGCTTGGCAGGTAGCAGCGACCCAATCGAAGGTCCTCTGGTATATCGCGCAGGATGTTGATCAGTTGCAGAGCCTTGCCGAACCTCACACCGGTCTCGAATAGCTGGGCCTTAGTTTGGGGATCGGAATCGAAAAGGTGCTCGAGGGACATGTGGGTCCAGAACTCACCGACGCTTCCAGCCACACGATACGCGTAATCGTCTAGTTCCCCCTCCTTGGAGAGCGCGATGATGGATTCGCCGGACGCGTTTGCAAAGCGCCGCAGGTCGAGGGTCTGGCCGCTGATTATGATGTCGAGGCACTGTCGAATTCGCTGCTGATCGACGGAGCGGAACCTCTCTATGCATTCTACGGATGAGGCGGCGCTCTCCAGAAGCTTCGCCTCGGCAGGGTTCCTCTGTAGTCGTGCCAAGGCGACGAGGTCCGGTAGCGTGGACGAGCGCTCTTGAATACGTTCGTTGAACTGTTCAAGTGACTGCAGTCTCTGATCGGTGGGACCTTCATCTGAATCGGCGATGGTGTCGGATGTGCGGGCCAGAAGGTACAGCAAGCCAACCTGGGGCCTAATGCGGGAGGGCAACACCTTGAGGGTCAGATAGAACGAGCGCGAAGTCCCCTCCAGGATCGAGTCGAGCTCGGGGCCTAGCATCTCGGGCATGAAACCACCACCTAGGCCACGCGGGCGGCTCACTCCTAAGACTCTCGCAGGCCCGCTTCGACCAGCACGTCGAGCAAGACCTCCCCAATTTTAGAGGGGTCCCTTGCGATATGGATTCCGGCTGCTTCGAAGGCGGCGAACTTCTCCTCAGCCGTGCCTTTCCCGCCGGAGATAATAGCTCCAGCGTGACCCATTCTCTTGCCAGGAGGGGCAGTGGCTCCGGCTACGAATCCGATGAGTGGCTTGGAGAAATTATCCTTGGCCCACTTTGCTGCATCCTCTTCAGCCGTGCCGCCAATCTCGCCAATCATCACCACCGCCTCAGTCTCTGGGTCTCCCTCGAAGGCAGAGAGGCAGTCGATGAAACCGGTTCCGCTCACAGGGTCACCGCCGATTCCGATGCAGGTCGTCTGGCCCTCGCCGACGCCCATCGTCTGGGCCACGGCCTCGTATGTGAGCGTGCCAGACCTGGAGATGATTCCGATTCGCCCCTTGGCATGGATGTAGCCCGGCATTATGCCAATCTTGCAGCCACCGGCATCACCGGGGCTGATGATTCCCGGGCAGTTCGGCCCTATCAGGCGTACGCCGGGCCTCTGACCTATGTGGGCCACCACCCGCACCATGTCTAGAGTGGGGATGCCCTCGCTGATGCATATGACCAAGCCGCCGCCGTTGAGCTCGTGGAATGCATCGGCGGCCTCCGTAATCGCCGAAGCCGCGAACCTGGCGGGGACGTAGATGACGCTGGCCTCCGCACCGGTCTCGGAGATCGCCTCAGACATGGTGTCATAGACGGGCACTGAGCGACCGGGCAAGTCAACGGTCTGGCCTCCCTTCCCGGGTGTGACCCCACCAACGATATCGGTGCCATACTCGACCATCCGGGTGGCATGGAACATTCCCTGGCTGCCCGTGATGCCCTGAACCAGGACCTTGCTGCTCTCGTTGATCCAGATGCTCATTGCGGTGTGCCTCCGATGACCTTGACGATTGCCTCTCCGGCTTCTGCTAGAGTGCTGGCAGTGATGATGTCCAAATCGCAATCATCGAGAATCTGCTTGCCCTCCGAGTGGTTCGTTCCTGAGAAGCGAACCGCGAGAGGGATATTGAGTTCGATCTCCTCGGAAGCCTCGATGATGCTGCTGGCGACCATATCGCATCGGATTATGCCACCGAAGATGTTGACGAGAATCCCATCCAAACGGGGGTCCTCGAGGATTATCCCGAAGGCGGCGGTGATGGATTCGCGGTCAGCTCCACCTCCTATGTCGAGGAAGTTGGCTGGCTCCCCCCCGTAGAGCTTGATGACGTCCATAGTGGCCATTGCGAGACCGGCACCGTTGACCAGACAGCCTATATTGCCATCCAGATCGACGTATGAGAGTCCGTGCTCGCGCGCTCGGACCTCGATGTCGGACTCCTCCGAGGGGTCGCGCAGATCCGCGCGCCAAGGGTGCCTGAAGGAGGCGTTGTCATCGAAGCTGACCTTCGCGTCCAGAGCCACCATCGTGCCGTCCTCAGTCCTGACAAGCGGGTTGATCTCGATCATCGAGCAGTCTCTGTCAAAGAATACCGACGCTAGTGACCCGATCATCTCGACGAAGGAGGCATGGGCCGTGCCCGAGAGGCCCAATGAGTCGGCCAGCGCGCCTTTCTGCTCGTTCTGCAGGCCGTCCAACGGGTCGACCCAGGCCTTGTGGATGGCCTCAGGAGTGCTCTCGGCAACCTCCTCTATGTCCACACCGCCCTCGGTGGAGGCCATGACGAGGACGGAGTCCTCCTCGCGGTCGATGAGCAGGGCTAGGTAGTACTCGTGAGCGATGGCGCAGCCGGCCTCGACGTAGAGGTTGCTGACTAGTTTGCCGGATGCGCCGGTCTGCTTGGTCACCAGCCTGTGCCCGATGATGTTCGAGGCGAACTCCCCCACTTCCTCGCGTGAGGTTGCCACCTTGACCCCCCCTTCCATGACCAGTTCCCCCGAATCGGGATGGTACAGGTTGCCCTTGCCACGCCCACCGGCGTGTATCTGGCTCTTGACGGCGACCACTTTCGATCCCAACGAGTCGTAGGCAGCAAGCGCCTGCTCGACATTCGTGCAGTGCACCCCCTCCTGCACTTCGACCCCTGCATCCCTGAACAGAGCCTTTGCCTGATACTCGTGGATGTTCATGCGCATCGGCACTCGCATCACGTCCTTGAACGATGCGCCCGGCCAGTAACCTGACTAAACTCGCGAAGTGATGAAATGGGGGGCTACGTCCGTCTGACCATGGATGTTGTCGTTCTGGCAGGAGGATTCGGAACGAGGCTTCGGCCTTGGACATATAACGTTCCCAAGCCCCTGCTCCCGATCCTCGACAAGTCGATGATCGAGCATGTGGTGGCCGTGCTACCTGAGTCTCTGGTCGACCGCGTCCTGATTGCCGCTGGTTTCGGTATAGAACAGATGCGCGAGTACTTCTCGACGCTGAGCCTGCCTTACGAGATGGTCATCGTGGAGGAGACGGAGCCTCTCGGTACTGGGGGCGCCATAGCGAACTGCAAGGACCATCTCTCCGGCGGGACCTTCTGCGTAATCAACAGCGACCTGATCACGAGCCTCAGAGTCGAGGAGATGTTAGATCTGCACACCGCGAACGGGGGGATTGCAACCATATCCCTCTGGGAGGTGGAGGATCCCTCGAGGTTTGGGGTTGCTGACTTCGACCCCGAGGAGGATAAGATTAGGCGCTTCCAGGAGAAGCCGCCAAGGGAGGAGGCCTACTCGAACCTCATCAATGCCGGGACCTACATCCTAGAGCCTGATATCTTCAAGCTAATGCCTGACGGAGCACATAGCATCGAGCGGGACGTCTACGAGGACCTCGCGGAGATCGGCGGCCTCAACGGATTCCCGTTCGAGGGCTGGTTCGTCGATGCCGGCACCCCTGCCTCCTACATCGAAGCAGCGCAGGTCTGCATCACCAACGGGCGCTTCAGCAGCGGGGCGGTCGTGGGCGACTCGTGGTTCGGCGATGGCTCCAGCAACGCCGGTGATGTACGCAGGAGTGCTGTCGGTGCGGGTGCGGAGATAGGTGAAGGAGCGGCGGTCCGCGACTCCGTTATCCTCGAGGGTGCTAGGGTCGGCTCGGGATGTCGGGTCGAGGGATGTCTGATTGGAATGGGCGCTAGAATCGGTGATGATCAGGAATTGTCCGGCGAAATAGTGAACCATGTTCTAGGAATAGCCTGAGTCGGTGCAATGGGTGCGGACTTCGGAAAAATAGGCTTCTCGGGGGCCCTCAGGCCCTCACAGGTGGCGTCATCGAGCATCATTGAGAGGGAGCTCGAGTCCGAATCGAAGGAGTTGCTGATAGTAGCGCCACCCGGCTCGGGCAAGACCGTCCTTGGCCTCTACGTCTGGTCGGACCTAGTCAGGCTGCCTACGCTGGTCCTGAGTCCCAACTCGGCCATCCAGGCCCAGTGGATCGCACGGGCAAAGGAGCTCTTCCACCTGGACGGCCGCGAGGAGCAGATTGGCACCGACCCGAAGAATCCCGGGATACTGACCTCTCTGACCTACCAGTCGATCACCCTTCCCAAGTGGGGGGGGGAGGGTTTGGGCGATGCGGCTCTCGAGCTCTGGATCTCGAAGCTGATGACACCGAGCGAGTCCGATGGTTCGGTGGAGGCCGAGGATCGGGAGAGCGCGCTGGCTTGGATCGTCGACCTGGAGGATAAGAACCCGGACTACCACTCGGATAGGCTCGGTCACTACCGCAAAAAGGTGAGGGACGACTTCGC
>JASLNR010000019.1 GCA_030745885.1 Candidatus Thalassarchaeaceae archaeon
AGGTCGTTGGACTGGAACACGTCGAGTATCACTATCGTATCGCCGGTCAGTCCGACCATCCTGTCGACCTCCGAGCGCGCCGAGACCGAGCCGCTGGGGGAGTCGAACCTGAGCATGCCGGGCATCAATTCAGCGACCCCATCGCCATCCTTCCTGACCTCGATTGCGACCCCCAGATACCCATCCCCTATCGAGTAGGGGTACGCGTCATCCTCCGCCGGGATGACCTCGACGTCGGTGAACACGAACTCGTAGCCGCGGTGCTCGACCGGCTGGTCCCTCACTAGGGTGACCAGGTGCGAGGGGTCCGAGCGGTCCACCAGAGTGGTGGTCATGACGTGCCCGATGAGCAGCAGGAGGATGCCGAGGTGCGCGAGGTGCGAGCCGAGCAGCCTCGCGCGCGCGGCGTTGCTCGGCGCCCCGAGCCCGTCTCTCCTGAGCCTGGGCAGGGTCCTGTTGGCAGTGCTCCAGAGCTGCTGGGCGGTCGGGGGCAGGGCGAATGCCAGCCACGACAGCAGGAACAGGGCGAGTGCACCCCTGGTGATGCCGGGGGTCACGTCGAGGTTGGGGTCCCCTGGCAGGCCGAATGACTCGGAGAGCGCGGCGAGCGCTATGGAAGCCGCCAACGCGGCTGCCACGAGCATCGATCCGCGCCTGGCCGGGAGGCTCCTGCCCCATGCGTATGTGGTGAGGCCGATGGCTAGGAGCCCGATCAGGGGGGCGCCGTAGAACTCGTGGGCGGCTAGGTTGGTGCCGTCAATCTCGACGGTGAGGAGGAGCCAGGTGAGCAGTAGGTAGGCCGCTCCGCCGTACCACGGCACGGCCCTGGCCAGCCTGGCTCGTGCCGACTCGTCGGTGAACGGGAGAGTGAAGGGGGAAAGGTCGTCATCGTCGTCGGAGACCAGCCAGACTGCTAGGAAGGGCGCCATCCCAGCGATCGCCTGCTGGATCTCGGCCACCCAGCCCCAGCTGGCGAACAGCATCAGCATCACCCCACCAGCCACCCAGTGCGTGGGGGGATTCTCAGCATCACCGGATACCAGAAGCAGCATTAGCGCCAAGCCAACTGCGAGGACCGCTGTCGATCCAATCCACAGGCCGACGGCGGCATAGGCGACCAAGAGGGCGATTGCCATGCCCTGGTTCGCCTCGGCCAGCGAGGCCCTTCCACGCTCTGCGAGGCTGAGTGACTGCTCCCTGTGGAGGTGCAGCACGGCGAAGCCACCGAGAGCGAGCAGGGCAATCAGGTAGGTCGAAATCTCGATTCCCACGGGACTGAGGTCGGCAATCTGGAGCACCCTGAGGTAGGGGTCCTGCGGCAGCGCGCCCTCGCCATCGGCGACGAAGGCGTGCACTGACGCCCAAACGCCATTCGCCCTGGTGACAAGCGTGGCGTGCATGGCGAGAGCGCCAGCGATCAATCCCATTGCTGGGGATGCCGAGAAGGCGCTCTCGGAATCCGGCTTGGCACGTCCGTGGACGATGACCAGCAGGGCGAGCCACGGGAGCAGGGATCCGGTCTCGACGGGGTCCCATGCCCAGTAGCCGCCCCAGTCCAGCACCGTGTAGGCCCACAGCCCGCCCAGTCCGATGCCAAGAGCCCCGACCAGGAAGGCAGCGCGCGCCCAGTGCAGTTGGGCAGCGTGGATGTCCCTAGACCTATCACGTCTCAATACCCCGGCAAGCGCGACGCTGGCTGTCGCGAGGCAGAGCGCGTAGTAGGTGAAGACGACAGGGGGGTGAATGACCATCAGGTCCGTCTGCAGCAGCGGGTTGAGCTCGCCGCGCGCTGCGCTCTCGGAGCTAGCGAAGGGCCCGAGAAGCAGGGACAGGGCGAGGAGTAGCGCGGTCCAGCCGTGCATTAGGCGGACCTCTAGTGGAATCGGATCGGAATCAGCTGCCATGAACCAGGTCACCACCGCCAGGATGGCAGCCCACATCAGCAGGGGCCCTGACCTGCTGCCCCAGACCGCTGAGATGCGGTAGAGTAGAGGGAGGTCATCCCCGCTGTACCTCGAAACAAGGTCCAGCGTCGTGGCCTCTACGAGGAAGGCCGCGACTAGCAGCACGAATGGAGCTATCTGGGAGGCCATGGTGACATGTCGGACCATCGGGTCGCCTCCCCTGTTTTGCCTCAGGATCTGATGCAGGCTCGTCAGGACCGCAAGGGATAGCAAGGCCTTCCCAAGCAACGAGAGCAAGGGGTCACCATCCGTAGTACTTCGCCCGACTGTATCCGAACGCCAGCATTGCCGGGACGATCCGCTTGAAGTAGAGGCCAGGTCTCCTGACGAGCAACCTCAAGCCAACCATCGCCTTGCCTGAGACGCCCATGTCTGACATCTCGTCTGGGAAGCATCGGGCCATAAGCGACATCTCCTCATCAGTCAAGTCGAACAGCGCGTTCTTGCCTCGCAGGATCTTGGCGTAGGGGGGGAACTCTTCCTTCCAGCGCTTGGGATAAATGGCAAGTCGCTCTGCACTGAGGTCGCCCTCCGCTATGGCAGCAGCGGCGGTCTCGGCTGCATAGACCGCTGACTTCAGCGCTAGGTGCGAGCCGCCCTCGAAGAGAGGCGACGTGAAGCCAGCTGCATCACCGACCAGCATCAGCCCATCATGGTGGGTATTCTCGAATGGGCCAGAGATCGGAATCGTGCCACCGAATGCCGGATTGCCCTTTTCCTTCCAAGGTGGAGGGACTTGCTCGAGCCCCTTGAAGTGAGTGATCTCGATGAACTCGTCTAGAGCCTTCTTGGCACGAGGTCGGTCCTCTGTAACCAGCCCGACATTGGCTCTGCCGTCGCATTTGGGAATCATCCACAGATACCCCTTCTCGGCGTACTTCGGCCAGATGTAGAAGTCCAGGTAGCCATCGGTCGGGACCTCGAGCATCTCGTACTGCATCCCAGCCACGACCTTGCCCATGGTGTTCAGTGGGACTCCCTGTTCGATTTCTACCGTCTTCGAGCACACTGCGGCGACGCCGGAGGCATCAATCACTACCTTGGCCTGGATCGGGAACTGCTCACCCTTTCCATCGCACATCCAGCCGGAAAATCTCCCGTTCCCCGTCCGCTTCATCGAGGACAGTTTGTGACTGAGATGGACGCTGGCCCCCGCTGCTACTGCCTCATCAGCGATCCATCGCTCGAACAGGTGCTTCTCTAGGACATATCCTTCCTCGGTAAGTCGCTTCTCGATGCCGTCAGGGAAGATGACGCGGATTCCATGGACCCTCTTGCTGATGACGTGGTCGGGCAGGTCGAGACCTAGGTTGTCGCAGGCGATCTCCGAGATGCACTCACCGCAGTGCACGGGCGTGCCGATCTCCGAGTGGTCCTCTATCAGTATCGTGTGGAGCCCCCGACGGGCACACTGCAAAGCGGCATTGCCGCCGCCCGGTCCCGCTCCGACGACCAGCACGTCGCACACCGTAACTCCCCCTACCACAGTAAGCGGGTCACGACGACATCAAAGAAACCCTCGGTTGCGCCACCTACGGTGGCGAGCGAACCTTCTCATGAAGGTAGGGCCCCCGCATGGTGTGGCATGGAGGAGGCTCTCCCAGTACATCAGGGCGCTCGAGGACAGGGGCGAGTTGCTGAGGGTCAGTCATCCCGTCGATGTCAGGTTCGAGGCGGGGTGCATCGCCGACCGCCTCGTGAAGCGCGGTGGACCGGCAGTAGTGTTCGACCAACCCCGCCTCGAGGACGGCAGTATCAGCAGGTTCCCCCTGGCGATGAATCTCTACGGAACCAGGGGGCGCACCAACATGGCCCTCGGGGTCGAGAGCCCCAGCGAGATTGGCGAACGCATGGTCGAGCTGATGAAACCGGATATAGGGAGTCTAGTGACGTACCCATGGAGGGGGCTCAGGCTTCTTAGGGAGGCCATATCGATGGCTCCGAAGAAGGTCTCGAAAGGGGCGTGCCAGCAAGTCAGGATCGAAGACCCGGACGTCACCCGCCTTCCGATTCCGACGACTTGGCCGCTGGACGGCGGGCCGTTCATGACCCTCCCCCTCGTGGTGACCTCCGACCCCAAAACCGGCGAACACAACATGGGGGTCTATCGCAGCCAGGTCTACGGTCCCACCGAGGTCGGCCTGCACTGGCAGACCCACAAGCACGGAGCCGACCACGCGGATGCCTCGGACGGCAGGATGCCGGTCTCCATCTGCTTAGGTGGGCCTCCAGAGGTCATGTTCAGCGCAATCTCGCCACTGCCTGACAACCTGACGGAGTACGAGTTCGCTGGGCTGCTGTCTCGCAGTAGGCTCAGGATTGCGAAGTGCTTGACCAACGAACTCTGGGTCCCCGCCGAGTGCGACTTCGTCATTGAAGGCTACACCATACCCAGTGAGACTCGTCTGGAGGGGCCCTTCGGGGACCACTTCGGTCACTACTCATTGGAGGGGCAGTACCCAGTCATGCACGTCACCGCGATAACGCACAGGAAGGACCCCAGCATCCCGATGACAATAGTGGGCGTCCCCCCCATGGAGGATGGGTTCATCGGTGAGGCGATCAGCGAGGCCCTCCTTCCCGTCCTCAGATTCCAGCATAGGGACGTCGCAGACCTCTTCCTACCGCTCGAGACCGGTTTCCACAACCTAGCAATACTCGCCTCCAAGCAGCGTTACCCGCGACAGGCGCGCAAGACTGCCCTAGGGCTCCTAGGCGCGGGACAGATGATGTTCCAGAAGGTCATCGTGGCAGTCGACGAAAATCACCCCGTCAGGGATCTCGAGGCGCTTCTGGACGCCTTGGACACCAAGGTCAGGATACCCGATGGCTTGGTCTTTCTCGAGGGCATGGTCGCCGACACGCTTGCGCACGCGGCCCCCTGGGAGAATGTTCACACGAAGTTGATCATCGACGCCACGACCCCCGCCTCCGGCGACCCGCAAGGTGAGGTGAAGCGTATCGAGGCCAGCGACTCGCTAGCTATCTCGGCATCGGCCATAGACGGAATCGAGCAAGCCAGGATGCTGCGGCCGTCGATGATGGTGGTGACGACCAGCATCCAAGGTGGGCCGAAGCCCGAGGAGAGCATGGAGGAGCCGGACGAGTTCCTCGCTACCCAGCAGCGCCAACGGATTTCCTCGATATGCGACGTCATCTGGGGCCTCGAAGGGGCGAGGGGGCTGCGCTGGCTATTCATCACCGACGCTGATGCCAATCTGGATAGCGAGAACTGGCGCAGGCGCCTGCTTTGGCAGCTCTTCTGTCGCTTCGACGCCGGACGGGACCTGCACTTCGACGAGGTCGGCGGGAGGGTTGCTTGGGATGCGACTGCGCCAATCCCCTCCAACGACGGCCCGCTTCCAGTACGACGCTGGCCCGCGGTCACCCTGCACGATCCCGAACTGGTACTGAGAATCGATCGCTGGTTGGCCGAGGTGGGCTGCTGATGGGGATCGAGGATATCCTGGAGTTCGTGAGGGTGGAGCACACCCTGTTCTCGCTTCCCTTCGTGCTGATTGGCTACGTGCTGGCTGACAATGAGTTCGGAACAGAGAGCATGGACCTAGTCTGGATTATCGTCGCAGCTATTGGTGCTAGGGGCCTTGCGATGGCTCTCAACAGAATCGTCGATCGAGACATAGATGCAGAGAATCCGCGCACTGCTGCGAGGCACCTGCCATCCGGTACCATGTCGGTGCAGACCGCTTGGATTCTCGCTGGTGCCTTTCTGGGGGTGCTTCTGTTCGCTGCATGGAGATTGAACGAGGTCGCACTGAAGATGGCTTGGCTACCGGTTCTGGCCTTCGTAATCTACCCGTACACCAAGAGGGTGTCTTGGATCTGCCACTTCTGGATAGGGATGTGCCTAGCACTCGCGCCAGCAGGGGCGTGGGTCGCCATAGCCGCGGACACCCATGGTTGGGCTTCCATTACCGGAATGCTGGATGGGCAGACCGCCTTCCTGTGGTTTCCGGAGGTATTCTTCATCTCGTTGGGAGTAGCGCTTTGGATTGCCGCGTTTGACATCAATTACGCCCTGATGGACGAAGATGTTGATCGCGAGCAGGGGATTCGCTCCTTCCCGGCGATTCACGGACATGTGGCGACCATGAGGCTGAGTGTGGCTCTGACCATAGGCTGGTTGGCTTGCTTCTTGCTGACTGGGCTGCATGACTTCACGGGCACGCGTAGCTTCCGCTCCACGCTCTGGGTCCCATCTGTGGTTCTGATGGCGCTGGTCAACATCTTCGTAATGACAAAAGGGGCGCAGTCTGCTACGGAGTCGGACGAGGAGATGGGGGGCTATCAGAAGGCACTCTTCCGGGCTTCCATGCTCACTGGATGGGTTTTGTTATCTAGTCTCATGATCGTGGAGCACTACAACGATGGAATGTCGGATTGAGGCCAAACGATGTTTAGACTACACGCGGAATACGACACCGCCGGGGACCAGCAGCAAGCCATCGACCAATTGGTCGAGCAGCTCGAGGCGGGTCAGGAGCGTTGCGTACTGCTAGGTGTAACTGGCTCAGGGAAGACCTTTGCTATGGCCAAGGTCATCGAGAGATTGCAGATACCTACCCTCATACTGTCTCACAACAAGACGCTGGCGCGTCAAATCTGGCAGGAGATGTCGGGGCTATTCCCCGAGAATGCGGTGGAGTACTTCGTCAGCTACTACGACTACTACCAACCAGAGGCCTACATTCCCGGACGTGACCTATACATCGACAAGGAACTACAGATGAACGAGCGCATCGAGCAGGAGCGTTTCTCCACGGTAGCATCACTCGTCTCGCGCCCTGACGTAATAACCATCGGCACGGTCTCGGTCATCTACGGACTCAACCCCCCAGATGTATTCCAGCAGAATCACCTCCGTCTACATGTCGGCCAGCAGGCCGACCCGCAGGAGGTCGTTCGCGAACTGGTCAGCCTGCAGTACCGCCGCACCACTGAGGAGATCGCACGCGGGGACATCCGCCTGCGTGGCGAGGTGCTGGACATTTGGATGCCCAGCAGGGACGACCCGTTGCGCATCCGCTTCGGGTGGGAGGGCGTAGAGCGCATCCAGGTGTGCGAGGCCGTGTCCTGGGAGCCGCTGGACGACTTTGAGGAGGCCTGGATACATCCACGGGAGTTCTACATGACCAGCGAGGAGCACTTCAAACGGGCCCTCGACGACATCGAGGCCGAGCTCGAAGCCCGCATCGATTGGTTTGAGTCCAAGGACAATGCCATCGAGTCGCATCGACTGGCCCAACGCACCAAGTTCGACCTCGAGATGCTCAACGAGGTCGGGTCGTGCAAGGGAGTCGAGAACTACTCGATGCACTTCGACGGGCGCAGCCGCGGCGAGCGATCATACTGCCTACTGGACTTCTTCGCGAGCAATGCAGAGCAGTTCCACGGAGGCGCCGAGAGCTACCTCGTCATCATGGACGAATCCCACGTCACCCTGCCTCAGGTCGGAGGCATGCACGGTGGTGACTTCTCACGTAAGAAGAACCTCGTCGACCACGGCTTCCGACTGCCCTCTGCCTACGATAACCGCCCGCTTCGCATCGACGAGTTCCAGAATCTGGTCCCTCGGATGATCTATGTCAGCGCGACCCCCGGAGAGCGCGAGTTGCGGCACTTGGCCGAGATTTCAGGGCAAGAGGTCCCCGGGGGGCTATTGCACATCCAAGGGGGTGGCGGCGCGAGAGCCGCGGAGCAGGACAGGCCCCGAGAGAGGGTCAGCATGGAGGCGGTCCTGAAAGAGGTACAAGGGGTAGCCAAGATGGAGATCCGCCCCACGGGCCTGCTAGATCCGAGCATTGAGGTCAGGCCGACCGAGGGACAGGTGCAGGATCTGCTCAGCGAGATCAAAGAGCGCGTCGAGCGCAAAGAGCGCGTGCTCGTGACGGTAATGACGATCAAGTTCGCAGAGGAGGTCGCGGAATACCTAGAGCGGGTTGGCGTCAAGGCGCACTACCTCCACAGTGAGATTGACACGCTCGAGCGTACGGAGATTATCAAGGCGCTTCGATTGGGGCACATTGACGTCATCGTGGGAATCAACCTGCTGCGCGAGGGCCTAGACATCCCCGAGGTCTCCCTAGTGGCGATCTTCGATGCCGACAAGCAGGGCTTCCTGCGCAACGAGCGCTCGCTGCTGCAGACCATAGGCCGGGCTTCTAGGAACTCGAACGGGTCGGTCATCCTGTATGGCGACACAATCTCGCCGGCGATGGAGGCTTCCATCAGCCAGACCATCGCGCGCAGGAGGATGCAGAACACCTACAACGAGGAGAACGGAATCATCCCCAAGACGATAGAGAAGGCCCTTCCGGTGATGGGGGCCGAGGTCGAGGACCTACTCTCCGGTGTCGCGGGAACGGGCAGGGGAGGAGGTCGTCGCATGGTTGCCAAGCCCCGGGGCAGGAAGGGTCTGGAGGGTCTCGCCCAGAAGTTCAGGCTCGGAGCCGGCAATTGGAACACGTCGGACTCCGTGCTAGACAACGTGAGCCAGCCCGAATGGGTCGAGGCGGCCCACGAGGCGCTTGAGAGGGTGGAAGGGGAGGATCCTACCGAGCTCATCTCCCGTCTTGAGAGGGAGATGCGACAAGCCGCTGCCAGATTGGACTTTGAGCGAGCGGCTAGTCTGCGTGACAGGATTTTCAAACTGCAGAATGCGACCAATTGAAGGCAAATGAGCACCGCGAGGAGCCATGGCCGGATACTCGCGGGATGACTTCGACCTTCCTGTCGAGGATTACGACTTCTCGGCCGCTGGTGACGTGGGATCTCTGATCGACCAGATGGGTCGCGCTGGCGGATTCACGGCGACCAAACTAGCTCGTGCTCGAGACATCCTTCGAGAAGCCATCGCCAAGGTCGGCAAGGAACGGGTTCTCAACTGGGTATCATTCCCAGCCTGCCTGTGCGCCACCGGCACGCGCGGCTTCTTCATCGAGGCACTCAAGCGCAAGGCGTTTAACGTAGTCATCACAACCTGCGGCACTCTCGACCACGACATCGCCCGTACTTACCGTGACTACTTCCATGGCGATTTCAGCCTCGATGACGTCGCTCTGGGAGAAGAGGGCCTCAACCGACTAGGAAACGTAGTAATCCCCAACGACTGCTACGGCGAGATCATAGAGCAGACCGTGCTCCCCTGGCTAGGAGAGATTGAGTCAGAGCGCTTGTCTGCATCTAGTGCGAACCCTTGGCTGGGCTTCGGCTCGGTCGAGTTGTGCTGGGCCATGGGAGATCGCATCGAGGACGAGTCATCGCTGCTCCACTGGGTCGCCAAGCATCGAATCCCTATGGTCGTCCCAGGCCTGACCGACGGATCGATAGGGTCCCAGCTGTTCATGCATCGGCAGAGGAGTCCTGGTTTCATGATTGACTTGCTAGCCGACGAGCAGGTGCTTTCCGACCTAACGTGGACTGCTGAAGAGAGTCATGGACTAATGGTTGGGGGCGGGATCTCGAAGCATCACGTGATCTGGTGGAACCAGTTCAGGGGGGGGATGGATTCGGCGGTCTCGATTACCACTGCTCCCGAACACGACGGCTCCCTGTCAGGGGCACGCCTTCGCGAGGCGGTCTCGTGGGGGAAAATCCGTCCCCAAGCACCGCAGGTCGTGGTCGAAGGGGAGGCCAGCATCCTCCTACCCCTACTGGGCGCGGATTTGTTCAACCATGCTAGTTGAACAGGCATAATTCCGGCGTAACGGCTAATAATGGACCTCATCTCGGCGGGCTCATGTCAGTGAAGGACATGGTACAGAACATGATTAACGAGCTAACGGATGCCCTCGGCGATGCCGAGAAGCACGATGGCGGCAACAGCGCCGCCGGAACACGTGTAAGAAAGGTGATGCAGGCGGCCAAGGGAGCGGCCCAAGATGTCCGCGTCCGAGTCCAGGGCGACAAGAACAGCCGCTGATTGAATCATCCACTGCTTAGCGCAATCAGCTCCATCAGGGCTGTTCGCATCGGGACTATTGGGTGCCAACCGTCGCCCCCCGCTTCGATGAGCGCCTCGTGCAATGGACCCAGGTCTGGCCTGGGGGTGGGGTTTGGGGAGTCTCCTCTTACTGGGCTAGGAACGCCAGAGAGCGACTCCACGGTGTGAGAGTGGTGGATGGCATTGAGGTAGCGATGCCACAGAAGCTCGATCTCGTCGATCACGTCCTTATCCGCCCATGCCCTCCTTCCGCACATATCGATGGTGCCGTTGGCAATAATCTCCCCTTCTGCCATTATCAGGATAGTCATGGCGTCGACGACGTCCCTGACGTGGACCCAATAACTCGCTTTGGTAGCACTGGGATGGTGTTTGATCTCCCCCCCCTTGACTCCCTCGACCCAATCTCTGAGTATTCCCGTCCCCCATCCTCCGCCACCTGAAGGGAGGATCATGTCGTGGACGCGCACTACCAGTCTGGCATTCCCATGAGACGCATTACTTGGTATGATGACGATGTCCCCGCTCGCACCATCTCCCAAGCCTACTCTGAATTCCGCCTCCTTGTCCTCCGCTAGGTTGGCTCCTGCACGCCGCAGACGATCTACAAGGGCCGCTCGGAACCCGTCATCGACTCCGTCGATGTAGACGACCCTGGGCATTCTACCAACTAGGCTACGACCGCTGACTCAATACTGTTTGCCACGCCTTCGAGGATGTTGAGGGCCTCGTTGACATCGTCGGAGGAGAAAGTCAGGCTCGGGCGCAGCCTGATGCTCTGCATTCCCGAGTTAAGCACGTGCATGCCAGAGTCCAAGCAGACGGAGTTGAACTTGTTACGAATCTCGGTGTTCGGCAGAGTGAAGGCGGCGAAGAGGCCGCGACCCCTGACGTTGCTGACAATCTCGTGAGTTTCGCCAAACTCCTCCAAACCCGTCATCAACTCAGCGCCGACTAGCTCAGCGTTCCTAACGAGTTCGTCTCGCTGAATGGTCTCAAGAATCAGGCGGGCACGAACGTAGTCGGTGAGGTTACCCCCGAAAGTCGAGTTTATCCTGCTCGAGACCTCGAAGACGTTGTCATCGAACTCCTTGAGGCGGGTGCTGGCCATTAGCCCGCAAACCTGAGATTTCTTCCCAAAGGCAATCATGTCGGGCTCGACATCGGCGTGCTGATGGGCCCACATCCTTCCAGTTGAACCCATACCGGTCTGCACCTCATCGAAAATGAGCAGGGCATCGACCTCGTCGCAAACTGATCTCATGTCGCGCAGGAAGGAGTCGCGGAAGTGGTTGTCACCTCCCTCGCCCTGAATGGGTTCCATGATAATCGCAGACATCGTGTCGGGGTTGGATTCCGCATGGGACCTGATCGAGTCCAAAGTAGAAGCCTCACAAGTGTCCAATCGAGCGTTCTCAGAATCGTTCAATGGAAAGTTGACCTTCGGGTTATCGAAGCGCGGCCAATCGAATTTTGCATAGCGTGCGGTCTTCGTCGGATCGGTATTGGTGACTGAGAGAGTGTAACCAGAGCGACCGTGAAAAGCCTCCCTTAGGTGACCAATCGTTAGTTGTGATGACTTCTTGTGGTCATCCGCCCAATCGAAATCCCCTGGCGAGTCGATCCCCTTTGCCTCGCGTTGGTGAGATTTCCAGTCCATCGCTGCCTTCATCGTGTTCTCGATGGCGAGCGCGCCTCCCGAGACAAAGAAGTGCTGAGGCAGGTACGAAGGCGCGGCGATGGTGCCGAAGGCATCCACAGCCTCCGCCATGGCCTCCGTGTAGAGATCTGAATTGGCCACCTTGTTCACCGAAGCCCGAGCGAGTTCGCCCTTGGCTGCAACCAAATCGGGATGGTTCCATCCGAGCGGAAGCGAGGCGAAGCATGAGAACAAATCGAGAATGTCGCGTCCGCTCTTGGAATCATGGAAGTAGCAGCCAGACGACTTATCCAAATCGATCACGAACTCGTAGCCGTCGGCAAGCATGTGACGACTCAAAGTGGAATGGACAAGGTCGGCCCCCAACCCCATGTCACCAGCGGTGTCGAGTCCTCACATCAACGTTCTCAGGAGCAGGTTCTGGGATAGGGGCATCGAAACAGCTCGGAAAGGGGAATAATCTGAATTCTGATAATGTATCAAATAATTAAATTAAAATTAATTTTCCAATTGAAAAATTTGATTAGAATAAAAAATTTCAATTGAATTATCGGAATTTATTATCGAATATTATAAGTGCTTCTCCACTCCCTCTACCCCCGGAGAAGCACGGGGGGTGCACTCTACTCCCGGGAGGGAGAGAATGGTAGAGGACTACGAAATTCAGGAATTGATACAGAGAGATGTGTACGTTGGAGAGAAGCTCGTGGGCGTGATCGTCGGCGAGAGGTTCCATCCGAGGGACGAGTTCGTCAGATCCATGAGGATCCAGGTGGACGAAGGCGTTGCCAGCGAGTACATGCGCAAGGCGGCCGAGTGCGCGCCGTTGGCCAAGGAACTGGTTCACAGCATCCGGTCAGATGGCTGTGTGAAGCTGTCAAAGTCCATGAGGGAGCTTCAGCGGCGCTGGAGGAACACGGTGAGGATAGAGGACCAACTCTATGCCACAGACGAACTGTTGGACCGGGCCGTGCTCGACAACGATGGCATGGACATAGGCAACGTGGTCGACCTCATCAAGATCAAGCGCACGTACAAGGGGTTGCTGGTCAAGCCGCACTTCATGGTCAGATCCAGACACAATCTGCCAGAGTTCATTGTGGTTCCTTGCGGCCAGCTTGCCAGAACCACTGCCAGGTTGGACGAGGTCATCCTCAAGTGCACATTCTCGAGGCTGATGACCCTGCCTAGTTACCTGAAGTTGAACGAGCATCACCAAGACGACCGTACCGTGGCTTGAGTAGGCTTCAAATCATCGACCAACGTGGCATTGCTGCTCAAGGGCGTGTAGCTTAGTTTGGCTGGAGCACCCGGCTGATAACCGGGAGGTCGCAGGTTCAAATCCTGTCATGCCCACCAACTCACTCGCCGAATCGTGCCTCTGGCATCGATAAGAAGCATCATGAAGGGGTCGCGGTCCCCCTCGCTTCAAATGCCGGTTCTGAGCGGGGCCTCAGGCGGGAACATTGCCGAGTCGCTAGCGACAATCCTCGGGATGAGTCACATCCGGTTGGAAAGCAGGAGGTTCCCGGACGGGGAGGCGTACGTGAAGGTGCCCTTAGAGGCCATCGAATCGCTCAGATCGGAAACTGTGGTCCTGGTCTCGAACACCTATCCCGACTCGGGCATCATGCAGACAGTTCTGCTTCTGGGTGCGATAAACGACGTCCGTCGAGGGGACCTCGCTAACCTCAAGGGAGAGGGAGAGCAGCGGATGGATGACGTCGGCCCAGGAGTAATCCTAGCGGTTCCGTACTATGGCTACGCCCGACAGGACAAGCGCTTCTCCCCTGGAGAGTCAGTATCTGCCAGGGTAATCGCTGAAGTCCTCGCCGAGTGTTGCGACGGCATCGTCATCCTCGATCTCCACGCTCCAGAGGTCCTAGATGGAATGAGTCTGCCAGTCGAGTTTGTGAGCTCGATGTCAGAGATTGCCGACAGGCTGGGCGAGGACGTCTCCCCGGATTTCATCCTAAGCCCCGACAAGGGTGCAATTTCCAGAGCCTCGGAGGTGGCCGGACTGATTGGGTGCGAGTTCTCCTACCTCGAGAAGACCAGGATAGACGCCCACACCATCGAGCATGCACCGAAGGACCTCGATGTTTCCGGCAAGGTGGTTGCCATAGTGGATGACATGATTAGCACCGGCGGCACAATCTGCCGGGCCAGCGATGCGCTTCGCAGACAGGGTGCCAAGGAGGTTCACGCTGCTTGCACGCACGGGCTGTTCACTGGTGGTGCCCTCTCACGCCTGGCCAGCCATGTCGATGGCGTCCATACCACCGATTCCCTGCCCAATCCGAGGGCCAACGTATCCGCCGCTCCCGCCCTCGCAAGAGGCGTTGGGAAGCTCATCGGATGAGAGTCCCGTTGCAAGGCGATTAGAAGCAGATACGCTGCGTTTATATCGGCCATGCCGTGCGGCGGCTTACCAAACACGAGGAGTCGATCCAATGAGTGTACACATAGCGTTCGAGACACCCCAAGATGTCCAAGAGCAAGTCTACGAGATGGTCAAGAGCCTCGGCAAGGACGGTCGCGGGCGGCTAAAGAAGGGAGCCAACGAGGTGACCAAGTCAGCGGAGCGCGGCACTGCCCAGATGGTCGTCATGGCCGAGAACGTGAACCCGGGCGAGTTACTGGCCCACATTCCGATGATCTGCCGCGAAAAGGGAATCCCGTTCATCTACGTCGAGGACCAGTCGTACCTAGCAGAGGCCGCTGGCATGAGCATGGGAACGCGCACGGCGGCCATCGCCGTCATGCAGGTGGAGAAGGACGGGATGGATCGCTTCAACGAAGTCAAGGGTCACTTCGAGGCTCTGTCCTCCTGAATGATTCGAAAAAGTGAGGAGTCAAGATGTCGACTGAATCATGGCCCGCTCAAGTCGTGGAGGTCGTCGGGCGCACCGGCCTGACTGGGGAGGCCACCCAGGTCAAGGTCCGGGTCATGGACTCCAACAACCCCCGGGACATAGGGCGGATTATCACGAGGAACGTCCTCGGGCCCGTAAGAGAGCCAAAAGACGGGAGGGCGGGTGACATCCTGATGCTCAGGGACACCGGTCGCGAGGCACGCCGGCTCGGTTCGCGATGAGGCGATCGGATGCCGGAGCAGAGAATCTGCAGCTTCACGCACGAGGAGATCGAGCCGGGCACCGGCATGATGTTCGTCAAGCGCGATGGCAGCGTGTTCTGGTTCAAAGACAGCAAGGCGCGCAAGAACATGCTCAAGCTCAAGCGCAACGCGAGGAGGCTCAAGTGGACTCGTCGCTACGAGAAGGGCGGCATCAAGTGATTCAGGGGGCGCCTCCGCCCTCCTCCCACCAGTTCGGCTTGGAGAACCTGTCAGTCTGGTGAGGCTGTCCGTCCTGATGCTTCCAGCAGTACTCCGTTGACCTGAAGGACAGTGAGTAGCATCCTTCGAAATGGCATGTCCGAAGCTGTTGTTGTACTGATTTCTCCGATTTCGGTATGACGGGCTCATCGGGATGGATGGATTTGAAGAGCTTGCCTTCGTAGAAAAATTGGTCCAGTAGCCAAAAGATTCCGATGACCCCCATAATTACCAGGTCACAGCCGATATCCCCGGTACTCACGGGGTTCGGTGCTGAAGTAAACGCTTCAAGATTGGCCAGTCATAGGGTTTTCACTGAGCGGTAATCCTGTAGTCCACCCTTGCCCTGTCGTTCTCGTCGCTAGTCAGAAGCCCTCCCTGATCGGGAGGCTGGGCCTCGCCGCAGTCCGTGTTGTCGATTACGGTTACATAGGTGCCCGAGTCTACGGTCGCCTCTAGATTGGCCGCCGCGGTGTTCGGGTCACTCAGATCGGCCAGGTAGACGAAGCTCTCCTGCTCGCCCTCAGCACATTGCTTGTACTTCTCGTAGTTGACCTCGGTCATAGTGTAGAGGTCCACTTTGGGGCCCTCCTGCTTCTCGAAGGCAATCCTGATGATCGCAGCCGAGTCGATGGTCCAAGTCAGCTTAATGTGCTCGTCCTCGTTGACGAAGGTGTTGTCGTCGAACAGTTCCTGCTCGGGGTTGACGGTGTCGCCGACCCTGTCCATGCAGCCGGGCAGTAGCAGGCAGGCGGACAGCAGGAGCGCCGACAATGCCCTCATGTCCGCACGTGCGCCCGCTGGCTCATCAAGCATTTGCCTGCGTGCTTTGCGTTGAAATAGGGGTGGTGGGTCGCCCGCTCCATGGCAGAGACTCAAACCACATTCATCATGGTCAAGCCCGACGGTGTCGAGCGGGGCCTTGCTGACGAGATAATCGGACGCTTCGAGGGCATCGGGCTGCGGATGCTGGGCAGGCGCGACATGACGCCCCCCCTGGAACTCGCAGAAGCGCACTACTCTGTGCACAAAGAGCGCCCCTTCTACCCCGATCTAATCGATTTCATCACCTCTGGGCCAGTTGTGGCCATGGCCTGGCACGGCGAGGACGCAATCGCAGCCTCGCGCAGGCTGATCGGTGCCACCAACTGGGAGGATGCCGAGCCGGGGACGATCCGCGCGGACTTCGCCCGGAGCATCGACCACAACGTCATCCACGGATCGGACGGTGAGGACACAGCGGCATTCGAATTGGGGCTCTGGTTCCCCAATGGTCTCGAGGACTGAAAAGAGTGAGTAGCATGAGGTGGGTCAAATGGCAGAACGCAGGCAACCCATCGTCGCCGTGCTAGGGCACGTTGACCACGGCAAGACCTCCCTGCTCGACCACGTGCGCTCCCTGGGCGAGCACGGTCGCGCCTCGGTGATGGATCGCGAGGCTGGTGGCATAACCCAGCATATCGGCGCAACGGAGGTCCCGGCGGACGTCCTCAACGAATTGTGCTCGCCACTGCTGGGGGGGAAGGCCTTCGACTCGCCCGGCCTGCTCTTCATCGACACACCCGGACACCACTCTTTCTCCACGCTGCGAACCAGAGGCGGCTCGCTTGCCGACATAGCGATCCTGATCGTGGACGTGATGGAGGGGTGCAAGCCACAGACGAGGGAGTCGGTTCGCGTCCTCAAGCAGTCCAAGACGCCGTTCGTGATTGCTGCCAACAAAGTCGACCGGATACACGGCTGGCACGCAGAGCGGGGCCGCGCGATGGCCCATGCGATGCGCGACCAGTCGAAGGAGGCGATTGGGCTGTTCGAGCAGCGCTACTGGGACCTAGTCGGGCAATTCGCCGAGGATGGATTCAATATAGAGCGCTACGACAGGGTGCAGGACTTCACGAAGGACATCGCCCTAGTCCCAATCTCAGCCAGGGAGGGAGAGGGGGTCCAAGACCTGCTGGCCGTGGTAATAGGGCTCGCCGAGCGATTCCTCGCAGAGCAGCTCACCGACATCGAGGGCTCGGGGGAGGGCACCATCCTAGAGATGAAAGAGGAGCGCGGCCTCGGCAAGACGCTCGATTTGATCCTCCACCGCGGATCCATCCGCAAGGGGGACGAGGTCGTTCTAGTGACCGGCCAAGGGGGAGTTAGCACCCACGTGAAGGGGCTTTTCTGCCCGAGGGGCATGAGCGAGATGAGGGATGCTGGCAACCGCTGGGACGATTCCGAGGTCGCCTATGCGGCGGCTGGGGTAAAGATCAGCGCCCCTTCGCTGGAGGAGGTCCTCGTGGGCACCACCCTGCGCGTGGTCAACTCCGACGAAGAGAGGGCGGGGGCGATGGCCGCGGCCAACGAGGAGGCCAAACTCTCCGTAGAGCTCGATGAGGAGGGAGTGTGCATCAAGTCAGACACCGTCGGTGGCCTCGAGGCGCTCGCCAAGGAGCTCGGGGGCAAGGAGATCCCGATTAGGGAGGCCTCGATAGGCAAGGTCAGCCGTCGTGACGTGCGAAGCGCCGAGGCCTCCTCAGACCCATTGCACAGAGTCATCATGGCATTCAGCACCGACATCCTCGCAGAGGCCGAGGTCGAGATCGAGGACTCGGAAGCTGGCGTTCGGCACATCGGCTCCGACATCATCTACCGCATCCTCGAGGAGCACGAGGAATGGGTCCAGCAGAGAAGTCTGGAATTGGAGGAGGAGAGACGTGAGAAGGTTATCTACCCGGGCAGGGTTATGCTCCTGCCGGACCATACGTTCAGGGTGTCGAAACCCGCAGTGGTGGGAGTCAGGGTGCTCGCAGGCCGAATCCACGTGGGGCAGAGGCTGCTGAAGGAGGGCAGGCGATTGGGTCAGATCAAGTCGATTCGATCGGGCCAAGAGAGCATGAAGGAGGCGATACAGGGGGCTGAGGTGGCCATTGCTGTAGAAGGCGTCACCGTCGGCAGGCAGATTGACGAGGGGGACGTCCTGCTGGTGGACATCCCCGAGTCGCATGCTAGGAAGCTGAGGAAGATGGAGATGACTGCGGCCGAGCGCGAGGTCTTCGAGGATTTGCTGGCCCTGCACAGAAAGGAGGAGCATTTCTGGGGTCGCTGATATCTGAGACAACCGGTGTTCACAGGTCCCGAACACTCAAGTAGTCATCGAAACGGCCTCGGGACGTTCGAGGACTCTTCATGACAATCGCTCAAGGCGGCACAGTTAGCTCCAAGGATCTCATCAGGTCAGTCTCCGGTCACTCGAACAACCTCATGAGCGAGGTGGCCAAGGTCATCATAGGGAAGCCGGAGAACATTCGCAAGGTCACCATTGGAGTCCTGTCCAACGGGAACATCCTCATCGAGGACAACCCCGGCCTAGCCAAGACGCTGATGGCAAACACCTTCGCCAGAGCGCTCGGATGCAAGTTCAAGCGAGTCCAGTTCACCCCCGACCTGCTTCCCGCCGATATCATCGGGACCTATATGTTCGACCAGAAGACCGGCGAGTTCAAGCCCCGTTTCGGGCCCCTTTTCACCAACGTCCTGCTGGCCGATGAAATCAACCGGGCACCGCCCAAGACTCAAGCAGCCCTTCTGGAGGCCATGGAGGAGAAGCAGGTCACCATCGAGGGCATCACGCACAAACTGCCCGCCCCATTCTGCACCATGGCGACCCAGAACCCGATAGAGCAGGAGGGCACCTACCCGCTTCCCGAGGCTCAGATGGATCGGTTCCTGATGAAGATGAGCATGGGCTACCCCACCAGAGAGGAGGAGAAGGCAATCCTCCAGCGCAGGAAGCTCCGAGGCAAGGACGACTACGACGTCGAGCAGGTGGTCGGCCCACGGAAGGTGGTCGCGATGCAGCGGGCGCTCGAGACCGTTCACGTCGATCCCGCGATTATGGGCTACATCGTCGAGCTCGTGCAGCGCACCCGCGCAGATCCGCGCATCGAGGCGGGGGCCTCACCCCGAGCCAGCCAGTCTCTGTTCAAGGCGGCCAGGGCCTCGGCGGCGATCGACGGGCGCGACTACGTGATTCCCGACGACGTCAAGGGCGTGTCCCTAGACGTCATCAGCCACAGGATAGTGCTCAAGCCCGAGTCCAAGATCAGGGGCGTCACGGGGAAGCGCATCGTGAACAAGATCCTCGGTGAAGTAGTCGTCCCGGTGATCCAGTAGCCTGGACAACCCCAATTAACCGCATCGCGGACTCCGTGGCGTGGCCATAGTCATCGCCTGCGTCAACCACAAGGGCGGCTGCTCGCGTACCACTACCGCGGTCAACCTCGCCTCCGCCCTCGCGATGGGAAGCACCGAATACGGAATCCGCCGCAGGAGGGTGCTACTGGTCGACATGGACCCGAAGGGGAACGTAGCCACTACCTTCGGGGTGGACAAGCGAAACGTGGGGCCCACCATGGACGAGCTTTTCTCCAAGGGGTTGGATGACGACTCGCTCGCGCTGGACGACTGCATTCTGGGGCCCGAGATCCTCACGAGGTCGATGTACGCGGCATGGAAGAGCCACAACCCGGACAGAAAGCGCGGCCCCCCGAAGCACATCGCCATACGTAACCTCTGGGTCCTGCCCGCCGACCTCGACCTGTCCGGCATAGAGGTCGACCTAGCCACGAGGGTGGGCAGGGAGAATCGACTCAGGCTCGCCCTGCGGGAGGCCTTGGGGACCTTCGATGTAATCATCATCGACACACCAGCGTCACTGGGGCTGCTGACCATCAATGCCCTAGCCGCAGCCGAGTGGGTCCTGATACCGATCCAAGCCGAGTTCTACGCCTTGGAGGGCATGGGGCAACTGATGAACGCCATCAAGGAGGTCCAGAGGTCGGTGAACCCGGACCTCGGGCTATTCGGAATCCTGCTTACAATGGTGCAGTCGAGGAGCAAGTTGTGTGAGGCAGTGACCGAGCAGGCGCGCAAGCACTTCGGTGACAGGGTTTTCGAGACGCAGATACCGCGCTCGGTGGCAATCGCAGAGTCGCCCTTGGAGGGAGCTCCTATCGTAATCGCGCAGAAGCCGACCAAATCCAACCCCGCGAGTATGGCATACTGGGATTTCGCCAAGGAGGCAGATGCTAGGATAAGAGCGATTGACGAAGCATAGGCTGGCGACTGCTCTCTATGTGGGAGAAGGGCCTGGGCCGGGAAATAACAACAAAACCCGGTCCCCGGAGGACCTCTTCCCCCGGTTTCTCCGGGGCGTCCGTCGCACTGAGTCTTACCTTTGAACGAATCGGTAAGCGATTGGAACGGCATTAGCCTATGAGTTGGATTTCTCCATAACGCTCTGTCGGGCGTCCAGCAGGGCTGCCTCCATCTTGACCCTGATCTCGGACTCCATGGCCTTGAGCATCTCCCCGACCTCCTTCTTCGACAGGTCGGAGCGCTTAGAGAGCTGCTTCTCGAGGTTGGACATCATCTCTGACTCCCGCTGCTTGACAAAGTCGGCTACTCGTTGCTCCATCTCGACCTCGCGCTCCAGGGCGAGTTCCTGTCGTCGTAGCGCCAGAGCCGCTTCCATGGTCTCGCGCTCGGTACGGAACCTGCGATCGAGTTCGCCCAGCGCTGCCCGCTCGGCCTCCTCCTCCAGCGCCTTGGTCCTCTCATCGATGTCTGAGGTCATCTCCTTCTCCAGCGATTCGCGCTCGCTCTCGAGCTGCTTCTCTAACTTCGACTCGTGCTTCCTTCGCTTCTTGGCGATTCTGTTGCGCATCTGGATCTCCTGGTCCAGGCGATGGGCATCCAACTTCCTGTGAACCTGGGACTCCATCGCCTCGCGCAGGTCCATCTGGACCCTTCGCTCCATGCGCTCGATGCTCTGTGAGGCTTCGAGCTCCAAGCGCTCCTCGAGGAAGGCCCTCCTCCTAGAGAACTCGACCTCCATCTCCTCTCGGAGCCGGTCGCGCACCTTGGTGGAATGAGCCTCCACCCTGCGGTCCCTCTCCAAGTCGAGCTGTTCCCTTAGCCTGTTCTCCTCGCGGCGCAGCCTGTGCAGCATCTCCTCGCGCAGCAGACGCTCCTCGCGCTCCAGCGCCTCCGTCTCCAGCCTCTCGAGCTCCTCCTCGAGCTCGTCCCTGAGATCGGCCTCGATCTGCTGGAGCTGCTCCTCGAAGAGTATCTCGTTGGCCTTCCTCATCGCACCGTGCATCCCCGAGACCCGTTCGGTCATCTTCGCGATACGCATCCTGCGCTCCCTTCGTATCCCAGATCGCAGGTTCGACTCCTCATCCAAACGCTCCCGTGCCCTCGAAGAGTGAGGCGTCCCAGAGGAGGAGCGTGCGTGCTGGGCCCTAATCGCATCGAGTTCGTCGATGCCCTCGGCATTGTCCGCATCCGGTGACTTGCTCTCACTCAAGTGCCCATCCCCAAGTCTACGCGCGTTTCGGGGTATTTGAGAGCGGAGGGTCCAAATCGGGCGATAAACACGGTTTCGAAGGACTATTGAAGTGGCGAACCAGCGTGAGTTCGGCCTCATCTGAGAGTAATTTCAGACAGATCAAGAAGCGGAGCCCCTCATCTGACCTCAGTCCTACAATCCCATTGCTTACCGATGAGGGTCAATATAATCCGGAGTGGCTTCCCTCGGAATACCATGGTGGACGTATACGTTCTCGAATGTGAGGGCGGCAACTACTACGTCGGGAGGACTGCCGACGGCGAGAGGAGGCTGAAGCAGCACGTCTTGGGCAAGGAGGCCAAGTGGACGAAAAAGCACAAGCCGAAGCGGGTCGTCAGTTACCTCAGTAACGTGAAGAAATCCGATGAGAAGAAAATCGCTGAGCGCATGATCAAGAAGCATGGCGCCAGCAAGGTGCGAGGGGGGCCATACATCCAGACGAAGAGGAAAGTAACCTGCGGCAGGTGCGGAAGGCCGGGCCATATCCGTACCAGCTGCCGCAACAAGACCACCGTCGATGGGGTCACCATCACCAAGAAGTCGTGGGTCTATCGACCGAAGCCCAAGCCCAAGAGGAGGTCGAAGGGGAAGAAGGTCGTGGGCCGCACCAAGAAGAAGGACGGTACGGTAATCAAAGTCCACCCAGACGGCTCGAAGACGGTAATCAAGCCCGAAAGGGAGATGACTGCAGAGGATGCCAAGAGGAGGAACACCAGGCATCTAATGCTCAAGAACGTCATCTGCGCGAGATGCAAGAGGATAGGCCACGAGTCCAAGGACTGCACGGCCAAGACCATTCTCCGACCCACAGGCCCCCTTGCCAGGATGGAACGGCAGGGACTGCCTGAGCGATGACTGGGGCCACCCCTAGAATCCCCGATACCACCGGGTTCGGACCTTCTAGCGTCAGAATGTGACGTTGAAGGAATTGGAGCAGGAGGGGCATCTCAGCTCGCGCTTGCCCGGACGCGGGCGAATCCTGAGCTGGCTCTGGCAGCCCGGGCACCCTATCTCGACCTTGACTATCTTTCTCGTGATGACGAAAATCCCCGAGCACGAGGCGCAGGTCAGCTCCACCGGCCTCTTCTCGGTGCCGGCCACGACCACGGTGGCGCAGTGTGGGCACTGGACCGACTCGCCCTTGAGCGTCTCCATCGTCGGCTCGTGGCTCACTCTGCAGACGGCCCCGCAGATATCGCATTCCACCTCTCCCATACCTTGGGGCAGCATGTGGTCGCAATTGGGGCATTCCACCAATGGGGGGGCGTGCTTGGACTCGACTTCGGGCGGTGATGCCACATCGGGCCCAACTGCATCCACTTAATCAAGCGGTCGACGATGTGTCGCCCGGCCCCTTGCCCATCAGCAGGGCCACTATCTCGGCAAGGTCAGATACTAGTTCACGACCGAGTTCGGTCAGCGAGGACAGCCTCTGCGCGCCCGAGCCGGATACCCACATCCCATTGAGAATAATCAGGATGGCACTGGTCTCGTGGAGCGCGATGCCGGCGGCGAGTTTCATCTCGAAGCCCAGTAGAACAGCGGAGACCAGCGCGGTGGTGACGAGGACCGAGATTGCGATGTTCGCATAAACGACGCGCCGAGTCCGCTTGGCCAGTGTGACCAAGCGGGGCAGGGTTCGCGGATCCCGTCCGGGAATCAGCACGTCGGCGGCGTCGAGGTTGACCTGCTCCCCGCTGCCAACGGCAACACCGATGTCCGCTGCCGCCAGAGCTCCCGCATCGTTGAAGCCGTCACCGGCCATCAGGGTGCGGTCGCTCAAGGACCTCTCTAAGACATACTCGGCCTTGCCTTCTGGGTCCACTCCACCCCTGCAGATCGCTGGGTCAATCCCTATGAGTTTCGCGAAGGCCTCGACACTGGCCTGCTCGTCGCCACTGAGGATCTCGACCTTCACGCCCTGTGACTTGAGTGCCTCCACGGCCTCCAGGACTCCCTCCCTAGCGTCATCGTGAGAGAAGCCGAAGGCCGCGATGGCTTTTCCATCGACTGCTAGGACGCTCGCTCCGCGCCCGGCCTCTCGGGACGAGGCGAGGGCGGCCTCGATATCGGTTGGCATCTCGACGCCCCCTGACCGCAGCCAGTCGGCACGCCCCAGCATCACCGGCTTGCCCCTCAATCGGCCCGATACCCCAGCATCGCCGTCGGCGATGCCGGACACGCTCATCGGCTTCAGCGTGCGCTGGTCGGCGGCCTGGAGGATTGTTCTGGCATAGGGGTGGTTCGAGCGGATTTCAAGCCCCGCGGCTATTCGCAGGGCGCGATCCTCGTTCTCTCCGCTGGCTGGAGTTATTCCCGAGAGGCTGGGCTGCCCGCTGGTCAGCGTACCCGTCTTATCCAGCATCGCCAGATTAATCTCGGCGGCCGCCTCCAATATGCCCCCTCCTCTGGCGATGAGGCCGAAGGACGATGCGGAGGTGAGGGCGGCTGCGTGGGGAACCGGGGAGGCGAGAAGCAGGGAGCAGGGGCAGGAGACGACCCATAGAAGCAGGGTTGTCAGGATCGCCTGTTCGGTCGAGTCCGTGAACAAGAAGGCGATAATCGGGGCGGCGAATACTACGAGAGGGGTCCAGAACATCGTGAATCTCTCGATGACGCTCTGGGTCCTGGTTGGCTGGTCCTTGTACAGCCTGACCAGGTCGATCAGGCTAGAAAGGCGGGTGCCGTCCCCGCTCGCTTCCGACTTGATAACCAAGGGACCTCGTACCAAGACCAGGCCCGCCTCCACCGAGTCTCCCTCCTTCACCGATATGGGGATGGGTTCCCCAGTGAGAGGGGCGCGGTCGATGGCGCCAACGCCCTCGACGATGGTTCCATCGACGGGAACCGTCTCCCCCGAGCGGACCTCGACGAGTTCGCCGACCTCCAGTGCCTCGACAGGGACGAGGTCACTGCTGTGGCAATTCGCCAGCGTCAGTGAGGAACCCGTCTGAATCACCTTCAGGACGCGCTCGCCCCCTTCTGCGGGTGATTCTGGAGTGTGGATGCGGGCGGTTCGTGGAAGTCGGTCCAGACCCCCTTGCATTGAATCCCTAGCCCGGACAAGCGCCCTGTTCTCCAAGTGAGAGGCGAATGCAACGAGAGTGACCACCATCAGGGCCTCGACCCATTCGCCCAATGCCACGGCCCCTATCACAGCGAGCGTGGTCAGGACTTGGAACCCGACTATGCGGTTCTGCAGGCTGGCTAGGGCCTCTTTGTACATCGTCTGACCGGTGAGGAATATTCCGACAAGTGCCACTATCGCCGCGACTGCCCCGGGGATGCTGTGGGCCGCCTCCATTGCTGCCACGATGATGATGAGTGGGATTGTCAGCGCAGCCGAGAGAAGCTGTTTCTGGTCTTTGCGGAACCTATCTCTGCGAGATGGGGCCGTCTTGAATCCGGGGCCGAGGATCCCTGCAAGCTTCTGCTCAGAAGCCTCCCTGAGATCAGCGTCCCGTAGCCACAGGCTCTGGACCTCCACGATTCCTCGATTGAGCCGCACGTTCAGGACGCTGGGGACATCCAATATCTGCTCCTTGAGGATTTTTTTGCTGATACCCTGCTCAGCGGCCAGTCGCTCTGGGTCGGTCCCGACGACATGGAGCCAGCCCACATTTGGAGTGTGCCCCAGGCTCCCCAAGACTGTCGAGGCCCTGGACACTCTGCCTCTGGCGATATCCTGGGAGATTTCCACGGTTCCGTCTGCCACTGAGATCCTGCACGACTCGACTCCAGGAAGCCGGTTCACAGCCCGGGTGGCCTTCATCGCGCAGTCCGGGCAGTCCATCCCCTGAATCGTCCAGTCGAACCGGTGCACGCCGTCCAGCGACAGCCCGATGTCCGAGATCTCCGAAGTTTCCTCGGGCAGCGGCTCATCTGCGGGTTGGTCGCTCGTGGTCCCCGATTTCGAACGAGGCCTCCGAGGCAGCCTGAGGGATGAGAGCTTAGGCAATGAGGAGATATTGAGAGGGTGCTGCTCCTCATCGGGGGTGGAATCTAGCTCATCGTCGCCGACGATTAGATACTCCTCAGAATCCTCCGACATCAAGCCCCCATCGTCAGGTCCCGCTTGAACATGATGATAGAGAGGCCGGTGGAATCATCAGCCCAAGACCCTCCGTTTGCCCATGGTCGAGCTGCCTGAGAAGGTCGATTGGGACATGATAGTATTCGACGTCGATGGTACGCTGCTCGACATCGAGGGCTACCACCCCGAACTGGTTTCCCTAATTCGAAAGGTCGACTCCGAGGTGATGACCGTTTCCCTCGCATCGGGACGGACGCTTCCCAACGTCACGCCCATCAAGCAGTCCTTGGGCATCTCTGGCTTCATCGTGGCTGAGAACGGCGGGATGGTGTGGGACGGCGACGAGGGCCATGAAATAGTGGCGCTAGCAGACGGCTCTCGCTGCCGGGAAGCGGCAGAGTGGCTTGCAACGCAGATCGAGGGGTTGGATTCGCAAGGTATCGAGTCGAACCGCTGGCGCGAGACAGAGTGGTGCCTGAAGGAGACCGATTCCCACGAGCAGATTCGGAATCTCATGGCCGACAGCGAGTGGGGAGACCTAGAGGTGATTACCACCGGATTCGCCGTCCACATCGCAAAGTCCGGGTTGGACAAGGCTGGCGGGTTGCGGCTGGCGCTGGAGCAACGTGGGGTTGACCCAGAGCGCGTCATTGCCTGCGGTGATGCCCCAAACGACATTGCGATGTTCAATCTGGTTGGGTTCTCTGTCGCCGTCAATGACGGTTACCCGAGCGTCGTCGAGGCAGCAGATCGAGTTACAGATTCCAATGGCAAGGAAGGCGCGATAGAGCTATTGAAGGCCCTGCTAGAGCGAACCTGAGCCGCATATTTGGTGCAGGTGGCAGGATTCGAACCTGCGAAGCACTATGCATCGGATCTTGAGCCCGACCCCTTTGACCACTCGGGTACACCTGCAGCACAGCGAGAGGAGCCGCGCTCTTGATACTCGCGCACGCCCATCCCAAGCATCCATGAGGAATTGTTGATGTATCGCCTACGCGGTATGCGCGACAGGTCGCTTCCATGGATGGTGCTTCGAATACTCCTAGGCTTTCCAAGAGCCAGTTGATTACAGTCGAGAAATCCCTGTTCGAACTGACTAGGAAGCAGAAGGGCCAGACGATTCCAGTCGAACTGCCGTTGTCCAACTTCTGGACCTGCGCCGGTCAGCTCCTCCAGCACCTAGAGGTCGAGTTGGCAGAGACCGTTCGCGAAGAGGGGATGACTGCCAAGGCGCAACTGCAGTCGCGCAGACTGGGGGTCGTCAGGACCTGCGTGAGCGACCTGACCAGACTGCGTCTGAACGCCTTCACCCAGCATGCCATCCTCTCCAATCTCATGAGGTCCCCCGAGGGAGATGCGATGCCTTCTTTGGCTTCCACCAGGCTGGAATGGGATAGGCACGACCCCTCAGAGCGAGCATTTCACGCTGGAATCGGCCACTTGGTAGAGAAGTACAAGCACGAGGTCTCGTGGAGCGCCCTCCTCGGTTCTACCGAGCAGGTCCGGCTGGACCGCCCCCCGCCAGTAGGGCACAAGCCGCTCTCCGAGTTCTCCAAGGAAGCATCGGCAGAGGATTCCGAACTGCCAAGGCGAGAGCCGATTCGGAAGGACGAGCCTTGGGACGAGCCAGAGTATGACGAGGAGGATAGAATCAGAGAGTTGGATTCCTTTCCCGAGCACGCGTCCTCCGAGGCCGAGTCGAAGAGCGTCTCAGACATTCCGGAGACAGCCGGCAAGAGCCTCCTCAGAATTAGGATTCTGAAGGATGTCTCAGACCCAATAATTACCGCTGATGGCACCGAGATGGTCCTGACAGAGGGCGACATCGAATCGTGCCCCTCGCTCACTGCAGAGACCCTCATCGCAGCAGGTCTCGCTGAGCCGGCACCCATCTGAGAGGACAAGTTCTAACGCGCGCCGCTTCCACAACGGTCTACGAGGTGATTGATTGGGCAAGGTAGTAACCAAGACGCAAGTCGCACGTTATAGGAAGGCGTTCAACGCCGACCCCGCAGCGCGGGTCGCTCAGAACGCGGTCAGCAACAGCGAGTTGCCCAGTCTTGCACTCAGCCGCGATCTGATTCAGAACATGGACTTCTCCTTCAGCACGAAACTGGATGATTGGGGAGTGACCGCACAGATGAGGAGCGGGCGGTGCTGGCTCTTCGCGACATTGAACCTATTCAGGGTGGGCGCCATGAAGAAGATGAATCTCAAGAGCTTCGAGTTCAGTCAGGCACACATCCACTTCTGGGACAAGTTCGAGCGTGCCAACCACTTTCTAGAGGTCATTATAGAGACCTCGGACCGCCCGGTCGACGACCGTACCATCCACTTCCTGCTCAGCGACCCGATTGGAGATGGCGGGCAGTGGAACATGGCGATGAATCTCATCAGGAAGCACGGTCTGGTACCAAAATCGGCCTATCCAGAGTCCAGCAGCAGCAGCAACACGCGTTGGATGAACGCGGTTCTGAAGGACTTTCTGAGATCCTCGGCCAGCGAGCTGAGATCGATTCTCGATGGTGGTGGCTCGGGCAAGGATGCGCGAGCGCACAAAGAAAGTCGCATGGCTGACATATGGAGGATACTGTGCATCCACTTGGGCACGCCACCCAGCACCTTCGACTGGCAGTGGCGTGACAAGGACGACGAGTTCCACCGCAAGGGAACAATGACCCCTCAGGAGTTCGCCGCCGAATTCGTCGAAATAGACTGGGAGGACTACGTATGCATAGTCAACGACCCGCGGAACGAGTACTATCGCACCTACACCGTCGACTACCTGCAGAATGTCGCAGGCGGGCCACCGGTCATCTATCTGAACGTGCCTTCGGAAGAAATGAAGGCGATCACTCAGAAGTTGCTGGAGGGCGGCACTCCGGTGTGGATGGGGTGCGACGTTGGCAAGCATATGGAGCGGAAGCGCGGTCTATGGGATGCCGAGCTCTTTGAGCTCGAGGGCCTTTATGGGGTCGGCTTCGGTATGGACAAGGCCAATCGGCTCCGCTTCGGGCAGACCATGATGACCCACGCGATGCTGTTCACAGGGGTGGATGTGGTCGACGGTGAGCCTCGTCGATGGCGAGTCGAGAATTCGTGGGGCGCCGAAGAGAGTGGGGTCAAGGGCTACTTTACGATGAATGACAACTGGTACGACGAATACATGTTCGAGATCGCTGCCCCCCGTGACTGCCTCACAAATGAGATGGTAGCGGGATTGGAGGAAAGTCCCATCGTCCTCCCGGCTTGGGACCCGATGGGGTCGCTCGCGAGAGAGGAGGCGGCGGGCGAGTACTAGGCCTCAGCCGAGATTGCGTAGGGACAACTCGATTGTCACCGAATCTGGAATAGGTATTCTCAGGACTTTCCTAAGGGACTTTTCGTCCTTCGCTGTGTTCGTGACCAGTTCGAGAAGGCGCTTGTGCACGCGCATCTCCCAGTGGTCCCATGTCTCGGATCCCTCTCCGTCGGGGCTCTTTCTGCACGGCACGACGATTCTGCGAGTCGGGAGGGGTATCGGGCCTCTGAGTTTCACGCCGGTCTCATCCGAGATTTGCTTGATCTGCTTGCAGACGAGATCCACGTCCGGGTGATTGTCTCCGGTCAGTTTGATTGTTGTGACAACCGGCATTGATGTCACCGGCGCCGATTCAAGCCTTCTTCTCGATCTTCATGCAGACGCCTGCGGCCACCGTCTTGCCCATGTCGCGAATCGCGAAGCGGGAAAGCTCTGGGAAGGCATCCATCTGCTCGATAGCCATGGGCTTGGTCGGAGCGAAGCGGACCAAGGCTGCATCACCTGTCTTGAGGAACGGCGGGTTGGCCTCCTTGGTCTTGGAGTTCTCTAGAAGTTCAACGAACCGGACAGCGACCTGTGATGTGTGGGCGTGGAAGACTGGGGTGTAGCCAGCGCCAATCGCCTTCGGGATATCCATGAGTTGGATCTGCCCGACGAAGGTCTCGTCGTGGCGAACGAAAGCAGGCTCGTTATCCGTGTACCCGGCGACGTCTCCTCGGCGGATGTCGTGAGCGGCTAGGCCGCGTACGTTGAAGCCGACGTTGTCGCCAGGCTCAGCCTTCTCGTGAATTGTGTGGTGCATCTCGATGCTTTTCACCTCAGCAGACTTCTGGCTGGGGTTGAACACGACGGTCTTGCCGGAGTGTAGAACGCCGGTCTCGACCTTTCCGACTGGAACGGTACCGATTCCGCTAATCTTGTAGACGTCCTGAATCGGCAGGCGCAGGGGCCTGTCGGTGGGCTTGGGTGGCATCTGGATTGCATCAATGGCCTCGAAGAGAGTAGGGCCGCTGTACCACGGGGTGTTGCTGCTCTTGTTGTAGACGTTGTCGCCATCAAAGGCGCTGCAGGGGATGAAAGGGGCATCTGCCGGGTTGAAGCCGGCCATCGTCAGAAGTTCCGTAACCTCACCGACGACGCTGTTGTACTTGTCCTGCGACCAGTCCACACCGCTGATATCCATCTTGTTGACGTTGACAATCAATTGCTTGACGCCGAGCACTCGGGCTAGGAAGGCATGTTCTTTGGTCTGGGCGTTGACACCGTCGTTGGCGGCAACGCACAGGACCGCGGCATCGGCTTGGCTGGTGCCGGTAATCATGTTCTTGACGAAGTCCCGGTGGCCCGGTGCGTCGATGACGGTGAAGTAGTAGTTGGGCGTGAAGAACTCCTTGTGGGCGACGTCGATCGTGATTCCGCGCTCGCGCTCCTCCTTCAAGCCGTCCATGACATAGGCGAAGCCGAAGCCGGCCTTGCCCCGCTCGGATGCTTCCTTCTCGAACTTCTCGATGACGTGCGCTTCGATATGGCCGCTGTCAAGGAGCAGTCTTCCGACTGTGGTTGACTTGCCGTGATCGACGTGACCGACGAAAACGATGTTCAGATGCGGCTTCTTCTTGTCTTCCCATTGTGAACTCATTACGTACACCTTCTAAGGTGGCCCGCCGACCGAAGAGGCGTATATGAACCGTTCCCCACTGTTTCCGAAGGTCTGCACAAGCGAGCAGCGCGTCGAAGAGGTCGCGTTGTTCCAGTGGCTGAAACCTTACCTGTACTGCAACTCTATGATGAATTTGTTGACTTCGGTATTGTGCGTCTCGGCATTCTCCAAGTCAACTGTCCATTGGCCTGGTAGGAAACCCCTAACGGTTGAGCCTCCGATAACCATCCAGAGGCAGTAGTCGTCGCTGTCGCAATCACCCGCATCCCTGTTGTCGTTCTCGATTCCAGTGGTGTTGGCAACCTCCTCATCAGTGCTGTTGTACATGTACAAGTCTAGCTTGTTGTTAGTGGTCGTCGCCGGAAGCCCGCCTCCAGGCTGGTCCTCGTCCTGCTGGGGGTAGCTCAGCTTGACTCGCATGTAGCGAATCCTATCCTTGCTATCCTCGTCGTAGCTCAGCGGATATTCCCAGGTCATGATGACAGGGTTAGGAACGGCCCTGTCGATGACGAAGTCATTCCAGACTCCTCGGTAGTTCACGTAGACCATCGAGTCGGCGTGGTCCTCGAACCCGTTGTTGTCCACCACCGTCAGCCGGACCTCCCAGGCGCCTGCGGGCCTGTCATCCCAGGCGTAGGTCTCACCGGTGGCATCGACGTCATTATCGGTGATCCCATCCCCGTCCGAGTCAGTGTATGTGTCGAGGTCCCACTTCCACTCGACGAGGTACTCTTCGGCATAGCAGTCGGAGTTGTCGGGATTGCAGCCCGCCCAGGAGCTCGAGGCATCGAGGGTCACGGTCGTTGACACGGTGACTTCGCGGTCATCTATTTCCTTGTCGTCCTCGCATACCCAGACAATAACGAAATCACCATTGGGCGGGTCCTCACCCTCGCAGTCGTCGTCCTTGTCGGATGTAATCTCAGCGTGGGGCTCCCTTGCCGAGGCATCGACCACACTGATCGTGGTGCTGGTAGTCGCCTCGTGGGCGCCGTCCCCCACCGCCAGATTAATCTTGTAATCGCCAGGTTGGGCGTAGGTGTGGCTGGTAGTCAGCCCGGTCCCGGTATTGCCATCACCGAAGGTCCACTCAAAGGTCATGGAGTCGCCATCGGGGTCAGATGAGCCAGCGGCACTGAATGTCACGAGGTCCCCCGCCTTCACCGTCCCGCTCGGATTCACGGACATCGTCGCTGTCGGGGGGCTGTTGGGATTGAGGAAGTCCACGCAGCCCGTTAGCATCGGGGCTAGGAACGTTATTGCAATCATGCAGGCGAGCCCGCGCGACCTCGTCATCGGCTCATGGCAAAGGAAGGGGAAAATCAAGTCTGCGCCTCTGGGATTATCATTTATTGTCCTATGCTGTGATCATAGTCAGAAGTCGAAAATGGAACTCTGTCTGGTTCCCCTGAGGAGTTCCTGCTCCGTCCAACCGAATGCCTCAGTGATTCGACCGAGGGACTTGGCCAGCCTGCCTGCGTAGTACTCGCGGTCGTAGTCGGGCGGGTCGTCGCCGATCTCGTCGACCAGCCATGCGCTCACTCCTAGCTTCTTCTCACCCTCCTCAGGCTCGGTGACGACGTATCCGACCTTCATGCCGGGGGTGAACTGCAGCCCTGCAGCGATCCTCTGCCTCGCTGCCCTGACGTAGGGAAGTCCGTCCGGGTTGGCGTACACGCTGAAGTCTCCTTCGTTCTTCTTCGAGTCCCACTTTCCTTTGACCGATCTGCTAATGACGAGTTGCGCGGGGTCCACATCGCCCTCGCGGACCCTGTCTATCATCGACTTGGTCATGTCCACGGCGCCTAGGGTGTCCCCGTCGAGGATCATCTCGAACATCTGCGTCATGGTGTCTGATAGGAGCTGGAAGGAGTCAGTCCGCCTGACCTCGTAGCCTCTGATCAACATCTCCTCCCTAGGCCAGATCACGCGACCGACGTAGCGCTTCTTGGCCCCGTGGCTGAAGAAGGAGGAGAGGGCGGTCTCGAACTCCAGCTCCGCGCCCTCCTTGGAGAACCTCTCGGCCAGGGACTCGCCGAAGTTCAGCGTCGTCTTTCTAGCCTGCTCCCAGCTGTCCATCTCCTCACCTCCCTCGGGCCTGTTCATGGGGGGCTCGCCCTCAACGGGCGCACGCACGAATATCGAGTCGGTGTCGGAGTACACCACGTCGTACCCGTCCGTCTCCAGCCCGGAGATTATCCCCCGGATGTTGTGACGGGCCCACTCGGTTATGCTGGCTCCTAGGCTGGGGTGCGTGAACCGGTAGAAGTTCGATGCGAAGACCCCGTAGAACGAGTTCATGAGTATCTTAACGGCATACTGCAACTGGTCCTGGAGGAAGGCCTCAGCCTCGTCGCCCTCCTCATTGGCCTTCGCGAGCGCTGTCTTGTGTCGGTCGCGGCTATCCATCAGGCCCTCTAGGAGCTGGGGGACTAGGCCAAAGCGCTCCTCCTTGGAGATGTACCTGGTGTTGGTGGTGGGCGAGACGCTGTGGGAGCCGTCCTCGCTGTCGTCCCTGACAAGGGTGGTGGAGCAGATGTTATTGGAGATCATTATCGAGGGGTACATCGACTTGAAGTCCAGCACTACCACCCACGGCGCTACCCCGGGCTCTACCTCGTGCACGTAGCCTCCGGCGATCCTGTCCCGCTTCCTGGGGCCTTGGTTGGTATTGGGCACCGCAACCCCCCTCCTGTCGGCCAGGCGTATCACAAGTGAGTCGATCCAGCGGCTCGTCGTGCTGGTCGCGGCTATGTCGACTGTGGTCAGAGAGACGGAGGCCAAGGCCTCCTTCCTCGCAGTCGACTTCAACTTGTCCAGTATGTTCAGAGGGAGGACGGTGTCGCGGACGCAGTAGTCCAGTACCTCGTCGGGCCTCTCTGCCCACTCCTCATCCATCTTGCTCGCGTCGATGTCCATCTTCTGCATCTCCTCGTCGTCCGGCCACAGTAGTCGTGAGACGTAGCGCAACGACTCCCTCTGCGGTCTCAGGGTCTGCCGGGCCTGCCACCATGCGTCGAGCGGTATCCTCCCCCTGATAGTCCAGACCCTATTCTGCTCCCTATTGGGGAATATCCGCCCGGGCCTCCTCCACCCGCGCTTGGTCTCGGCGTCGTTCATCGGAACCCTAGCCCACCCCAGGAGCGAGGCCCTGGACATCTCCGACTCCGTGTCGATGTACTCCGACCTCTCCTCCATCCTAGGGAGGTCGAAGTTGTCTATGTTGTAGCCGGTGATGAAGTCGGGGTCCTCGGAGCGGACTATCTCGGTTAGCCGCTCGAGGATCTCGGTCTCCGCGCCCGTTATCGGGTACTCGACCCTCTCCCCAGCCCTGTCCACCACGGCTGCGGCGCACAGGATCGTGTTGTCCGCGATGCTGGTCTCAAGGTCGAAGGACATGGTGACGAAGGGGGCTGGGAATGGGTCTGCCCTCTCCAGCCCGCTCAGGTCGCACGAGAGTATCATGTCGACTGGGTAAACGCCCGACCCGCCCGCTTCCTTGATTCGGGCCTCTGCAACCTCGGGGTCGGTCGACTCCGGAGTCTTCGCCCCCTCCGGGGCACGGTCCCCGGTCCACAGTACCTCCCCGCCGGCCCTGATATGGGGGCCGAGGTCGAGGTCGAGCAGCAGCCTCTGCACGAACAGTATGTCCGCGCTAGTCACCCTCCAGCCGGAGTCCGAGAGCGCCTTCCTGACGCTCCTGACCTTCGTTGTGTCCTTGACGAAGACCCGGTAGTGGGGCCTGACCACGCCGTCCTGCGAGAGTTTCATCCCGCTGGGCTCGGGGTCTGCCTGGACGTCCCTCACAGAGGACACATTGCCCAGGAGCTCGGGGTCCTCGGGGCTGCCGTCGGACTTGGGGTCGGATATCTCCACGTATGGCCTCAGACCGTTGACTAGGAGGAGTGTCGAATGGCCGGCCCTAGAGCGGCACCACAGTTCGATGACGGTCCTCGGCTCGTCGGGCCAAGCTCGGTTGTCGCCAGAGACGATGCACGTGTCCTCCTCCCATCGCACGATGACGCCTCACTGGCAGACTGTAGCCGATTGCCTTCAACGTATGTCATCGTGAGGGGCCATAACAATGCCGGGAAGGGAGGCGGGGCAACCGTTGAAAGCCAAGTCCCATCCCTGCAACGCAACCGAGGTGCATGGGTTGCTTGAGGACGCCGAGCCATCGATTGACTGGGACGCTCTGACCTTCAGTTTCAAGAAGACCGATCGGATGTACTTAGCTACCTGTGGGCAGAACAATGAGTGGCAGCCGGGCCAGATGCAGGACTTCGCCGACCTCAGCATGTCGCCGGCAGCTGGCGTCCTGAATTACGGTCAGGGCCTGTTCGAGGGCATGAAGGCCCAGCACGCCGCCGACGGCAGCATAGTGCTGTTTCGACCAGAGAGGAACGCGGCCAGAATGCAGGAGGGAGCGCGCAGGCTCGGGATGCCACCCGTGCCTGAGCGGATATTCCTCGATGCGGTGCACGCGACCGTGCGCGAGAACGCTCGATGGGTGCCCCCAATGGGCAAGGGAGCCCTCTACGTCCGCCCCCTGCTGATGGGCAGCGGGTCCATCCTAGGCGTCGCACCCGCTCCCGAGTACACCTTCCTTGTCTACGTCTCGCCGGTCGGACCGTACTTCAGGGGCGGGATCAAGCCAATCTCCCTCAAGGTCTCCGACGAGTTCCACAGGGCCGCGCCGGGAGGTTCTGGGGGAGTTAAGGCGATTGGCAACTACGCGCCCGGAATGATCCCCTCCAAGATGGCCAAGAGCGAGGGGTATGCCGAGGTCATCTATCTGGACGCGGTGCATCACAAGTACGTCGAGGAGGTCGGTGCTGCCAACTTCTTCTGCGTCAAGGATGGCGTGATTTCGACCCCGGAGCTGACCGGAACTATCCTGCCAGGCGTGACGCGGGCCTCGGTCATCGAGATTGCAGCCTCGCGGGGCTACGAGTGCCGGGAGGAGAGGGTCGACGTCGACCGCGCGCTGGATGCCGACGAGTGTTTTTGCGCAGGCACGGCCGCTGTAGTCGCATCGATAGGCTCGATCGAACACGGTGAGCGGGTAGTAGAGTACTGCGGGGGCGAGGTCGGTCCCATCACTATGGAGATTTACGAGGCGCTGGCTTCGATACAGCAACGTCGTGTCCCCGACGAGTTCGGATGGACCGTCGTAGTCGATTAGTTTTGAAGCGGCTAGTGCCTACGAGCGCGTGATGATGGGCGAAGGGTTGATCTTGGAGGCTAGGTTCGATTCCCGGCTGCCGGTCTACCAGACTCTAGCCTCGACGTGGTGGGTGCTGCTGCTCGGGGTGATGTCATTGGATGGTGGCAACGGGCTGCTGTCAATCGTCCTGATAGTGATGGTCGGCTCCTATGTCTACTGGTTTGTTAGGTACAAGAAACTCAGTTGCGTGCTCACCGAGAGGGGGCTCAGCACCCGACGGGGGCTCTGGGTGCGGGTGCAGCAGAACATACCGCTCGATCAGATAACCGACATCACGGTCAACGAGGGGCCGGTACTCAGGATGTTCGGCATGCTGATCCTCAATGTCGAGACCGCCGGTGGCAGTGGCGTGGGGGAAGGGGGCAGCGTGAAGCTGATCGCCGTCATCGATGCGCTGGAGTTCAGGGATACCGTGCTCAGACAAAGGGACATTATGGCCACTCAATCCGGACCGACTAAGGGGGTCTCATCACCCTACCTAAACCCGGAAATCCTCGGGGAAATCAGGGACATGCTGCTACGAATCGAACGTGCCCTGTAGAATCGGCCTTTCCCGGGCATATTCATTTGGGTTGGGCTTTGTAAACATCGCAGCAGCAACACGTCCCCCTGCATTCGATCGCTGCTTACTGCTGATTGGGGCGAGTGTCTCCCAGTGCCTGATCTCAACGCTTCTTGCCAAACTTGGAGCGTCGCTTACTAGACCCCCTCTGCTTGAACGACTTGCGCTGGGCGCGCTTCCTGCGATCTCCCTTCGCAGGCGCGCTTCCTGACACCTTGCCCTGCTCCTTGGCCTCCTTGGATCGGTTTCGAAGGACCTTGCCGATTGCCTGCATTACACCCTCCTTGCTATTCGCGCCCGTCACCTCGAGCGCGTGGCTGGGCGGCATGACCAGCCTGCCCTCCTTGGCGTAGGGTCTGGAGGGGTGGCTGGTCTCCGGCTCCTGTCTCATCTTGCGGATTCCCGCGCTACGGGCAGCCCACACGACGGCCTCCAAGGTGGGCTTGGATATGCTCGCGCTCTTGGGCACCCGGCGTCCGTCTGAGCGGCTGATCCGGGAGTCGAAGTAGCCCGTCCACAGGGTCATCTCGTCGCGCTTCGCTGCCATGCTATCGCTGTAGTCTCAGGAGCGGGGTGACTTGAGGGCTTCGCGCCGCTCACTCTTCCATCAGCACGCCGCTGACTACCCCGTGCATGCCCGGGCGGCTGGTCACCCGGACGCGGCCGAGGTCGGTCTCGACAATAGCGCCCTTGGTGACGATGTTGCGCCGCACGTAGTTCGGGTCGGCATCGTTGCCAAGCACGTTGGTCACCGTGGCCCTCACCGTCCTGCCCTCCTTAGGGATGCTGACATTGGCTTGGTTGACGCTGAGGAGGCGGACGGTCTGGGAGCCGGCCCTCTTTCGGTAGTTCTTCCGGGCGTCCTCGTCGCCCACGTAGGCGAACTGATTCTCGCTGGCCACCTCGGTCCTGCGCTTGCCCCTGTACCGATTGGGGCGCTTCAGGCGTCCACCGGACGGTTTGCGACGCGAGATGCCGTGCCACTTCGCCATGCGTCCCGCCCACCGACCTCCCTTATTTCAACCGATTGGAGCGGGGTGGGCCATCACTCGCCCAAGGTGGATGCGGCCTCGCCGATGGCGGCCGTGAGCCCATCGTAGTCGCGGGTGACCGGGTACTGGGGGAACTCCTCAACCACGTTGTCAGGTGGCCTAAACAGAACCCCCGCGCTGGCCGAGGCCAGCATCGACGTGTCGTTGTAGGAGTCACCGACAGCGATGACCTCGTAGTTCATCGAGCGCAAGGCCTCCACAGTCCTTCGCTTCTGGTCCTGCAGCCTGATGGTCCAGTCGGAGATGCGTCCAGAATCCTCGATTACTAAGGTGTGGCACAGCAGAGTGGGGTTTCCCAGCTTGCCCATCATCGGTCGGGCGAATTGAGAGAACGTGTCGGAGAGCACGAGGGTCGGCCACCTGCGCTCAAGGAAGTCAAGGAAACCGATTGCCCCCTCGAGAGGCTCCATCGCCTCGATGGCCGAGGTGATGTCATCGATGGTTATTCCGTTCTCGTCCAGTATTTCCAACCTATAGCGCATCAGCCTATCGTAGTCGGGCTCGTCCCGGGTTGTGCGACGCAATGCCTCGATTCCGGTCCTCTCAGCTACATTGATCCATATCTCGGGCACTAGGATGCCCTCAAGATCGAGGCAGACAGCCAGCATAGTCGCGCGCTGGGAGCCTGCGACTTCAACTTGTTCGGCGAACGGATACGTCGCCATGTTCATGCGAGGGCCTGACTGCCGTACAACATGGTGGACAAGCGCCTGCGTCGAAGGACCCCTGTGAGGCTCAAGCAGATTCGCGACGTCGCCGGAGACCTAGGTTCCTGGGTCGGACGCGAGATCGATCTTTCTGGCTTCCTAGAGCAGGCCCACTACCAGGGCACTGATCTGATACTGATCGATCGAGTGGCCCTAGCGATGAGGATCGAGGTGGGTGGCGAGTGGTCATGGTACCCGACCCTTCGTGGCATCGAGGCCTGGCAGGTCGAGCGCTCTTGGGTTGCTGTGGACGACGGAGCCATACCCTTCCTCGAGAACGGCGCCGATTGCATGGGTGCCGGGATTCACATAGCGGACCCGTCGCTGGCGGAAGGCGACTTCGTGTGGATCCGCCATCAGGAAACGGGCAGACCGATAGCGACGGGGATATCGCTTGTAGACGGAGAGGAGATGATGAGCATGACCAATGGAAAGGCCATCAGGACTATTCACTGGTTGGGCGATGACCTGTGGGGGCTCGAGATCTAGGCCCCGCAGATATCCCTAGAGTTGATGAGTGTCGCCATTGAGGGTCGATTATGCGGGCCATAGTGGTTCTCTCGGTCCTCGTTCTCGCGATGACCTCGGTCTGGGCGGAGGGCGGTACCAACGAGTCGCCCGCCCTGGATGGCACTTCGCTGGTCTCGGTGGTGACCGCCGATGCTGCTGTTGCCAACGAGGACTTCGCTATCACCGTCGAGCTCGATGCCGCCGCCGCATCGAATGGCACCGAAGTGGGCTGGACCACCCAAGTCTGCATCAACTCGGGCGTCTGCTACCCGCCGGAGACGAGTGCGCTCTTTCCGGACTCCGACAGCAGGCTCTGGACCGGTTCCATCGCCGTAGACGAGGAGGCCAGCTACGTCAACTGGCGCATTGAGCTCTACTGGCCGGAGGGCAACGACTCATCCGTGCCGGAGACCGGTTTCGGCTGGAAGGTCTGGTCGACCTGCTGGTATGATGCGGACAGTGGGCAGTGGGGCGGTTCCGATGCTCCGTGCCAAGAGGAGGAGGGGGGTCTGCCGGGATTCGGTGCCACCCTCGGTGCTGCATCGCTGGCGATGGCAGCGTTCATGTCTCGACGTGACTGAGCCATCTCATGGGCGAAGGCGATAACGAGCCAGGATTCGTCTCCCTAGTCTTCCATGAACTGCTGGAGGACGAGATGCGGGAGCGAGCAGTTGCGTTCCACGATCTGCTGGACGCGCGCCGCACCACCCGCCACTTCTCGGCCCGCGAGGTGCCACGCGATCTGATCGAGCTGGCAATCCGGACTGCCAGCACCGCGCCATCGGGGGCGCACCTGCAGCCGTGGACCTTCGTCGCCATATCCGACCCAACGCTCAAGGAGAGCATCAGGGAGGCGGCAGAGGCCGAGGAGATGAGGTTCTACGAGGAGAGGGTCCCGGAGGCCTGGGCAGAGGTCCTCGAGCCACTGGGAACCGATCACGTCAAGGAGCACGTCACCGATGCGCCCTGGATAGTAGTTCTGTTCAGGCACTCAAAGCGCGAGAGGTCCAACGGCGAGATGGCACCTACCTACTACGCTCAGGAGTCGTGCGGCATCGCTGCTGGTCTATTTATCGCCGCCATCCACAACATGGGCCTAGTCACGCTCACCCACACTCCCTCCCCCATGGGCTTCCTGCGCGATATCCTAGGTCGCCGGGAACATGAGCACGCCATGCTGCTGATGCCGGTGGGCTATCCTGCGGATGATGCAAAGGTGCCCGACCTCCAGCGCAAAGGTCTTGACGAGGTTTCAGAGTTCTTCGAGTTCCACGAGTGATTAAGTAGTGTGATGAGCATGGAAGGGCATGAAGAAATCTAGTCAGATGCCCCTGACTTTACTACTTGCAATGCTGATGACCGCCTGCGCCCTGTCCGGGTGCCTTGGATCCGAGAGCGATTCGGATTCGGACCCCCCCGACGAACTCGAGGACTGGGGCGTGTTCCTGGTCCAGAGCGCATCGGACCTGCCGGATTGCGACTCGACGACCGACGGTCGTCTGTACTACGTCGCATCCCATTCGGGCTTTCAGGCCTGCTCGGGAATGGCGTGGATGACGATTGACCTGACCGGTCCGGCAGGCCCCCCCGGCGCCGACGGTGCAGACGGCACTCAGGGGCCGGCAGGCGCCGATGGGGCAGCGGGACCTGGGGGGGCGCAAGGGCCCCCAGGGCCAGCGGGGGCCGATGGCACCTCGTTCACCATAGTCGGATCTGTCGAGGACACCTCAGAGCTAGGCGAGATCTACGTCGGGGACAAGGGGGATGGCTTCCTCGTCCAATCCACCAGCCACATCCATGTGTGGAGCGGCTCCGAGTGGATTGACCTCGGAAACATCTCGGGACCTCCGGGGGTCGCTGGGGTGACTGGGTCCCAAGGGCTCGAGGGGGCAGCCGGGGCCGACGGGGCGGATGGTGCCGACGGGGCCGAGGGCCCACAGGGCTCAATGCCCACTGTCATGGAAATGACGATAACAGTCTCGAGCATGAAGTTTCTAGTCGATGGGATTCAGCAAGGGGACATCGTCCTCTACCGAGGTTTCACCTACACCTTCGACCAGTCGGACTCCAGTAACTCGCCACACCCGTTCCGCCTCTCCACAACGAGCGACGGCACTCACGGCGGCGGGACCCAGTACACGAGCGGCGTCACCAGCACAGGTACTCAGGGCTCGGACGGGCTACTGACGTTCACGGTCCCGCTTGATGCGCCCGACACGCTGTACTACTACTGCCAGAACCACGGCAGCATGGGCGGCTCGATCACTATCCAGTCGCTCGGCAGCGTGTCCTGAAGGGCATGGCATGCGACAAATTTGAATGATGGCTAGGGCTCGGTTCTGGCGTTCTGTGGGGTCATAAGAATCAGGGCGACCCCGGTCCCGATGATGAGCAGTGCCCCGATGTAATCGTCGATCAGCAGTACCTCGTCGAAGAATAACCAGCCGAAGAAGGAGGCCACCAGTACGGTTGTGTAGGAGAACGCAGCAATCCAGGCTGCCTTCGCCTGCTGGTAGGCCATGGTGATGCCAACCTGTCCCAGCCCCGCACCCAAACCCACGCCAATCAGGATTAGCATCTCCTCTGCTCCCAGGGTTACGGTCTCCCGTATCGCAAGTGGCAGGCTGACCACCGTGGAGAAGGCTGCGAACCAGAACACAACCCCAGTGGGTGAGTCGGTCGACCTGAGGTCCCTGACGTACATGTAGGCCATGGCGGCGAGGAAACCCGATGCCAGAGCGAATAACGCGTTGGGCTCGATCTCGCCTAACCTAGGGGAGATGATCAGGGCGACGCCGACGAAGGCGATTGCCACGCAGACTACTACCCACGGCGAGACCCTCTCTTTGAGCACCCTGCCCGAAAGCAGGGCGACAAATAGGGGGGCGGTGAACTGCAGGGATACGGCCTGCGTGATGGGGATGCGTTGCAAGGCGTAGAAGTAGCAGAACATGGCGACAAGCCCTGTGGTGCAGCGCAGCATCATCTTCCTTCGGCTCACTATCCTCAGAGTACGTGAGTTAACGGATGCCCACGCGAAGGCCAGACCGGCAATAACCGCACTGCGTACCATGATGACGGTCGGGACCCCGATATCGAAGTCGTCAGTCCACTTGACCATGGCGTTCATGGCGCCGAAGGCCGCACTGCCAATGAGCATCCACACCACGGCTGCCTTGGCCGACCCCGTGTCACCCAAAGCGTGAGTGTCCTCGGATGTCACGAAACCAGATAGGTCTGGAGTGTTTTCGGAGAGTTCCGCCATGGAGCCCAAGCCCCTGCCGAGCCCCCGCTCCGCCATCCTATACAAGGCCCCATCGGCGCTCTAGAACAGTTGCTATTGCTTGGTAGTCCTGACCACCTGCGCTCGATGGGTCGTGCAAGTGGATTGGGACGCCGTGACTGGGTGCCTCGGCCAGCCTGACATTTCTCCTGATGGCCGGCTTGACCACTAGGTCCGGGAAGGTCTCCAGCAACTCACCTGCGACCTGCTGGTTGAGCAGGGTCTGGGCGTGCATCGTCAGCATTACGCCGTCCACGCCCAGATTCTTGTTCAGCAGGCTCCTGACCTCCCTGATTGTTCCGGCAAGGAGGGCCAGCCCCTCCAGTGCGAAGTACTCCGTCTGCACTGGGATGAGGACCCCGTCCGAGGCCACGAGGGCGTTGATTGTGACGAGGCCGAGGGAGGGGGGCGTGTCAATCAGGACGATGTCGTAGTGGGGCAGGAGGGGTTCGAGGGCTTCCTTCATGCGCCTCTCGCGGCCGAGCTGCCTCAGCATCTCCTGCTCGAGCCCGATCAGGCTCCTGTCTCCAACGATTATGTGCAGGTTGTCCACTGCGGTGGCGTGTCGCGAGTCGACTGCCGTCTCGGGACTCAGGATGAGGTCTCTGGTGGTGGCCCTGACCCTGCTCTTGTCCACGCCCATCCCGGTCGCGCAGTTTCCCTGCGAATCCGAGTCGACCACTAGGACCTTATGGCCCCTCAAAGCGAGTTGGGCTCCGATGTTGATCACGGTGGTGGTTTTGCCGACGCCACCCTTCTGATTGGTCACTGTGACCACGCGGGCCCTACCAGATGGCGTGGGCAACGAAGCTGGCAGTTCCATCGGGCGGCGTGCTCTGGCTGTGCTGATCTCGTCGACGGCATTCAAGGGGGGTGCGAGAGTCTCGTCCTCGACCTCAGTGAACTCTACGTCCAGAACTAGTGGAGCGGCCTTAACCTGAGGAAGTTCTCCGCTGTCCTCGGACAATGTCATCGGGTTGCACGGCACTAGGAGCAGTGTTGAACATGACGCTCGGACTGGATGAGCCGGGGCGGTTTTAGTCTCACTCGGCGGGACGGTCGATGTGGTACCAAGTCACCATCTCACCAGTCTCCGAGTCCATGGCGAGGTCGATCGAGTGATCCCTTCCCCCTTCGTTCCAGTCCCTGCCGGCAGTCATGGTAACCTTCCCTTCACCGAGGTCACCTGGTAGGAAGCTGAACAGCTGGGTGTCCTCCGATACCGAGAGCCGGTAGCCGACCGTTGCGTCGGAATGCCAGATTCCTGCGGTGGCAATCTCGGATTGCAAATCCGGGTATCGGGCCTGATTGAGGATCCTGCCTTCCAGCAGTGCCATCGTCTGCGTACTCGGGATGGCGTCCCGATTCCAAATTACTTCTCCGTCGTCATTCGAGCCCTGCTCGACTGCATTGCAACCTCCAGAGTCCGTCGAGCGCAGCACGAGCCACCCCGATCGGTCGTCTTCGTCAACCCAAGACAGATTCCACTCGGGTGCTCCGGTGGGCTGAGACCACTGGCCCTGCCAGAAGTAGCCGCCATCGAGTATAGCCATCGCCGCATCGCTAGTCGAGTGGTTGGCCTTCAGGCACGCGATGGCATCCTCGAGATCGAAGGGCCTGATCTCCGACTCGTCCCACATCGCATCCACCCAGTTTCGCTCCGTGGAGGAGCTCGGCTGGTCTTCGCCCGCCTTCGGCTTGAGGTAGTCCCTGCCCCAGTCGACCTCCGTGCTTCCGGACAAGCCGGAACTCTTCGACATCGTCATCGAGACCGACATCCTGCCCTCGGGGAGGAGTTCCTCCGACAGCGAGCTGACGAGGAAGTTGCAGTCATTGGTCCTCAGGTTCTTGTCGAAGACTATGTCGGCTACCTGCTCGACTGGCCACGGACTGTCGCGCTTTACGAGGATGTTTAGGTAGGCGTGTCCGTAGCACTGGCCTATGTCTTCGTGATGCATCTCTATTGGGTACACTAGGCCGTGGGTCTCGTGGGAGATCTCCGGCTTGACCTCCCAAGACCACTCGGAGTTCCAGTTGGAAATGTCAGAGGAGGTGGCGCCGGCCACCAGCACCTCGTCATCGAAGAACGCGCGCAGTTCTATGGGAGTCATCGGGAAGGCGAGGGTGGGCAGAATGGTGCCTAGCCCACCGAAGCCATCGAACCCGTAGGTCACCGCTCGAAGGTTGGTGGAGCGGGAGTCGATGTCCGTGAACGAGATGATGGAGTCCGAGCGCTTCGAATCCCGGTCTTCCAGCTCAACCCAACTGGTTGAGTCCAGGGCCATCTTATTGTCGGACAGCGACCAACCGACATTGCCGCAATCGCCGGGATTTCTCCAAGTCTTGCCCTCGAAGTCGATGTCCAGATTCATCGAGAGTCGTTTCTCAACCGCTAGGAACCCGTCCCTCCCAAGGCTGTCGGAGGTGGGGGAAGCACCGTCTTCGCTGCCCTGGGAAATCGCGACTTGCCCCGTTCCGGACATCACCGCTGTCAATTGCCCACAGGCCTCGTCGAGTATGCTGTCTGCGGAGTCCCGTACTAGGCCCAGCATCTCATCCCCCTGGATGGTAATGGTCGACTCGCTGACGTAGAAGTCCATCTGGTCTCCATAGTGGAGGGACCTTGCAGAGAATCCAGAGTTGCGTTGCAGGACTTGGGTCGCCAGCGCTCCGACGAGCAGCACAACGATAGCGATGGAAGCGACAGTCTGCCACCGCTCGCCCAGAGAGGTTATGGTCGGGATGGTGATGACCAAGGAGGCTGCGTCCTCCTCGGGAGCATCGCTGGGGGATGTGGGCTCAGCAGCCTTGGCTACGATCTCTGCTTCGGGCTCGACTAACTCGGCCTCTAATACCTCGGCCTCCGCTGACTCGTCCCCCCACCGTGGGCCCTCGTCCGCGGTCTCCTCGGTTTGGTCCTCCTTGCTCAGTCTTGCAATCAGTTGCTCCGCGGCCTCAGCGTGCTCAGTCCTCTCGGATTCTACCTCAGGGGGATTCGAATCGCCGGCTTCATAGGGGCCTTCGTCCATTATCAGGGCGTCGACCGCTTCGGGCTGGCTGGGCTCAGGCTCGCCGCCGAGATCCTCCAAAATCCGGTCAACCAACTGGGATTTATTGCCTGAGACAAATAGAGACCTCTCCTTGCAGGCATCTCGCAGTTCCGCCACTGTCATCGATGACAACGTCTCGCGGTCGAGTGAATCGTCTCCGGCCATGCTAGCGGTGTGCAGTCCCAAGCCGCGGCTTTCAACCCCTTCGGCGTCACGGACCCGCAGGCAAGCACTCGAGAGCAATGCCCGTTTTCTCGGGGCAAAGAGTTGAAGGGCAATCCCATGGCGGCGCATTTCATGGAGCCTCGGCTGGTGGTGCTGTCCCGGGGGCCCGAACTCTACAGCACGAGGAGGCTTGCCACCGAGGCTGAGAAGGCTGGGTGGTCTGTTCGGATCATAGACCCGCTCACCCTCACCATCGTGGTCGATGAGAGGGGAGGTAGGATCTTCCACAGGGGTTGGCCAGTGGAGTGTGAAGCCATCATTCCTAGGATTGGATACTCCATCACCCGCAGAGGAGTAGCCATAGTGCGCCAGTTTGAGCAGATGGGGACCATCGTACTCAATCCCAGCCACGGCATCGTCAGGAGTCGTGACAAGCTGGTTGCCTGCCAGATGATGGCCGAGAAGCGCGTGCCCGTCCCCATCACAGCGCACGTCGGCGCTTGGGAGGACACCGGCCGTGCGGTGAGCCGCGTCGGTGGCACCCCCTGTGTAGTCAAGTCCACTGAGGGGACGCATGGATCGGGAGTGTACCTAGTACGCTCCGAGCAGCAAGCCAGGCAATTGGTTTACCAAATGCTGGAACGCGGGATGAGGCCCTTGGTCCAAGAGTACATCGAGGAGTCCCACGGCCAAGACGTCCGTGCTTTCGTGGTCGGGCGTGAGGTCGTCGCCTCGATGCGTCGCAAGGCTCACGGCAACGAGTTCCGTTCAAACTTCCACCTAGGTGGCTCGGTCGACGAGGTCGAGCTAACCCCGAGGCAGAAGGAAATCGCCGTCCAAGCGACCGAAACGCTGGGACTCGACCTCGCTGGGGTGGATATGCTCGAGTCCAAGCGGGGACCTCTGATTCTGGAGGTCAACTCAAGCCCGGGACTGGAGGGCATTGAAGGCGCTACCGGGGTCAACGTAGCCGGAAAGGTGGCCGAGCATCTGAACATTCGATTGGAGATTGTTCGAGAAGATCAGGGGCTGGGTCAGTCCGATGACCGCGGAACCGAGTCAGGCGAGTTCTCCGACGCTTACTGAGGCTATTCGGCGCGAAACGGAACGCTTGCTAACGTCGTCTCTCTCGTTTTGGTTGGAGAAGCATTCAAGTCCCGAGGTGCCTCCTTGCCCTCGTCCATTAGGACAGGGATGCACGCGCCGTTCGCGGCGGGAGGCGAGTTACTTTGCAGCGGGATAGCGCAGACGGACCGGGGGCCGGAGCAGACACAGGCAGGCTCGGTCGTAGGTTCGGCGCTGACGAGATAGGGCTGCACAACTCGATGCCATCGAGGTTGCACAGGATTTCGGAACTCTCCTGGCATGACTGCTGGATGCAGCAGCTCCGCTCTGAGAAGAAGAGCAGTCACACGATCAGGGCGTACGGAGTTGCCGCGCGTGAATTCTCGACCACTCGGCTGCCGAGGGAGCCGTCATTCGACTGGAGTGAAGTTAGGGGCTTCCCGGTCAGTTCCTTCCACATGAGATCGGATCCGAACAATGGGAGAATGGACGCCTGGCTGAACGGTCTGGGAGATCTGAAGCCCACCACTATCAACGCCAAGATCGCTGCTGTCTCCCATCTCCTCAAGTGGCTGGGCCACACGGTACCGGACTGGATTCAGCGTCCTTCAAGAAGCCGCTCGCTGCCGAAGACGCTTGGCAGAAAGGAGCTCCAGCGCCTCAGGCGGGCCACTCGCGATTCCGAAGACCCTCTGGCCCTCCCGATCTCCACGCTTCTCTTGGACACCGGTCTGAGGGTCTCCGAGCTGTGCGGGCTAGACCTCGATGACATCGACACCGAGGACCTGTCGGCCCTCGTGATCGGCGGCAAGGGAGAGAAGGATCGCACTGTGCTGTTCACCCAATCCACGGTTAAGGTGATAGAGGCCTGGGGGCCAATCAGGGCTTCTAGGCTGTCGATTAGCAACGATGAGGATCAAAGAGCCCTGTTCCTGTCGAGCAGAGGCAGGCGCATCAACCCGCGTTCGATTCAGAAGATGATGGATCGTCTAGCTGATTCCGCCGACATTCCGCGCAGTCGGCTCAGTCCGCACACCCTCAGGCACACCTTCGCAACAGGACTGCTCGAGCGAGGGGCCGATCTAGTAACCATCCAGCGTCTGCTGGGACATGCCAGCATAGCGACCACCCGCATATATCTGGAGATTACCGACCAGACCCTGAGGGAGATTTACCACAGGGCTCAACGAAGTCCGCCTCTGACGGAGGGAACCGTTGAGGAGGCTCCAGAGACTCAGGTCGAGGAAGCGAAGATTGCTTCCCGTTCAAACGAGTAGTCATCTCCGTGACGGGTTCTTCTTATTGGTCCGCTTGTCGACGGCCTCCGGGCCCTTCCAAGTCCTATTGGCGCCCTCATCGTAGCCCGGATGGCCGGGAATCGGGCAGTGCTTGCCCGCCCTGCACCTGCTGCAGTTGTCAGAGGGCGGCCTCTCGACGACCTTCTGGAGGCGCCCGTACTTCCTCCGAGGCATGTCTGGGTGTTGGGGAGGTGGGACTTAGGGGTTCCCACCGACGCGCAACGTTCAACCACACGGGCTGGGACAGTAGAGCGTGAATGAGCTTGGGGGTGAGACGCAATCGGGCCCCATTGGCCTCGATGCGCGACGCTCCGTCCTCTACGCCCAGGTCTTGGACGGAAGGCCCAGGATGTCGATAGACGACGATGGCATCCTACAAGTCGATGGTTCCAAGGGCGCTACCGGGAAGGTCTACCTCGGTGATGTCGCTCAGGCGGCGCTCAGGTCCATGGGCTCCCACGAACCACCGAGGTTCACCAAGGAGCCGGGGTACGACGAGCAGCGCTGGGAGCTTCTCTGCCGATCGAACGAGCTGGTAATGAGAATCTCAAGTAGCCACTACTGGGGCTTCGGCCTATTGGCAAGGTGCTTCCTCAATGAGATTGTGATCGAGGGCCCATCGGCTGCGCGTGCGAGGTGCGTGCATGATATCGTTGCCATCCTAGGCAGGAACCCTTGGGAGGCGTCACGAGTAAGGGCATTCGAGAAGGCGACCTCGGGCACCATGTCATCTCACACATCGAGCTGGGAGGGATTGGTCGCTCTGGCCAAAGAGGAAATGATTGAGGAGATCACACAACTCCAGGACACAGTCCGCAGTCTGAGGGGGGTGAGCGAGGACTCGGCAGATCTGCTAGACGCAGCCGAACATGCGCTGGAAGAGGCCCAGTCCGCACTATCCGACAAGAATGCCCCTGCCGTCGAGAGGGCGCTGAGCAGGGCGTCGAACGCAATCATTCAGGCCGACCCCAGCACCGAGGTTCGAATCGCCGACCGTGTTCTGAAGGGCGACTAGAGTCCTAGCGTCTGTCGCATCCACGACCAAACGCCAAACTGGGCGAGGTATACCACCACGCTGAAGGAGATGCAGGCGAAGTAGATGGTTCCCTTGGAAATCTGAATAGCGTCCTCGGACTCCTCGTCGAAGTAGCGAATCAGGCCAGCCGCCTGCTGAATGCCGCTGCCCTTCTCCTTGGCCATCGGCACACCGCACCTAGAGTCCCTATTTCAACTCCACGAGAACCTCTAGAATGCCGTAGCGTGCTATGGCTCGAGGGTCTCGATCAGCACACAACCGCCATCGAGCTCCACAATCAAAGACGCTGCTCCCATGGCGGTCTCCAGCCCCTTTGTCATCAGAATCTCACGACGGAAGCCGCCCGATGTCTGGAACACGAGTCTATGGCTCAGGCGATCTAGGACGTCATTATTGACGACCTGCCAAGTCCATTCGTCCTGCGACACGGTTACCAAGGCCTCGATAGGAACCAACGGCCCCTGCTTAGACCCGTTCTGCTTCGCGCGCATTACCAAATCGCCCAGCTTCACCTTGGCTCCTATCTCATCAGTCTTTGTCGGCTCAATCGAGCTCTTGGATATCCTTCGTCTCAAACCACTCATGTGCATCCCATCTGCGACAAATGCCGCAGTGCGTCAGCGATTCCTACGAGGTTTAACCGTTGTTGGTGTAGCATGGGTCCGAACGGCGAAAATCGGGGTCCTCGAAAATTGCCATCGAATCCCTGCGAGCACTTGATGGCAGAGGCCAGAACCGCTGGTGCATGGCGGATTGCGAGGTCACTTGGGAGGACTCGGCCGCCGATAGCGTCCTCCTCAAGGCGGTTTCTCACTGGAGGCAGGATTCCGAGGACTGGTTCCAAGGGTCCTATGAGAGGCTGCCCGAGACCGTCCGGGTCAATCCGCTCCGCAGGGACCGGGGATGGGTGGAGGACTGGTTGAACGAGGCATCAGCGAAGAGGATACCGTGGTTCAGTGGTCCAGGCAGCGCGTGGCAGCTTCCCTTCGAGAGGGGCAAGGCCGGGGGCGAGGAGGACATTCTGCTCAAAGCGCTTCACGAGACTGGTAGGGTGACGCGTCAGGAGGCCGTCTCCATGCTGCCGGTGATTGCGCTGGACCCGAGGCCGGGAGATGTGGTCCTCGATATGTGCGCCTCTCCAGGGTCAAAGACGACTCAGATCTGCGAGCATCTCGGCAATAGCGGCGTTGTCATTGCCAATGAGGTCATGAGTGGCCGGGTTAACACCCTGGTCACTAACGTCCAGCGTCATGCCTCTAGGGCCGCAGTAGTGGTCCAACATGACGGTCGTCACATGCCGATGGTCCCCGAAGACGGTTTCGACAAGGTACTCGTCGACGTCCCGTGCACTGGGTCCGGGACTACTAGGAAGAATCCTGACGTTTGGGCCAAGTGGTTGCCCTCTTCGGGGCGCTCGCTGCATGATCTTCAGTCCGACCTGCTCACAAGGGCGATTCGAATGACCAAGCGGGGTGGCAGGATAGTCTACGCCACTTGCTCGCTCGATCCTGTGGAGGACGAGGCGGTGGTGGCGCGGGCGCTCGAGGGAGGAGGGGTTAGGATCGTTCCGGGCCACAGCCTGCTCGATGGCGTGCCCTCGGAGCATGGCCTAACCCATTGGCCTGTACTCGACGATGAGGGAGAGTCCACCGACGAGTTAGAAATCCCCGAGTCCATGATGCCCCCCCTAGATGGACTCGTTCGCAGTGAGCTGGTCCACTGCGTGCGAATCTGGAACGATGCCATCGAGGGTGGCGGTTTCTTCCTAGCAGTGCTCGAGAGGATCGGGGGCGATGATAGGCATTCAACCCAACCGAAGCGAGTTCTCACCCCCGACGAGGTCGACCCGGACCCGGGGTCCTTCCCACAGCCCCTAGATGATGACTGGGAGCGGAGGCTGGAGATCGCATGGGGAGCGATTCCGGCGGGAATGTGGATTCGTGGCAAGAGCCTGCTTTGGTCTACCGAAGAGGCCTTCGACGTCTGGGAGTCCGGGCGCAGCCGTCGGGGCGGGCGCATTCAGGTTCCGGGTCGGCGCTGGAGACCGTTGAAGGCGATTCACATCGGGCTGATCGCCGCTAGGATAAGGCAGGGTGAGCTGAGTCGCATAGTATCACGCGCCGCGACCAGTCTGCTGCCCGAAATCCAAGGTGGATTCACAGAAATCAGCGATGAGGGCTTTGAAAGAGTCCTGCTTGGCAAGGAGCCCGCACCGGGAGATCTCGATGAGGCTCTAGGAGGAATGCGCGGCGGTCGCATCCTAGTTGACGAGGGAGGAGCCTGCATGACCGCTTGGATCGGCGCTCGTGTAACGCCGATGGTGAGCGAGGCTGAACTAAGGGTGCTGAGGGCAATGCGTGGTTTGCCAATCGTACTGGCAGAAGAGGAATAACGTGGAGAAATTGCACAATCGAAAACGAAATGCCGAATAATTATGGCATATGTTCAAGAGCCGTAGCAATAAACATCCACTCTCGGTGTTTGTTTTGGACGATGTGGACCAGCGTATTATCAAGGTCCTTGAGGCGGATGCCCGAACCTCGATGAGGAGGATCGCAGAGGAAGTGGGAGTAGCTCTTGGGACCGTTAGCAATCGGGTGAGGCGGATGGAGGGCATGGGGGTCATCCGCGGCTACACCGTCCTGCTGGACCCAGAAAGGTCAGGATGGGGGCTTAGTGTGGTAATCGGGCTTAGGATTGAGAAGGGGAGATTAATGGAAGTTCAGAAGAAGATCGCGGAGGACCATCGCGTTTACGGCGTGTACGACGTAACCGGTGACTACGACTCTATGGTCCTCGCCAGAGCCCGCGACCGCGGCGATCTGGATGACCTTTCGAAGGGCGTGGTGAGCATGGGAGGCATCGAGCGCTCGGTCACCCATCTGGTTCTGAACACTGTCAAGGAGATGCCTCCCTCTCTGCCAGAGGAATGATCAACCGATTTCGTCGAGTTCTCCCTGGATGATGGGCTCCAGGAATTGTGAATGAGGCAGTAGGGACTCTACAGTCCGGCCCTCGGGCTTCATAGCTCTGAGCAGAATCATTCGCAGGTCCTCGTCGATGGGGGCATCGAGCGCCATCAGTCGGTCCCTTAGGGAGGTCTGCAACTTTCCTCCAGTCCGGTCCCAATCCATCAGCAGAATCAGTGACGGGCCCCCATCAGGTGGGCGAGAGGAGCAGTAGGTAGTGTGCAGGTGGGCAACGAGGCGCGCTCTGTCCCAGCCCCTATTCACCTTCTCGATGACGCCCGAAAAGCCCAGTGCCCTCAGGGCTTTCTCATCATTGAGACCCTCGACGACGACGGGGCAGCCCGAGCCCCCCTCGGCAATCGGCCTATTCCTAAGTATAGAGGTCGCGATTGCCTTGGCGGCCACTTCGAAGCGGACATCTCGGTCAGGCGGCCCAGCAGCCCTCGCTCTCTGGCCCACCCAATCGGGGAGCCTCCCTCTATCGGACATCTCAGACCCCCAGCGAGGCCCTCGCCTCGCTAGTCGTTACCCCTTCGACCCTGACAGACTTGCGCCTGCTGGACATCCCGCTTTGGAGGGAAACCCTCGGACGTTCCACGCCCAGACTGTCGGAGAGCAGGGCTAGCAGTTCCGAGTTCGCCGCGCCATCAACGGGCGGAGAGGAGACGGAGATCCTGAGACGGCCTCTCCACGGCTCGATGCCTACTATGCGAGAACGCTGTGCTGCGGGTGTAAGGTCGACTAGGATTAGTACGCCCTCTCCATCCTCAGAGATCCAATTTCCAGGCATGTTATGGGGGAATCCCGGAGGCTGTGCTTGTAGTTATTGTTTAACCCGTGTATGGGGCTGGCCCAGAGGGCCAATCCGCGACCCTTATGAGGGGATTTTCCCCCGCGGGGCTGGAGAGTTGCATGAGCGTCACGACTGTGCTCTTCGACGTGCTCTGGGACGAGTACATCCTGTGGTCGATTTTGGTCGGTGCCATCGCTTTCGGATGGCTGTACCACCACACATTCTGGTTCCGCTCTTATGACGGAGAGGCCCCACCCAATGTCGACCTCCTGAAGGTAGGCGTGTTCCCCAAGCACAACGACGACATGAGGCTCGAGGTTACTTGGACTATCCTCCCTTTCCTGCTCATCATCTACCTGACCTACATCTCTTGGGCACCCCTCGATGCCTTGTGGACCTCAACGGAAGGGGGCTTCCACGGCTACGAGTGTGGAGAGGTGAATCCCAACGAAGGTATAGTTTACGAATTTTCAGACAACGAGATGGATTCGGACGGTATAGTAACCTCTGACTGCTACCACGTTATCGAAATCACCGCCCAGCAGTGGTTCTGGTCGTTCGACTGCTTGGAGTTGGAGAGCGACCTCTGCGACACTGGCACGGACAGCGTCGAGGTTTACGGCAGTGTGCCCATACTCATGCTAAAGGAGGGCGAGACCTACTTGGCTGTGATGGAGTCAGAGGACGTCACCCATGCACCGTGGTTCCTGAACCTCGGTACTAAGGAGGACGTTCTGATGGGGCAGCAGACGAGCCTCTGGCTGCCTGTAACGGACACTGGAGACTCGATGATTCTGTGTGCTGAGTACTGCGGGGATGCGCACTCCGTTATGGCAGCGGTTCTGTCAGTACACAACTGAGGTGGTATGGTGGGGCAATCCAAGAAGACGCGCGGCGCACTCGTGATGCTTGTGGTCGTCGCAGCCATGCTGGCCGCCCCCTCTGCCACCTCGCTGCCGGTGGGGATCTCGGGGGCCAAGGATTCCGGGTGCAATTGCCACGGTGCAACGCCGGACGCGGTGGTGACGCCCACTATCGCCGGACTGCCCGCGACCTACAACTACTCGGAATCCTACGAGCTCACGGTCTCTTTCTCTGGAGGCCCCAGTGAATTGGGAAACAGCAACCAAGGCGGCTTCCACCTATGGGTCAGCGACGGCGAGCTGTCGGTTACGGACGCCACTGCCCAGTTGTTCAACCCAAACGAGGCCGGACACACCGAGGCGGGCAATGACCAAACCTCGTGGTCCATGACTTGGACTGCGCCTGCCACAGACAGGAACGTGGAGTTCGTCCTCCACGTCAACTCGGTCAATGGCAACGCCGACGGAGCTGGCGGAGGGGGTTCTGGCGACCTGTGGAACAAGGTCAGCGTCAAGATCACGGGACCGGTAGAGGTGCTGGAGCAGGCCGACCCGTTCCTCGTGCTCTCCGTCCTAATCATCGTTTGCGCAGTCCTGCTTGGGATCACTCTCACCTTCGTTTTCTACAGCAGGAACCCTGACTCATTCGACTGGGACAACTTTGCCCCATGGATAGCAGAGTGGATGACCAGCACCGACCACAAGAGGATTGGCACCCTGTACTTCGTCCAGGGGTTGTTCTTCCTAGGCGTGGGCGGGATTATGGCCATGTTCATCCGTATTCAACTAGCCGTCCCTGGCAACGACTTCCTGACCCAGGAGCAGTACAACCAGTTCTTCACCCTGCACGGAACGACGATGATCTTCCTCGCCGCGATGCCGTTGATTAACGGATTCGCGAACTGGATCGTGCCGTTGCAGATTGGCGCGCCCGATCTGGCGCTGCCGAGGATCAACGCGATGTCGTTCTGGCTGCAGCCGTTCTCAGCGATTCTGATCTTCACCGGGATATTCTCCGGTGGAGGGGCAGACACCGGGTGGACGGGATACGCGCCCTACGTAGTAAGCGAGACTGCGCACGTTGGGACCACGATGTGGGCAGCTGGGCAGATCATGCTAGTCGCCTCTTCCACGCTGACTGGCATCAACTTCCTTACCACCATCGCAGTGATGCGCGCGGAGGGCATGGGATGGATGAAAATGCCCCTGTTCACCTGGTCAATCTTCATTGCCAACGTGATGCTGTTCCTCTCAATCCCGGCCTTCGGGGTCGGCCTCATCCAGGTCTACCTAGACAGGGTGATCGGCACTGCGTTCTACGATATAGCGGCTGGCGGCGACCCCTTGCTATGGAGCCACCTGTTCTGGTACTTCGGCCACCCCGAGGTTTACGTGGTGGTGGTTCCTGCCTTCGGAATCATCTCCGAGGTGGTTGCCACGAGCGCAAGACGCTCTGTGTTCGGCTACCGATCGATGGTCTACGCCATGGCAGGGATCGGCGTCGTGGCCTTCATCGTCTACGGCCACCACATGTTCACCAGCGGCATGAGCCCGACTCTTCGCTTCGTCACGATGCTGACTACGATGCTGGTCGCGGTGCCTACTGGGATCAAGGTGTTCAACTGGCTGATGACCATGCATGGGGGGTCCTTGGTCTACCGAACGCACACCCTGTGGGCCCTGGGATTCCTCGTGACCTTCACCTTGGGGGGCTTCTCCGGGATGTTCTTCCCTTCGATCGCGATGGACGTCCACCTGCACGAGTCGTACTTCGTGGTCGCCCACTTCCACTACGTGCTGGTGGGTGGAACTGTGTTCGGGTTCTTCGCCGGAATCTACTACTGGTTCCCCAAGGCCACGGGGAGGATGTTGGACGAGAAGCTCGGGGTACTCCACTTCCTGAGTGCCTTCGTCTCCTACAACGCGCTGTTCTGGCCGATGCACCGACTGGGCGTCTGGGGGATGACCAGAAGGCACCACACCTACTTCATCACCACGGACGAGGCCCTTGGCTCTCTGCCGCCGGAGGCCGCGGGCTGGAACATGTTCATCACCGTCTCAGCATTCGCGTTCTTCCTCTCCAACTTCATCCTGGTCGCCAACATGGTGGTCACCTACATCCGCGGCGAGCCGGCGCCGGATGACCCGTGGGGCGGCTGGTCCTTCGAGTGGATGACATCCTCGCCGCCCCCCACGCCCAGCTTCGACCCGCACAACCTCCCGAGGCTGGAGGACGCAAACGAGCACATCGCCAACGAGCCGGGAGTAATCGGCCGGTGGTTCAAGCGGCTCATGGTGCCCGACGAAGAGACCGGGGAGGTGGCACATTGAGCGCCGACTACCACGATGACCACTCCCACCCCAGCGCCTGGGGCCCCCACGACTGGAGCCACGGCGCGCCGCACAACTCGTGGGCGCCGATCATCATGAGCTGTGGCTTCGCAATCTTCCTCTTCACCCTCGCAGGAGCCTTCCAGTGGGGCGAGTTCGTGAGCGCTGGCTACGTACCGCTGGTGTTCGGCGGCCTCGGCGTGACCTTCTTCGGCTTGGTAGTCTGGTGGCGGCAGGACATGGGCTTCGACGGCGCCAGCTACGAGCCGAAGTCGGCTGGCGCGCCATTCCAGAACATCGACATCCGCAAGGTCGCGATGTGGGTATTCCTCATGTCTGAGATGATGATCTTCACCTCTCTCTTCAGCACCTACATGCGCTACCGGCTGGGCCTCGATAACTGCGGTGACGTCTTCGCCTCGGGCAACTGGGTGGAGGGCACCCCGGTGGTCTGCTTCGAGCCCGCCAGCCACCTCATCTCCTCGAGCTGGTTCCACCTCGCCCCGGGCGCGATCAACACCTTCGCCCTCATCATGTCCTCCTTCACCATAGTGCAGGCGCTGCGCTGGGCCAAGAAGCCCGTAGGCAGCGTAGACGAGGATATCCGCCGCAGGAGGATCACGCGGTACCTAGGCACCACCTGGATACTCGCATTGCTCTTCATCACGCTGAAGATGGTGGAGTGGTTCTTGGGCTTCCCGCTACCCGAGTTCCTCCACGAGTACAACCACGGCCACGCCGCCATCGACTCGTTGTACTCGGAGGGGTACCTTATCAACAACGACCACTATCAGCACCACTCCTACGTCGACGAGGCCACCCACGCCCACATGATGGCCGACATCCAGGTCAGCGCCACGACCTTCTACGTGACCACGGGTACCCACGGGGTGCACGTGTTCGGTGGGGTGATCGGCCTGACTTACATGACCTACAAGGCCCACACCGGGGGCTACACACCGGACAACGCGGTCTCGATCGAGTACTTCGGGCTCTACTGGCACTTCGTAGACCTGGTCTGGGTCCTCGTATTCCCATTCTTCTATCTGTACTGAGGTGAAATGAAATGTCGCACTACAAGATCTTCGGGAAGGACCCCTACTGGATGAACTTCTACGGGCTGTTGATCCTTACAGTCATCGAGGTCGGCGCGGTCGGCATCGACCTCAGCAAGACGACTACACTGATGATACTGACCGTTATAGCGATCCCGAAGTTCATGATGATCGCCGGGATCTTCATGCACCTCTACGGTGATGACGACTCCGGGATCCTGACCATGACAGCGCTGTTCCCGGCCTTCTTCATACTCATCATGATCCTGTTCATCGGCCTGACCCACCCGGACAGCGCGAGTGGTCTGCCCGACTGGTGCAGGCCGGGCAACTACGGCCTGTAGGGTTCATGAGTGGACTCGACTCCGAAACCATGCTGCAGACGTCGCATAGCCTGGTATTGCGCCGGATTTGAAATCCGGTGTCCTAGTGACTCGGGAGTTCAAATCTCTCCGTCTGCGCCACTACTCGTTGGGTATCGAGGCCGCGCCCCGCACGGTAAGCTGGTCATCGTGGTAATGCATGGTGGCGGGAGTGGTGATGACCGCCTCGCCATCGACGTTGATGAACATCGGTGCCCCCGAGGAGTGGCCGAACTCAATCCTGCTCGCGTCCTGCATGGCCACGCTCCACATCCCTATGTGCTTGCCCTTCTCGAGAGGCCCCATCAGGCGTAGCATCTGGGACTTGGACAGCCCCCATGCAGTGACTAGGGATGCGTGCCCCTGGGTGGGCTTGGCCCCCGGTGCCACTCTGTAGCCGCCGCCGAAGGTCTGGCACATGCTCATGCAGAACAGCCCGGAGAGGTCTATCGTCTCCGCCGCCCCCCCGTCGATGGCAATCGTGCCCGACTCCTTCTTCCACTTGATGATGGCCTTGATGGCCAGCAGGGTGTACTTCATCTGGCCGCGAATCCTCTTGAACTGGCCCTCGTCCTTCATGCGGTTGACCACCGAGGTGACCCCTCCGTCGCTCTCTAGGAAGCTCCATCGGACCAGGTTGCCAATGTTCTCGGGCTCGCCGTTGCATGTTCTGGGCACGGGAGCGGCCTTCGATGGGTGGTCTGGGGCCGGCGGGCCCTCCACGCGAATCGCGCCCACCCTGCGGTCGGTGCCGTCTACGAGGATGTCGACTGCGACCTGCATGTCCTTGAACTTGTTACCCCTAGGAGTAGGGATCCCATGGGCCCGGGCGTAGTCGTTGCCGCTGCCTATGGGGAGTATGCCCAGCGCCTTGTCCGAGCCCCTCAGCCCCGAAGCGACCTCGTGCACTGTGCCGTCGCCGCCGACGGCCACCACTAGTTCGTGGTCACCGTCGCACAGATCCCTGGCTATGTCCATGGCATGGCCCGGCTCCTCGGTGTGATGAAGATCGATCTCGAACCCTGCCTCCCTGAGCGCCGGCTCGAAGCCCTCCCAATGCTTGATCGACAGCCCATCGCGGGCTTTGGGATTGAGGATGCAGGCGATGCGAGACACGTCGTGGGCGGTGCGTCTCTCGACTTGAATACTGCCGAAGCAAGCAATCATGAGGAGAGGGCGGGCTCAGTAGCCAGACTAACATGGACGATGGTGATGGATTCATGCGTCGAGCGCTAGAGCTCGCGGAGTCGGGGAGGCATCGAGTGATGCCGAACCCGATGGTCGGATGCGTGCTCGTCCGGGACGGCGAGATCGTTGCGGAGGGATGGCACGATCACATCGGGGGACTGCATGCCGAGCAGATGGCAATCGCGGACGCGGAGGCGCGGGGGGTTGCCACCCAGGGAACGACGGCCTATGTCACGCTGGAGCCCTGCAACCACTTCGGCCGTACGCCCCCCTGCACCGAATCGCTGCTCTGGGCGGGTGTCGGGCGGGTCGTAATCGGGGCGATGGACCCGAACCCCACTGTCAGGGGGGGTGGGGCCGAGGCCCTGCGGCAGGAGGGGATCGAGGTCGATATCGGGCTCCTCGAGGCGGAGTGCGAGAGGCAGATGAGCGCCTTCATGCACTGGTGCAGGCACCGCAGGCCGCTAGTCACGCTCAAGGCGGCTACGGACTCGAGGGGCAGAATCGACGGCGAGCAGTCCGAGCCCGCCGAGCGCTTCAGCTCGGCCGAGTCACTGGCTCTAGTGCACCGATTGCGAGCGGATTCCATGGCGATTCTGGTCGGAGTCAACACCGTCGTCAGGGACGATCCCTCACTGACCGTCAGGGGGCCGGACATCGGACCGAGGACCCATCCCCTCAGAGTGGTGGTCGACCCCAACGACCGCACGCCTCTCGGATGCAGGCTGCTGACTGACGGCGAGGCCCCCACTCTTCTGATTCAGTCCTCGGACTTCGGCTCGGGCGATTCGGACCACGTCGAGCGCGTCGTTATCCCGGAACAGGAGATCCCTGTGACGAGAATCCTCGACATGCTCGGAGACAGGGGCGTCCAGTCTCTGCTGGTCGAAGGCGGGGCCGACACCTGGGGCAGGTTCCTGGATGCGGGGCTGGTGGACAGGGGCCGCCTGTGCGTCTCCCCGATCGAGCTCGGTGGGACCGAGGGGGCCCTGTTCACCAGAAATTCGCTGTCCGAATCCGGGCTCTCGGTGGTCTCGAAGGAGGTCGTTTCGGGGGACGAGGTGTCTTGGTGGGAGGGCACCGGCTGAATAGCGGTGTAAGAAGTAAACCTTCTTTATTAATCGAAGTGACATTTCGGCCTAGCGGTTAAATATGGAATGGATGGGGACTGGGTCCATGTACAGCGTACGCAAGACACGAAGCCTGAGCATCTGCCTACTGATGGTCCTCTCGGCCATGGGCCCGATCGCGGTCCCGGCAGCAGCGGACCACGAGGAAGATGACTGGCCTAGTTTCGACCTGATGATTGACTATGATGGGACATGGGAGCTCCTTGAGCCCTACACGATGTTCGAAGTCGAGGCGGGGACGTACGACATGCAGATTGACTACTACAACCTCGACGCGGGCTCGAACTACACCCTGAGGTGGAATACCTACGGCATCCACGAGGACGGTGGCGGCTTGGAGGGCGCCGTGTCCTCCGAGAACGTGACCGACACTTGGCAGATGGAGGTCAGCGAGTTCGACTGCTGGTACAATGCCGTGGTCGAGATCATCAACACCACCGACGGGTTGTGGGACTACGTCAACACCCAGTGGTACGACTTCTACGGCGAGTGCATGGAGTACGGGACCGTGACTCCGTCGGCCGAGATCAACGGCACCTGGGTTAGCGAGCCCGAGGAGCTCGAGCCCGGGTCCTACAACATGAGCTGGGACGTGACCAACCTGACGACCGGCGGGGAGTACAAGCTCGACTACTGGTACTACCTGACGGGGAACACGTGGGACATGAGCACGAGCACCAACGGGTACGCATGGAACGCCACCGGCTCCGATGAGTCGATAGGGTGGAACGTCACCGTGACGGAGTTCGACTGCACCCTGCAGCCCGAGGCGCTGCTGTGGCAGAACACCACAACCGGCTGGACCATCATCGACCAGTACTGGGTCGGCTCGTGGAGCGAGGTCATATTCCTGCCGTGCGAGAGCATGATGACCGCCTACATCTGGCTGGACGAGGAGGGCGACTGGGTCGAGCTCGCCAACCAACATAGCGCCGACTACTGGTCGCACGATTTCCCCGACGGCGACTGCGAGGAGTTCTGGGACGACGAGGGCGAGCAGTGGTGGGAGTGCACCGACCCCGACACCGGGGATGTCGAGGAATTCGACGAATGCTGGGACAACTACGACGGGACGACTAACACGACCTCGTACGAATGCCGCATCAATTACGATCCTATGTACCTCGAGGACGGCTCGTACAACGTGACCCTCGAGATAGTTGGGCTCTCCGTCGGCGAGGAGTACTTCCTCAACGGCGCACTCTGGGAGGAAACCTACTGGGGCCACGAGAGCGACTACTACGAATTGGGCTTCACCGCCCCGACCGAGGAGGTATCCAACGTCGTCACCCTGGAAATCAGCGCCCAGACCTGCGCCTACGGGTTCGACCTCTACCTTTACCACAACGAGACGGTCGATGGGGCCGATCACTCGGAGGAACTCGAGGTGCTCTCAGTATTTGTCGAGGGGCCATGCGCAGAGCCGGACTCGCCCTTCACCCTGTACTACGACGGCGTCGAGCACGAGCAGGTCGCCCACAACATGACCGGCTTCGACGGGTGCGACGAGTACGATGATTGGTACTTCGAGTGCTGGATCGACTATGACTGGGACGGCGACGGCGAGCCTGACGACTCCGATTACTACTGGTACGAAGAGTGCTCCAACCTGAGCACCGGCTGGGAGTGCGTCGAGTGGTACGAGGACCCGTTCCTTGCCGCCGGCAACCACTCGATGACCCTCGAAATCGAGGACCTCGAGACGGGCCTGAACTACTCAGTGGGTATTCAAATCTACATCAACACCCAGCAGGGCGATGAGCACGAAGAGGGCTATGAGGACTTCACCGCAGCCTCGGACACCTACTCCACATCGGGGCACATCGAGACGGACAACTTCACGTGCAACCTGCACATCCAGGTCTGGCTCGATGAGAACGAGTCTGACGGCAGCGGCAACTGGTGGCACAACTGGATTGCTGAGGACCAGTTCGACTTCAATGGCCCGTGCGAGGAGCCGCCATCGCCCTTCACGCTGTACTACGACGGCATGGAGTACGAGCAGGTCGCCCACAACATGACCGGCATCGACGGGTGCGACGAGTACGAAGGCTACTTCGAGTGCTGGATCGACTATGACTGGGACGGCGACGGCGAGCCTGACGACTCCGATTACTACTGGTACGAAGAGTGCTCCAACCTGAGCACCGGCTGGGAGTGCGTCGAGTGGTACGAGGACCCCTTCGTCGAGGAGGGCAACCACAGCGGCTGGCTGGACGTCGAGGGCCTCGAGGCTGACGGGAGCTACGTGCTCCAGTGGTACGACGAGCGATGCACCCAGCAGGGCTGCGAGGGGATGAGTGGTGACTGGGGGGGGCCGTTCAACGCGTCCGACCTGTGGGACTACGACTCCGCCTCCGGCAACTGGACCCATGAGGGGTATTACTTCAACACCAACAACTTCACCTGCCACTACAGCTCAGAATTCGTTCTGTACGAGGCAGACTGGGACGATCAGGGCAACTGGTGGCCCAGCAACCAGATCTTCCGCGAGTACTTCGGCTTCAGAGGCCCGTGCGAGGAGCCGCCATCGCCCTTCACGCTGTACTACGACGGCGTCGAGCACGAGCAGGTCGCCCACAACGTGACCGGCTTAGATTGGTGCGAGGAGTTCCAGGGGTACGGCGAGTGGTACTGCTACATCGACTACGACGGCGACGGCAACTGGGACGACGCTAACGTCTACGACGAGTGCTCCAACCTGAGCACCGGCTGGGAGTGCGTCGAGTGGTACGAGGACCCGTTCCTTGCCGCCGGCAACCACTCGATGACCCTCGAAATCGAGGACCTCGAGACGGGTCTGAACTACTCAGTGGGCATATGGATTAACATCAACACCCAGCAGGGCGGGGGGGAGTCGGAAGAGGTCTATGAGGACTTCACCGCATCCTCGGACACCTACTCCACATCGGGTCTGATCGAGACGGACAACTTCACGTGCGGCTTGGACATCCAAGTCGAGCTCTACGGGAACGAGTCTGACGGTAGCGGCAACTGGTGGCACCACCAGATCGCCTGGGACTGGTTCAACTTCAAGGGCCCGTGCGAGGAGCCGCCCTCCCCATTCACCCTGTACTACGACGGCATGGAGTACGAGCATATCATCCACTACGACGAGTACGACCAGTGCGAGTACGAGGGCGACGGCGGCTACGAGTGCTGGAACGACGACTGGGACAGCGACGGCGACGGCGAGCCCGACTGGTACGACTACCGATACGACTGCGAGGAGGACGCCAACGGCACCTGGTGGTGCGAGGGCTGGCACCAGAACCCGCTCATCGACGAGGGCAACCACTCGATGACCCTCGATGTAGAGGGCCTCGAGGCGGGCTTGAGCTACGCCGTCGACATCCAGACTGACATCTGCGAGGCCATGTATGGCTGCGACTGGGACCACTCGACCGAGCTGTTCAACGCGAGCTCGGACATGGAGTCGCTCAACTTCTTCATGGAGACGGGTAACTCGACCTGCCAGGCCAACGTGTACGCGACGCTCTACGAGGTATCGTGGGACGAATACGGCAACTGGTGGCACGAGAACCACCTGTTCGGCGAGTACTTCGGCTTCGACGGCCCGTGCGAGCAGCCGCCATCGCCCATCCACCTGCTGTACCCGGACGAGAACGGCGACATCGTCGAGTGGGAGCCGGTGACGGACACCCACACGTACGACGAGTGCGACGACTACGGCGACCACTTCGAGTGCTGGAACAACGACTCCGGGGACGAGATGTTCTGGGAGGACTACTGCGAGCAGGATTCCGACGGCACCTGGCTCTGCGAGAACTCAATGGGCTCACCATTCATCAGCGCGGGCGACCACGGCATGACCTGGAACCTCACTGACCTCGAAGAGAGCGCAAACTACACCCTGATGTGGTACGTCTACACCATGAGCATGATGGACTACGAAATGTACGACGATGCGGAGAACTTCACCGCATCCTCGGACTCCCACGAGATCGACTGGGACCTCTACGTGGACAACTCGACCTGCCAGGCAATGATCAGCGCCCAGCTGATGCAGCCGGTGGACTGGGACGGCGACGGCGTGACCGACTGGCACGACTACGTAGCCTACAACGACTTCTCCTTCATGGGGCAATGCGAGTTCGGGGGCTTCCCCGTGGACGTCGGCCTCGAGGTCGATGACGGTGGCTGGCAAGACGTAGCGGGCGTGCCCTTCGAGGTGCTGATGACCGAGGAAGACTCACCTGATCTGATATTGCAGCACATAGGGTACAACCTGTCCGCTGGAAGCTGGGACATGAGGTGGACCTTCGACAACCTCACGGTGGGTGAAGGCTACTCCGCCTTCTACGAGACTGAGAATGCCGAGGGTGAGGGAGACGGCGAAGGAGACGTCGACTGGAACACGTACGGATACTGCGAATGGGAAGGCACCGAGGAGGACGACGAGCGGTGGTGGTGCACCTACGACGACGACGACGAGCCCGACGACTTCGACGAGTGGTGGTACTACTGCGAGTACGACGAGTACGAAGAGCAGTGGTGGTGCACCGACGACTTCGGGCAGAGCCCCGACTGGGAGTTCTCCGCCAACGGGACAGAGCACTTGGGGGGTGGCAGCTACCAAGGCGGGTTCTTCGAGTTCAACGCGACGTCCGAGCACGAGGAGGTCGCCTGGACCCTAGACATAGAGGACGAGACCTGCATTGTCCTGTTCTGGCTCGAACTGGAGTCGAACAACGAGTCCGAGGCGATGATGGGCCTCTACGTAGGCATCATCGCAGGGCCGGCAACGGCCCTCGACGACAACTCCAACGGCATGCCGGACTGCTTCGAGGGTGGCGACGGGCCCGGGCCGGGAGAGGGGCCGCCGTTTGGCAGCGAGATGGGTAACCTCGCTCTGGGATTGGACGACGGGATGGGCGACTTCATGGAGCCATGGCCCTACCAGCACCTCGACGTCGGCACGTACGACATGACCTTCGCGGCTATGGACCTCGAGGGGGACCAGGACTACGTCCTGAGCTTCAGCGCGGGCGTGGACGGCGAGCTAATCACGGAAGTCGTCAACATCTCGAGCGACGAGTATGGCTGGGCCCAGCACAACTTCAGCATCACCCTGACCGACTGGGACTGCTTCATCTTCGTCCAGGCCGAGCTCGCGATGGTCGACGCATCGGGCACTCAGTGGGTTGACTCCTACTTGATGATCCTCGAGGGACCGTGCATGGGCGGCAGCCTCGCGGGGCTGATCTCCGCCGAGGCCATCGACGAGGGCGGCATGAGCCACGCTCTGACCAACGACGAGGGGTATCGGGAGTTCCTGGGCCACGGTGCCTACGAGTTGGCCGTGGAGATCTCCGGGCTGACTGTCGGCACCGACTACACGGTCAATTACGCATACCTCGAAGGAGCCTGGGGGGTCGCCGACGTAATCGCACAATTGTGGGATTCCGGGGGGCCAATTGGCTGGTTGAACTTCACTGCGAGCAGCTCGAACGAGAGCCTCAGCATATGGATAGAGGTCCACGACTACACCTGCGGGGCCTTCGTGGTCGTAGATGTCTCCGAGGATGAGTACACCGGGAGCGGGGAGATTCATGACTTCGCATACGCGTTCGTCGACACCCCGTGCGGAGGCGGAGGAGACTACTTCGACGTGTTCGACTTCATCACGGACCAGGAGTTCGGCGCTTTCCTAGCAGAGGTAGACGGGGCGAACGGCACCGCGATAGTGGTGTTGGACAACTTACAGTTCCTTGACGAGGAGGTCAGGGTGAAGATCGACCAGGACTTCGGGGACGGCGACGGCTGGCTCAACGAGTCCGAGGCGATGATGTTCGAGGACATGTACGTATTCCCGGGCGGCGACGGCGAGTGCGTCGACGAGGAGTTTGCCCAAGCATGGAGGGTCCCAGCGTTCACGATGAACGGGGTGGACTGGTGGTGTGCCGAGCTCTACATATGGTTCGAAGGGCTAGCCAACGGATCCGCCATGGATCCGGCATTTGTCCTAGCCTGGGACCTGCACTTCAACGCCTCCGCTGACTCGGCAGGCGAGCTGGTGATGGTCTTCCCCGGCAACGACCCAGAGGAGGACGGCCCGTTGGAGGTTGACTCCACATTCTGCACAGATGCAGAAATGGTCGCGGAGTACCAGGTAATATCCTGGACCTACAACGGCACGGCCGTGACCGTTGAGTCTGAAGAGCAAGTCTGCTTTGAGGTCGCGGCGGGCGAGCACATCGCGGAAATGGAGCTCGTGTTCGGCACCGTGGACTCGGATGGCGATGGGTACAACGACCACGACGACCGGTTCCCAGACGACCCGAACGAGTGGGACGACTCCGACGATGACGGATTGGGCGACAACGCGGACGACTTCCCCGAAGACGCCTCGGAGCAGTACGACTCCGACGGCGACGGCGTGGGCGACAACGGCGACGCCTTCCCGTGGGACCCAAGCGAGTCGGCTGACACGGACGGCGACGGGTACGGGGACAACACCGACGCCTTCCCCGAAGACGGGACCGAGTGGGTCGACACCGACGGGGACGGGACCGGCGACAACGCCGACACCGACGCCGACGGCGACGGGATCGACGACGATGCCGAGGACAGCGACGGCGACGGCGTCTACGACGACCAGGACGCGTTCCCGTTCGATGCCAACGAGACAGCTGACTCCGACGGCGACGGCGTGGGCGATAACGGCGACGCCTTCCCGAACGACGCCAACGAGACCACCGACACGGACGGCGACGGCATCGGCGACAACTCCGACGACGACGCCGACGGCGACGGGCAGCCCAACGACCTCGA